>NZ_JAEUOL010000185.1 GCF_016789985.1 Accumulibacter sp.
ACAGAACGCCCACCACGCGCTCCGTGTCGCACATCGTGGCTACGTTCTGCAGCACGGGCAGATCATCCTGTCGGGAAGCGGACACGAACTGCTGGCCAACCCGGAGGTGCACGCCGCCTATCTCGAAGGCGGCCACGCCGCAGCGCCCGCCTAGTCCATGGACGGCAGCAGCAGGCCGCCACCGCGCTGGCTCCCCTTCCTGGTGCTCGGCGTCGGGCTGCTGGCGATCTCCTTCGGTGCCATCCTGGCGCGTTTCGCGCAAGCTTACGGCCTGCCCTCGCTGACCATCGCCACCCTGCGCCTCGGCTTGGCGGCGCTGCTCATCACCCCGCTCGCCCTCTGGCAATCAGGCCGCACGCTGGGTGCGCTGAACCGGCGGCAGGCGCTGCTCACCGGAGGCGCCGGCTTGTTTCTCGCCCTGCACTTCGCCACCTGGATCAGCTCGCTCGAGTACACCTCGGTGGCCAGCAGCACGGCGCTGGTGACGACCAACCTGCTGTGGATCGGCATCGCCTCCTTCCTGCTGTTCGGCGACCGGCCCAGCCGCCTGCTGCTGGTCGGCATCGTGATTTCAATCTCGGGCAGCGGCTTGATTTTCTGGAGCGACAGCCGCAGCAGCGCGCCCGGCAGCAACCCGCTGCTCGGCAACTTCCTCGCCGTCGCGGGGAGCTGGTGTTTCTCGGCCTATCTCCTGATCGGCCGCCGCCTGCGCGCCAGCCTGCCGCTGCCGGCATATGTGTGGCTCGCCTACGGCAGTGCCGCCATCTTCCTGTTCGTCGCCTGCCAGGCCAGCGGCACGCCGCTCGGCGGTTACAGCAATGTCGCCTATCTCGTCGCGCTGGGCATGGCCGTCGGCCCCCAGTTGCTGGGCCACACTTCCTACAACTGGTCGCTCAAACACGTTTCGCCGACCTTCATCGCCGTGGTCACACTGGGAGAACCGGTCGGAAGCGCGCTGATGGCATGGATATTTTTTGGGGAAGCGTTCACGCTGTGGCAGGGGATCGGGTTTGTCCTGCTACTGGTCGGTATCTATCTGGCAGCGCGTGGAGAAGTGCGGTGAAGACCATGGTTGTCATGGTCGCCGCCCGCTAGATACGCACTCCAGGTCGAGCCGTTCAGCGCAAGCATATGGGCGGCAAACTGAAAGACGCTTCGCCCCTACCCTTGAGCCTCTTGAAAAACTCGCACGGCAGGGTTGATTTTTCGCAGGGAGGAGAAAGCGGGGGAGGCGGGCGCGCAGGACGGCAGACCTCGTGACCGATGCGCTGACCCTGACCTGGTTCCGCAAGAAGCCAGCACCGGGGCCTGCACCCCTCCGACCGGGGCAGCCAGTCTGCCCGCCAGGCCTTCCAGGACAAGTTCAAGGCCTACGGCATGACTTCCTTGATGAGCCGGAAAGGCAATGGCCGGAAAAACAAGCGAAGCGCCGTTTCGCGAGCCGTCAGGCGAGCGGGCGAAGCCCGGCACAACACGTCGACGGGAGCGGGTTCAAACGCTTCAGGAACGAGCAGGTGCACGGCGTTCCCTACGCCAGCCATGCCGACATGAAGGCGGCCAGCTTTGAGTACATCGAGGTCTTCTCCAACCGAAAACGGCTGCACTCGACCCTTGGCTACCAATCACCTGTTCAGTTTCTGGAGAACTGGATCAGGCAGCACCCTCAGGAGAATCTGCTAGCATGACACCCGCGCCCTTCGGCAGACGAAAAACCGAGGGAACCTCAGACACACGGAGAGTTATCGGATCAGTCTACCCGCTTGATACTCCTCACCCAGCGTGCATAGAACTCGGGATCCAGCAGCTTCCTGCCTAGATCGGGCTTTCTCCACAGGTTCCTGGCACGACTCTTGGTCTGGTAAAGAAGATTGATGGTCCATTCGAGAGTCGGGCTGTCAAGATCGATGCGGCTTAGATAGGCTTTTACTCTTGATCGGTCCCAGAAATCGGTTCGCGCGTCAGCTACCGGCTCCAGGTCCAGGCAGGCACTTGCCAAAGCCAGATACTGGCGAAGCGCTCGTCCCCCGCCGTTCGCGGAAAACCTGCTGCCAAGAGCACACCAGTCGATCTTGTCGCCATAGGTTCGGATGGCCAGCGCAAACTCGAATAACTGCCGCACGGAAACCTGTTCGAGTTTCCCTTGAGTATTCACCAGCAACGCGTGAATCGTGTTGTGGGCAACGAAATCGGTTGGCGAGGGAAGCAAACATTCGCCGCCGGCCCAGCTCGCTGTTACCGCCCGACCGAAGACATCCGCGCTGGACAGAAGCTTCACGAAAGGCAGGTCGACCGGTTGCACATGAAGCTCTAGCACTGCCGGCAGATCCGCCCTGTAAAGCGGTGGATAGTGATGGCACACAGCCTCCCACCCACCACTTTCGGCCAGTTCGCTGTGCCCTGCTGACGTCTGGTAGCCTGCCTCAGCCAGCACATCCACCGCATCTGCAAGTCTGTCTGACGAAACAAGAATGTCCAGATCGGAGATCATGCGCTCACCCGACGTCGGATAGAGCCCGCCGGCGATCGCTGCCGCACCCTTGAGCAATACCGGTTGAACGCCAATCCCGCCGAGCAGGGCGATGACATCGTGCAATTGCTGCTCACACTCGCGGTTCCGCAGCAGGTTCAGTTCATGAACGGCATCAAGATAGTCTGCGACATCGGCAGGCAGCTCCGAGAACCGCCCCTGCTCGCGCAGAGCCCAGCGTACCGACGGAGTGACCAGATGCTGCCCCGACAGTTTGAGGACTCTTTCCCACTCGCCGGCGTTGCACGGCAAGTCCACCTCCGAAAGTGGCTGCCCCAGCGCACCGGTCAGGCATCGGCAAAGGACGCTGAAAGGAGTTCTCATCCCGGTTCAGGAGTCCAGAGACTCACTCCCGAATCCAAAAGAAGCCTCACACCCTCCGGCATCACTCTCCCCCGCACACGCTCATCCGAGTGAAACCACCAACCAGGGCTCTCAGTATCCCGCTCGGCCACGGCCAAGCTTGCTCCTGACCACATGCCAGACAAACACTGGTGCCGAGACAAAGGTCCGCCGCCACAGGCGCCGCGGTTCTCGAACCAGGCGAGGCAGCCATTCCAGACCCAGTCGCTGGAATACCACGTGCGATCGCACCACCTTTCCGGCAAAGAAATCGAACACGGCACCGACCGCACCGGCAAACCTCACTTGCAGTCGAGCGCGATGATCATGTAACCATTTCTCCTGCTTGGGGGCGGTCAGACCAACCCACAATACGTCAGGGTTTGCAACGTTGATTGCATCGACCATGGCATCATTTTCGGCATGGGTGTACGCCTCCTTGAACGGCGGCGAGTAAGTGCCGGCAACCCGGACCCGCGGGAATTCTTTGGCCATCCGCACGCGAATCAGAGCGAGCGTTTCTTCACTGGCGCCAAGAAAGAAGACGCTCAGGCCTCCGGCCGCGTTCATCCGTTCGAGCAATGCTCGAAAAATGGCCGACCCGGTCACCCGCTCCGTAATTCCGCCGCCGAGCAACCTCGATGCCATGACGACGCCGGCGCCATCCGGCACCAGCCATTCGGCATCCCTGAGCGCCGCGACAAATGCGGCATCGTTGACCGCTACGGCATACGAATGCGGATTCAGACACGCCAGCCAGGCGCAGTTGCGCTGACTTACCGTCCTGCCGCAGACGACGGAAAACACGTCGTCTGCGCAACGATCAACCGATAGTGTGTCTATCCGGTAGCCAAGGATATCTTCCTTCATGGCCCCACCTGCGCACGGCGTGACTGCGAGACATGGATCGCACTCTGGTAAATGTCCATCAGCCTGGCATAGTTTGTTCCCTCGGTGTACCGGGCCTCAAATTCCACCCTCGCCCCGCGCCCCAGACGCTCAAGCATGTTAGGCTCTTCCCACGCGGCGCGAACAACGCGGAATATCGACTCGGGCGCCCCCGGAGGAAACACCAAGCCACTCCCGCCATGCCCGACGATGGTCGGTAACGGGCCCAGATCGGAAGCGGCGACCGGCGTGCCAAACGCGAAGGCCTCGCGCACCACCATCGGGAAACCCTCATAACAGACCGACGGCAGCACCAGCAGTCGCGCTCCGGCGATCTGCTCCTGAGCAGCCGCTGCGTCAAGCTGGCCGAAAAACCTCACCGGCAATCCCGAGGCCATCCGCGTCAGTTCCGCCCGCAACTCGCCATCGCCAACCAAGCGCAGTTCCGGTGCGCTGCTTCCCCAGCACTGCCAGGCTCGTAACAGATCACGCACACCTTTCTCGGCACTCAGGCGACCGACAAAGACCGCATAGGGTGCACGCTCCTCCCAGGTGCGAACGGCCGGCTCGCCGGGAAAGAAGTTTGGCTTCACGTGCACCCTGTCTGCGGGCAGGCCGGCCGCACAGAGGCGCTCGCGCTGAAAAATGGTGAGCGCGATGAAGGCGTCCACCTCCTCGCGCCAAGTACCCAGCGCCCGATGCAGACCAACCCCAAGAGCCAGGGGCAGAGTCGCCGCCCGACTGTTCCGATAACAGCCGTAGCGAATGGCCGGCCACACCGAATGCCGGTCCAGGCATTCCGTACAGACCTGGCCAGCTCGCATCGGGATCGCCGCGGGGCAGAAGATCCGATAGTTGTGGAGCGTCAGGACGCGCGCCGCACTACCGCCGATGGCTGGGAAAATGGCAGGAGAGATCAGCGGAAAGGTGTTGTGCACATGCACCACGTCCGGTCGAAAACCGCCCAGCTTCTGCCTTATCGCTGACACCATCCAAGGATTCCAGGCAGTTGCCAGCGCTCCTCGCAGCGTACCCCAGGCCCCCTGACAGCGGATCTCGTCACTGTGCCGGGTAAAAACTGCCACCTCGTGCCCACGCGTCTCAAGTAACGCCTTCTCTGCCTCAAACACCTGGTTTTCACCCGAGGGAGCTGCCGAACCGTAAAAATTATGTACCAGGAGGACCTTCATGCCGGCCGCCCCCATGCTCCTCGATCTTACGCCGGTAGATCTCGTCGACCAACTCGGCCTTCCTCTCCCACGAGAAGTCCTGCGCCCGCCGCACGGCGCCATGGGCGAGAGCAACGCGCAAGGACTCGTCGGAGGCAAGCCGACCAATCGCCAGCGATAAATCGGTAACGACCTTCGCCGGCGTCGTGACCGGAACCTTGATACCGCAGCGGTCGTCGACCACGCCGGCAAATCCACAATGGTCGAGGCAGACGATCGGCAAACCAAGCGCCAGAGCCTCGACGGTCACGGTCGAGGTCAGGTCGCGCAAACTCGTGATCAGCATCAGGTGGCTGGTCGCCATCACCCCTAGCGCCTGATCGCGGGGTAACCAACCATGAAATTGACAACGATCTAACACTCCCAACCTTTCCGCAAGTCGACGCCATTTCGCTGTACACGGTCCATCTCCAAGCACATGCAATTCCCAATTCAAAACTCCGCTCAATCTTGCCACTGCCATTAGAACGAGATTCAAAGCCTTGCGCGGAATATGCAGGCCGGTCCACACCATACGCAATGGCTCCCCGAAAGCACGCCGGGTTGGCTCTACAGCGCTCCCCGGTGGCAAGCCGACCTCGCAAATCAGAGTACTGGGGCAACCCCAATACTTCTTTGCGCCCAGCTGGTTCTCGGGCGTTGCAGCCAGCAAACCAGACCCGGTAAAGTTTGCCGCCAACCTCGGCCGTCGCGCGAAGCGCGTCTCAAGGTAGTTATACAGGTTGTATCCAACATAATATAGCGCCCCGTACGCCCCCGCCATCGGAAGGAATCGCCACGGGAACGATCCCATGCCACCGATCGGGCCCCAGACAAATGGAATACCGAGCTTCCAGAGGTAACCGGGCTCGCGGAAGCCGACCATCGTGAGCTGGTGGGCGAGATCAAAGTTGACCTCGCGATGCAACTCTTCCGCGAGCACCAGACAATTCTCGTGCCATCGCCGGTAATACCAGTAATAAGAGGGAGGCCACAACTTGCGGAGTGGGCGATTGCGCTGCTTTCTCAAGAAATGAAAGCGCACCGAGCTCGGGAAGTCGGGATTCTCGGCGAGATAACGCTCGATGTCGGAACGAAACTTTTCCTCCTCGACGATCACCCAAAGGTCGTGTCGCTCGGCCAGGGCCGCCACGAATCCCCAGCCGACACCCGGTTCAGAGCCTTGGTACGGGCTACAGGCGTAAGCTGAAATCAGAACCTTCATTCGTGTATGCACGACCAGTTCCGCTCCAGAAAAACGATCAGCTCTCCGAAGAAGGCCGCCTGATATGCGCGATGCAATAGCCAAAGCGCCATGTAGACACGACTACCCGGACCAGACAACGCGGCTGCAGCCAACACGCGGTCCCCGAGATCCAGAGCAGCAGACAACGTCGCGCGCGGACTAGCACCCTGCCGCAAAAGCCTCGCCGGCGCAACCACGTAGGAGAACGCATCCCCTAACGCCAAATCCTCGGATCGGCTCTGTTCCCAATCGAAGACAAAAAGACCCTTTTCCGTCCAGGCGCTGTTCCACGGCGTGAAATCACCGTGCGCTCTATGGAGCCACAGTTGCACCCCGTTGCCACCCAAAGTGATAAGACGAGCGTAGAGCGCTCGGCAGGCACCAACCAACTCATCCGCAGGCCCGTGGTCGAAGCTCGCTGGAAGCTGTGCCAAGGCATCAGCGAGTAGAACCTGTCGACGGTTGATCGACGACAGTCGTGCGAGAAAGACCGTGACTTCCTTTCGCATCCGGCGCTCCCCAATCCGGCAACGAGGGCGGTACTCCTGGCAAACGGTTAGCGTGGCGCTGGCAGCCAACACGCCAGCCAACCTGGGAACGTACTCTGAGACCGGCGACTCTACCAGACACGCAAGAACCGCCGCTTCGTGTTCGAGCGAGGCCACCGAGCGCGAGTTGGCAGCAACCTTAAGAATTACCTCAGGCGATGCGTCGCCCAGAGGCAAGATCACGGTTTTTCGATTCTCGTCAGCCGTACCGAGGTACAAGGCGTACATCATTCCAGCCGTCAGACACCGTTCACGCAGGCCTGCCTCTACCAACCCGCGGGGCCTGCAGTCCGAATCACGAGCTGCGACAAACAGAACACGTTCCCGCAGGACGGCGACGCTACCCAGCGTTGCCAGCTGCCCCGCCAGCCACAACGCCACGCGGGCCGCCCATCGACCAGGGCGATGCAGGGACAATGCAGCCAACGCGTGTCGAGGCGAATCGAGCGGCACCACAACCCTTGGATTCGCGGCCGGCAACAGGCCGTATTCACGCACAACGGGAAATTCCATCGCCAGAATTGCCCGCCAATAGTGGGCACGCTCGCGGCCAACAACAACACCGGCAACCTGCGCTGCATGGAGTTCCGCAGACGAAGGACTCTCTCGCAGGGTACATCGATCCCCATCCACTAGAAGAAGCCCGACAGGTTCGACGCCCCCGCTTGTGCGCACACGTGCAAGATCCTCTTCCCAGAATGTTTCTTCCTCCGAAGAGAAACCATAAAGGCCGACGCCATTTCCAGTCACTGGGGGTAGCAACCATCGCCAGCCGAAACGCTGGTCCAATAGGCTGTTGCTCATTCAGAACCGCGTCTGTGACCGTCTGCGCAGGACTTTGCACAGCGCATGTAACACTTGGTCGTGAGTCTCTTCCACAGTAATGTCTGTTGAAACCATGACCGCCCGCGGCTCACGAGCTGCGAATTCTCTTAAGGCCTCAACCTGACGGCGTGTTTCCTCCAGCGGCAATTCCTGCTTGCGAGCGGCAATTGTTTCCGGGGCTCCGTGCAGACACACGATCAGATCAGGTGTCGGCACCAGCATGGCGAACCACCTTGCAACCCGACCCGGCAGACCAACACGGAAGCGGCGAGGATCGAAGGCCATGTCGTACGCGTAACGGTCGAAAACAACCACCGTTGGACTCTTGGCTATCAGCGGTCTTGTCCACAACCAATAGCCTACGACATAGTCTAGAGTCAGATACGACAAGCGCAACAGAGAACCTAACACGCCCGACGGAGTAGCCGCATGAGGTGCAAGTACTGGCCCATCAATGCGGCTGGCACCTTTTAGCCGGGCAAGTGGCGGCAGCCACCCCGGACGCAGATGTTTCACAACGACCGTATTGTGGGTAGCTGCATTAAGGACCGGCAACAGGCTACTGATCACTGTGGACTTCCCCGCACCATCGACTCCGAGGATGGCCAACACCAACCCTGGGGGTCGGGCATAACGACGCATCCTGCTCCACTGGTACCTCAGTCGGTGGGTGACTGAAAAAATTGGCCGACTGCAAAGCATATCGCGAAAGAGCAGTGAACGAAGCTGCCTACAGTCGGCGCGAAGTTCCTCGGACGGAGCGGTTGAGAGGAGCAATGCTCGAAAAGCGACCAATGGCCGTGCTCGCATCGGGGCAAGCAGCGTGGCCACAAGAGGCCAATCATTCCTCGCCGCTAGCCGCGCCGCCCCAGAGTACTTTTCAGGATACACGTCGTTGTTCAAGACCTCCTTCAACACCCCGAGGATCGCGGCCAAGCCGTCACTCAGAACATGGACGCCATTATGCAAGTGCACCGGGAGAGGTTTATCGCCGTCCAGCAAGCGGCATCCTCGAAAAAATAACCCGACGTTGACGTCTACGCATAAACCCCACCATCCCGTATTTCCAGCCTGCGTATGCCCGAGCCCTACGACCTTGAAAAAACCTGGAGACTCCGCGATGCCAACCGGCCATCCATTGGCTGCTCCAAAGGCTTCAAGCACTATCGCCCTTGCGCTTAGGCCGTCCTTTTCGGAAACCAAGATATCCACATCGCTTCCACCAGAGGCATACGGAAGCGACTCGTAGTTACGCAAGACAACGTAGGGCACTCCCCGTGCTTCGAAGCCATCGAAGAGACTCTTCAACACCCTCGCTTCCGCCGAACAAATCATAGTTTCTATACTCGCCACGAAAACCACCCAATGCATGCCATTGGCAGCATCATTTCAGGCAACAATCATCCTGACATTCACCGAATCCTCCTTGGCACCATGCCTCACTCTCGGAACCTCCCCATCATCGTACACACCATATTTCGCCATCTCGATCGCCAGTATGCCCATGGCCCAGTCCGCCATTTTGTGCCCCAGCTCTCGGAAAGATGAGGTTAGGTCAAAGGAAGTGAGAGTCTGCAGGATAGTCTCACAAATCAGATAGCAAATAGTTGCTACAACCAGAGAAATATGGCATCCGAATGCAGAGGCGCTGAGAGGGTTGATGGGCCGACGAAACAAGAACGTGGCAGCCGTGGCCTTAGCGAACAAGAATGCCCGGATCGTCTGGGCGTTGCGGGCACACGACCGGGACTACGGAGCCGATTTCGGATTGGTGGTATGAACACGGGTTTCCCACCGTGCTGGCCGCCTCTGGTGATGGAGGGACCGCCGGCGACCGGCACCGTGGAAAGCCCTGCGGTGGAGCAGCATAACGGCAGCAAAGGTCAAGGAGAACCCCACCGATTGCACAGACAATCATGAGTTGATGGCGAGACTGGTCAGACCGTGACTGAGATACCCTGCTTCTCACAAGGCACTTCGAGTGCGCCAAGTTGATCAGGGCTCAGTCAGCGTATTCCATCAGGGACGGGGTCGTGGCCCCGAACGAGAGTCCGGATCTATGGCTGCAATCTCCACCTGATTCCCCTCAGCGAATGAAGGCTTGGTAAACCAGGGGCGACCATCTATGGTGAGCGAATACGTCGCGTCTACCAACGGTATGCTGGAACTGTACTTCCTGCCGCCTTAATCGCCGCAGCTCAATCCAGACGAGCAAGTGTGGAAAAGCGTCAAGGAGCGGGTGGCGAAACAGAAGCCGCTCGACAAAATCAGCCTGCGGCGTCTGATTCAGGGGGCGTTGGAGCGCCTTCCAACTCTTCCAGAGATCGTGCGAGGGTTTTTTCAGCATCCGGATTGCGCTCGTACAATATGAACAGTAGATGTTTATTGCCTAGGGAAGGTCTGCACAACACCCGCTGAAACGGTTGTTGTCACTTGATGTTTCAAATGGCGACATCTTTCGGCTTTTGGGGCGTGGTTTCGGAGCGTTTTTGTCCCTGTTCACGGCCCTTTGGCCGTTTTCGGGCGCACTCATCCCTGTGCCCCCATGTTCAAAAGTCGTTTGCGCACCATCC
>NZ_JAEUOL010000202.1 GCF_016789985.1 Accumulibacter sp.
TTGAGTTCGGGGAAATCGGCGAGAATCGCTTCGTGTACCAATCCCGTGCGTCCGCTCCAGTTGTCTTCCGGGGTGGGTTCCGAGAGAACGGGAATGAAGTGGAAGTTCTCGTGCTCGCGTGCCCAGCGGGCGGGCAGTTCCGGCAGGTAAAGGTCCTTGCGGCTCTTGACGCCCCAATAGAGATGGATCTCGCGCTTCAGACCGCGCCTGAAGGCATCCTCGACCATGCTCTTGACCGGCGCGAAGCCGGTCGCACCGGCGACGAAGACGATTGGCCGTTCGGATTCACGCAGGGAGAAGTCGCCGATCGGGCCTTCAAAGCGCACTTCGTCGCCTTCCTTCATGGCTTCGAAGACGTGCGTGGTGAAGCGACCGCCAGGCATCAGCCGAATCTGCAGTTCGACGAACTCGCCTTCATGAGGTGGATTGGCAAACGAGAACGCGCGGCGCTGGCCGTCTTCGAGGATGATGTTGATGTATTGGCCGGCCTTGAAGGCGATCTTCCGGCCTTCCGGCAACTTGAGCAGCACCTGCATGACGTCGTGCGTCAGTTTCTCCATGCGGATGACGCGAGCGGTGTACTCCTTGAATCCTTTGGGTTCAGCGCTCGCCTGATATTCGATCTCGGCGTCCTCGAGTGCTGTCGCACAGCACATCAGCACCTTGCCTTGCGCCAGTTCTGCAGCCGACAGGGCGCTCGGCTGGTAGAGGCCGGGATCGACCTTGCCCTGCAGAACGGTGCACTTGCACACGCCGCAGCCACCATTGCGACACTCGTAGGGCAGGTCGATATCCTGGCGCAGACCGGCATCGAGCAGGGTTTCGTCGAAGCGGGCGTGGACCGCCTTGTGGTCGGGGTGGAAGGTGATCGAGGTCAGCGCCATCGCCGCACCGCGCCGCTTCGGTGGCAGCCAGGGAACGAGGAAGAGCAGCCCGGTGAGGCCGAGCACCCAGTACCAGAGATGCAGGGGATTGGTGACATAAACCAGCGCCAGGACCGGCAACTCGAACCAGTCGAAATCGATGTCGGTCGGCACCACCGACATGTCCGCTTCGCCACCCTGGCTGAGGATCGGCTTGATCAGTGAGAGGGCCAGGAACATCAGCGTGACGGCGATGGCGATCGGGCGCGGCGGGTTGATGTGAGCGCGCGGCACGCGTTGCACATGCACCCACATGATGAAGGCGACGATCAACGGGGCTCCGATGTGGATGAAGGCGAGCAGGGTGAACAGGCGGCTGTTGACGCTCTCGAGGTAGAGGAAGTTACGGATCAGGGTGCCGTTGAACATCGGCAGGATGTCGAACCACTCGGCGGTGGCGATGACCACGAACTGCGCCAGCTTGTCCCAGACAAGCATGAAACCATTGACTCCGGCGATGTAGATCAGCCAGAGCAGGGCGACACCGGTCAGCCAGGAGAAGGAGCGAAAGCCGCGATAACGGTCGTAAGCGAAGTGCCGCAACATGTGAAGCAGCATGGTCAGGATCATGCCGTCGGTGGCATAGCGGTGGATGCTGCGCAGGATGCCGCCGGCCCACCACTGGTCGTGCGTGATCCTCTCGACCGATTCGAAGGCGTCATGCACGCCCGTATCGGCGAAGATGTAGAGATAGAAACCGGAGATCACCAGCAGCCAGAACTGCCAGAAACTGATGGTCCCTAGGTGGTAGAAAGGGTTCATCTTGTCGCCGAAAGCGACGTTGAAGACGTTCTCGACGCGCATGAAGAGCCAGCGCAGAATTTGTTGCAGGACTTTGACCATGGTCGATGTCAGCTCAGGAAATTGGGGATGTGTCTCTCGGCGGCCGTGCGACGGCCACGGTGATCATTTGAAGAACAGACCGCCCTTGTCGGGGTTGAAATCGATCACCATCACCTGACCCGGCTTGAGCTTGATCGCTTCCTCCTTGACGAAGTTGAATCCCGGCTTGACGAGGTTGTCGTTCATGCGCACCGTCACCCGGTGATCGCCGGCCTTCACCTCGAAACGCTTGTACACCGTGGACACACCGTCCTTGTAGAGGCCGGTCGGGTGCATGACGGTGTGGAAAACGGGCTGACCGTCGAGATCGACCTCCAGTCGGATGTCCGAGCGCTCGCGCGGGCAGTCCATCGGTGCGCGCATGTTCGGCGGCATCTTGGCCAGTTCCTCGGGGCTTCGCTTGCGACATTCGCGCTCGCCGAGGTGGCTGATCGACAGCTTGATGAGTGCGACGTCGTCGGGGATCTGCCTGTATTTCGGCGAGGTGGCAAAATAGCCGATGAAGGCGGCAAAAGCGCCGTAGAGGATCACCTGGCCGACGATGGCGGTGGGTTTAAGCATGGTGTGGGGATCTCCGCAGATAGGGTTGGAGTCTGTCGTCCGAATCGACTTGGCTTTCGAGCCGGGTTCGGAAGTCGGCCAGGGCTTCGGCCAGTTCAGTTCGGTCATGGCTGGAGGCAGCGACCACCTGCAGCCGGGAGATCGGCACCGTGCGGCGCAGGTGCGGTTCGCGCTCGCCTTGCAGACGCCGGCGGGTCCACCGGTCGCCAAGGCGGAATTCGCAGGCGCTTTCGCGGCAGGTGCTGAGCAGCACGCCATCGGCACCGCAGCGCAGCGCGTACTCGACGAAGGACGGTGGCAGCATGCCGGTGCATAGCAGGGGAATGACCATTGTGTCGGCGGCAGCCAGTGGCTTGACGTCGGCGCCGCGGGCACAGCCGAAGACAACGATGCGGCAGCCGCCCTCGAGGCGGGAGAGCGCCTGTTCGAGCTGCTCGCGCAGCGCATTGACCGGTTGCTGCGGCATGTCGATGCCGGTGATCAGGGTTTTGCGCCGGCGGAAAGGGGTGGAGGACGGGCAGGAACCGGCACAGATGCCGCAAGCGGCACAGAGGTCGGGATCGACGACGGCCAGCTTGAGGCCCGGCCGCTGCGGGTGCGCTTCCATGGCGATCGCGGCATAGGGACAGTCGGCAAGGCAGCGGTTGCAGCCGGTGCAGTTGGCGGCGTCGACCACGGCCACCGGATCCGGGCGCGGATGCGGCAGCAGCGGCAGCGCGAAGAGCAGGGCGGTGAGGACGAACAGCAGTGACCAGACGACGGCCGGCGAAGTCAGGTCGGTCAGTGGGTGGATGAACAGGATGAACCAGTCGAAGCCGAGTTCGCCCGGGACGCTGGCGAGGTCAGCCGGCGGGTTGCTGAGTGCCGGGGCGAACAGCGAGATCAGGAGCAGGACAGCAAAGGTGTTCAGCATGACGCGCCGCGAGGGCAGGTAGTCGACATGGCTGATGCGATGCACGTGGGCCCAGAGGCCGAGGATGAGCAGCAGCGGGACACCGAGATGGATGAACACCAGCATGGTGAAGAAGCGATCGTTAATCGAGTCGGGGGCCATGAAGTTGCGCGCTGCAGGCTCGCTGAAGATCGGCAGCCAGTCGAGCAGTTCGGTCGTCGCGATGGCCGACAGTTGCGCGAGCTGATCCCAGACGATCCAGTAGCCACCGATGCCGGCGATGTAGGCCAGCCAGAGCAGGGGCACACCGGTCATCCACGAATAGAGTCGAAAGCCGAAATAGCGCCCGTAGCACCATTCGCGCAGCAGGTGCAGCATCATCACCAGCATGAAGCCGTCCGCAGCATAGCGGTGCAGGCTGCGCAGCACGCCGCCCAGATACCATTGCTCCAGCGAGAGATAGCCGATCGAGTTGTACACGGCGTCGATGCCGGTGTCGAGCACGGTGTACAGATACAGCCCGCTGCCGACGACGATCCAGAGCAGATACAGACCGATCGCGCCAAGATGACGTAGCGGATTGTCTTCGCCGCCGAAAGGGGCATCGAGAGCTTCTTCGAAGCGCAGAAAGACGCTTTTCACGCCTTTGCGCAATGCTGCATGGAAACTCACGTCGCTGGGGTCCCTGGGCCGCTGCCGACCATAATTATTAGCCGTTGATTATATTGGCGGCTTGGCGGCGGCGAATTGACACGTGTCAAATCCGAAGCAAGCAGTCGTCACCGTGGCGCGGTCAGCCGTTGCGGTCGGCTGGTTGGGCTGCGCGGCCGGCGGGATGCTCCGCTGGGGTCGGCGGCGGCGCAGCGTTTACATCTGTGTTGCTCTCGGCTGTGTGACAGATTCAGCATGGCCACCAAGTGCCGCCGCCGGTCGGGAGGGGCGGTACCTGCTGCCCGGCGGGCTTGCTTGCTGCATGCCGGCTACGGACTGCGACGATCTTCGGCGGTCGCCGCTGCTGCGGCGATCATCAGCCGTGGGACCAGCAGCAAAGCCCTGCTGATCGCATTCCAGCCTCGCCCCTGATCCTGCCGACGGTCATCGAAGCGTGCGTAGCGGCATCGGCAAGTCGAGGAATCGCAGTTGTCGATGGGTAGCAGTGGTGCGGCACAGGCCAGGAAGCGCTTGCCCGCGATCTGCCGTGCTCCGGCGCAGGAATCTTCCTGGAGCTTGATCGAAACACCGCGATAGGGCGGGGTCGGGCGAGGGCGCTCGGCCCGGGAAGCTGTGCGGGTATCAAACGCTGTGTGTGTTTCCACCAGAAGCGCAGAGCGAGATCTACCAAAGCACAACAAACGAGCAGCCAAAGAGACATAGCATTGCCCTCCCGACGAGTAGTTTGCAGGACTGCTCAGAGACCTGTTTGACCCGGGTTTGCTAGCCGATGCTTCATCAGTGTGCCGCCTGGCGACGTCCCCGAGTCGGGGTGGCCTGTCCGGATTCGCTGACGGCAGGCCGTGTTGCCGGTCGTTGATGACCGTGTTCACGTGCCCCAGCCGGATGGCCGATCGATGTGGCCAGAGCGCTCCCACCGAGGGCGACCGCCCAGAGGAGCATGGCTACCCTTGCGGTGTTCACGTTCGCACTCATTGGCAACACTCCTTGGCCATCAGGCTGAGCAGGACGCCGCCCCGGCGGCCGCGGCGTGGTGTCTGGTCACAGCCCCGGTTCTCTTTGCCGGGCAGGCACCGGGGGACATGGCGTTCACGTCGCAACGTCCCGATCCGGTATCGAGTATGGCGCGTCCTTGCCCGGCTGAACAGTGGAAAGTCTCCCGCCGGTACCGGGAAAACTTCCCGGTTTTTCATCATGGGACAGCCTCTCGGGTGCCGTCTGTCCTGACCTTGCCGAGCAAGCCGCTGCCCTCGTGCCTGCGGCCGGTGTGGAGGGTGGTCCTGCTGCCGGAGCAAGGTATGCTGTGTTCGACGAGCTCGTCGGAGTTCATTGGCGCAGGACCCTCAATGCGCGGCTCGCCCGGCCGGAGGCAGTGCTGGCGTGATAGAATCTGCAGCTTGATGAAGACGACGACATTGTTCCTGAAGTCGCGTCGCCTGCGGAAAGAAGATGGAAGCTTTCGCCAAAGAAACACTCCCGATCAGCCTCGAAGACGAGATGCGTCGATCGTATCTCGATTACGCGATGAGCGTCATTGTCGGTCGCGCCCTGCCCGACGCGCGCGATGGACTGAAGCCGGTGCATCGACGAGTCCTGTTCGCCATGCACGAGCTGTCCAACGACTGGAACAAGCCATACAAGAAGTCGGCGCGGATCGTCGGTGACGTCATCGGTAAGTACCATCCGCATGGCGACACGGCAGTTTACGACACCATCGTGCGCATGGCGCAGGATTTTTCGCTGCGCTACATGCTGGTCGATGGACAGGGCAACTTCGGCTCGGTCGATGGCGACAACGCGGCGGCGATGCGTTACACCGAGGTGCGCATGGCGCGCATCGGACACGAGTTGCTGGCCGACATCGACAAGGAAACGGTCGACTTCGGCCCAAATTACGATGGTTCCGAGGAAGAGCCGCTGGTTCTGCCGGCGCGCATCCCGAACCTGCTGATCAACGGTTCGTCGGGCATCGCGGTCGGCATGGCGACCAATATCCCGCCGCACAACCTGGGCGAAGTGATCGATGCCTGCCTGGCTCTGCTCAACAGCGTCGAGATCACCGTCGACGAGTTGATCGACCTGCTGCCGGCACCCGACTTTCCGACCGCCGGCATCATCTACGGCGTCTCCGGCGTACGCGAGGGCTATCGCACCGGACGTGGCCGGGTGGTGATGCGCGCCAAGGTGCACTTCGAGGACATCGACCGCGGCAACCGCCAGGCGATCATCATCGACGAACTGCCGTACCAGGTGAACAAGCGGACCCTGCTCGAAAAGGTCGGCGAGCTGGTGAACGAAAAGCGCATCGAGGGGATCTCCGATCTGCGCGATGAGTCCGACAAGTCCGGCATGCGGGTGGTGATCGAGCTCAAGCGGGGTGAAGTGGCCGATGTGGTACTCAACTGCCTGTACAAGCAGACGCAGCTCCAGGATACCTTCGGCATGAACATGGTGGCCCTGGTCGACGGACAGCCGCGCCTGCTGAATCTCAAGCAGATGCTCGAGTGCTTCCTCTGGCACCGGCGCGAAGTGCTCACCCGGCGCACGGTCTTCGAGTTGCGCAAGGCGCGCGAGCGTGCGCATATCCAGGAGGGTCTGGCCGTCGCGCTGGACAACGTCGACGAGATCATCGCGCTGATCAAGGCTTCGCCAACGCCGGCCGACGCTCGCCGTGGCCTGATGGCGCGGTTGTGGACTTCGCCGACGGTTGCCGAGATGCTGGCGCGCGCGGCGTTCGATGCGACTCGGCCGGAAGGACTGGGTCTCGAATACGGCTTGTCGAAGAACGGTTACCTGCTGTCCGAAGCGCAGGCGCAGGCCATCCTCGATCTGCGCCTGCAGCGGCTGACCGGGCTGGAGCGCGACAAGATCATCGGCGATTTCGCCGATCTGCTCGAACGTATCGCGGATCTGATGGACATCCTGGCGCGTCCGGAGCGCATCACCGAGATGATCGGCGAGGAACTGACCGGCATCCGCGCCCAGTTCGGCGACAAGCGCCGCTCGGAGATAGTCGTCCACACCCAGGACCTTGGAATCGAGGACTTCATCACGCCGCTGGACATGGTGGTGACGCTCTCGCACACCGGGTACGTCAAGTCACAGCCGCTGGCCGACTATCGTGCGCAGCGGCGCGGCGGGCGTGGCAAGCAGGCCGCAGCAATGAAGACGGACGATTTCATCGATCATCTGTTCGTCGCCAACACGCACGATTTCATCCTCTGTTTCACCAATCGCGGGCGGGTGTATTGGCTCAAGGTGTACGAAGTGCCGCAGGGGACGCGCAGCAGTCGGGGCAAGCCGATCGTCAACCTCTTTCCGTTCGAGGAAGGCGAGAAGATCAGCGCCATCCTGCCGGTCAAGGAGTTTGCCGACGACCGCTACATCTTCATGTGCACCGCGCAGGGAACGGTCAAGAAGACACCCCTGTCGGATTTCTCCAACCCGCGGCGCAGCGGCATCATCGCGGCCGCGCTCGACGAGGACGATTTCCTGATCGGAGTGGAGATCACCAACGGCAGCCAGGACGTGGTACTGGTTTCCGACGCCGGCAAGGCGGTGTGGTTCGACGAGGAAGATGTGCGGCCGATGGGGCGCACGGCGCGCGGCGTGCGCGGCATGAGGCTGGCCGAGCAACAGCAGGTCCTGTCGCTGCTGGTGGCCGACAACGATCAGCAGACGGTTCTGGTGGCGACCGAGAACGGCTACGGCAAGCGTACGGCGCTGGCCGATTTCCGTCATTCGGGTCGTGGCACGCAGGGGGTGATCGCGATTGCCGCCAGCGAGCGCAACGGCAAGGTGGTTGCCGCCCGCCTGGTGCGCGACGATGACGAGATCATGCTCATCACCACCGGTGGTGTGCTGATCCGCACCCGGGTGCGCGAGATCCGCGAGCTTGGTCGCGCCACTCAGGGTGTGACGCTGATTGCGCTCGATGCTGGCGAGAAACTCGCTGGCCTGGAAAAGGTCGTTGAGACCGAAGACGACGCCGAGTTGCCCGGGCCGGTGGGCGGGAACCCGGTGGCGAATTCCGCTGCCGCCCAGGAAGAGGGGTGAGGCGCTTGCGGTGCGGCCGGCAGTGGGCGGCGGGGACGGCACGATGAGCGACGATCTGCAGCGGGAGCTTGGGCTCGTCCGGCAGCAGATCGACCAGGTCGACGGATGCCTGCTCGACCTGCTCAACCAGCGGGCACGACTGGCGCAGCAGGTCGGCGAGATCAAGTCGCGGCACGGCGAAGCGGGCTTCATCTATCGTCCGGAACGCGAGGCGCAGGTGTTGCAGCGCATCCAGGGAATGAACCCGGGGCCGCTCTCGAACGAAAGTGTCACCTGGTTCTTTCGCGAGGTGATGTCGGCCTGCCTGTCGCTCGAACAGCCCCTCGGAATCGCCTTTCTCGGGCCGCTCGGCACCTTTTCGGAAAGCGCCGCGACCAAGCACTTCGGCCACGCCGCGCGCTTGATGCCGCAGATATCGATCGACGATGTCTTCCGCGAAGTCGAGGCTTGTCATGCCGATTATGCGGTGGTGCCGATCGAGAACTCGACCGAAGGTGCCATCGGCCGCACGCTCGACCTGCTGCTGACGACGCCGCTGCGCATTTGTGGCGAGGTGGTGCTGCGTATCCACCAGCATCTTCTGTCGAACGAGGAATCACTCGGCCGTGTGAGCAAGGTTTATTCACACGCCCAGTCGTTGGCGCAGTGTCATGAGTGGCTCAATCGTTCGCTGCCGCTGGCCCAGCGCATCCCGGTGGGGAGCAACGCGCAGGCGGCGCAGCTGGCAGCAGCGGAGAGAGGCACGGCGGCGATCGCCGGCCAGGCGGCGGCCGAGCGTTATCAACTGCCCGAGCTGGCGAGCAACATCGAGGACGAGCCGAACAATACGACCCGCTTTGTCGTGCTCGGCCGCCATGATGCGGGGCCGTCCGGCCGCGACAAGACCTCGCTGATCATGTCGGCGCAAAACCAGACCGGAGCGCTCAGTCGGCTGTTGGCACCGTTCTCGGATGCCGGCGTGTCGATGACCCGGCTGGAATCGCGTCCGGCGCGCCACACGCTGTGGGAGTACGTTTTCTTCGTCGATCTCGATGGGCATCGTGATGACGCACCGGTGCGCACGGCGCTCGCCGAACTCGTCCGCCGGGCTCCCTACCTCAAACTTCTTGGTTCCTACCCGGTGGCCGCCTACTGAGCGGACGGGTCCCTTTCGAGGATCGCCAATGGCACTCCACGAGCAGTCGTTAACCTACGTCCGGGCGATTTCGCCCTATCAGCCGGGCAAGCCGATCACCCAACTGGCGCGCGAGATGGGGCTGAGCGTCGAACAGATCGTCAAGCTGGCCTCCAACGAGAATCCGCTCGGCATGAGTCCGAAAGCTCGTGCGGCGGTGCTTGCCGGCCTGAGTGATCTGGCACGCTATCCGGACCAGTTCGCGCTGCAGCAGTCTCTGGCCGAACGGACCGGGCTGGGTATGGAACGTGTCGTGCTCGGCAACGGTTCGAACGACGTGCTCGACCTGATCGCCCGCGTCTTTCTCGCACCCGGGCGCTCGGCGGTCTTCGCGCAGTATGCCTTCGCTGTCTATCCGCTGGCCACACTGTCCGCCGGTGCGGAACCGATCGCTGTCGCGGCCCGCGATTACGGTCATGACCTGCTGGCAATGCGGCAGGCGATCAGACCGGATACGCGTCTGGTCTGGATCGCCAACCCGAACAATCCGACCGGCACTTTCCTGCCCCATGCGCAGCTCAGGGAGTTCTTGCAGGGGGTGCCGGCCGACGTCGTGGTGGTGCTCGACGAGGCGTACAACGAGTATCTGCCACCGGCCGAGCGGGTCGAGACGATTGCCTGGCTGGCCGAGATGCCGAATCTGGTCATCACCCGCACGTTTTCGAAGATCTACGGCCTGGCCGGTCTGCGCATCGGCTATGCCCTGACCTCGGGCGACATCGCCGATCTGATGAATCGTGTCCGGCAGCCGTTCAACTGCAACAATCTGGCGCTTGCCGCGGCATGTGCAGCGCTCGACGATCACGAGTTCGTTGCTGCCAGCTATGCACTCAACCGCGCAGGCATGGAGCAGATCGTCGGCGGACTGAAGCGACTGGGCTGCACACACATCCCCTCGCATGGCAACTTCGTGACGTTTCGGGTGGCGGACGCTGTGCTGGTTAACCAGAAGCTGCTCAAGCAGGGGGTCATCGTGCGGCCGATCGCCGGCTATGGCATGCCCGACTGGCTGCGCGTGACGATTGGTACCGAAACCGAGAATGCGCGTTTCCTCGTCGCACTGGAGGCCGCGCTGTGACGACCTCGAACAACCGTGGCGGCGAGGTCTGCCGATGAGCGGCGCGCCCCTGTTCGGCAAGGTGGTGGTCTTCGGGGTCGGCCTGATCGGCGGTTCGTTCGCGCTGGCACTCAAGGCGGCCCGGCGGGCCGGCGAGGTGGTCGGTTTCGGCCGCACGCTGGGTTCCCTCAATCAGGCACTGCAATTGGGGATTGTAGACCGTGCCGGTTTCAACATCGGGCAGGAGGTTTCCAATGCCGACCTCGTCCTGATTGCAACGCCGGTCGGCAGGACCGCCGAGATCATGGCGCGGGTCGCTCCCTGTCTGGGAGCACAAACGGTGGTGACCGATGCCGGGAGTACCAAGGAGGATGTGGTCGCCGCGGCGCGGCTGCACTTCGGCAAGCGAATTGGCCAGTTCGTTCCGGCGCATCCGATTGCCGGCGCGGAGAACAGCGGTGCGCTGGCGGCGCGGGTGGAACTGTATCGTCACAAGCAGGTGGTGCTGACCCCGCTGGCTGAGAACAGCCAGGAGAGCATCGCGCGCGTGCGCGCCGCATGGGAGGCCTGCGGCGCCGTGATCCGGGAACTGACTGCCAGCGAACACGATCGCATCTTCGCTGCCGTCAGTCATTTGCCGCACCTTCTGTCCTTTGCCCTGGTGCATGAGCTGGCGCGGCGGGAAAACCGCGAGCTGCTGTTCGACTTTGCTGCCAGTGGTTTCCGTGATTTCACACGCATCGCTGCCAGTCATCCGGAAATGTGGCGCGACATCTGTCTGGCCAATCGGCTTGCCCTGCTCGACGAGCTCGACTGCTACCGCGCGCAGCTCGACGAATTGCGCGCCGCGCTGCAAGCCGGGGACGGTGCGCGCCTGGAAGAGATCTTCGACGTTGCCCGGACGGCGCGGCGTGCATGGGGCGAGAGCAGGGCGAAGGGGTGAGCTCGAATTTTCTCGACCTGCCGCAGATGCTGGCGGCACGCGGTACGGTCCGCTTGCCAGGCTCGAAGAGCATTTCCAACCGGGTTCTGTTGCTCGCTGCGCTGGCCGTTGGCCGAACGGAGATCCGCGACTTGCTGCACTCCGACGATACGGCGCGCATGCTCGATGCGCTGCGTGCGCTGGGCGTCGGCGTGGAATCGCTGGCGGCCAGCACGATCAGCGTCAGCGGAGTTGGCGGCCACTTTCCGGTGCGTGCGGCGGACCTCTTTCTGGGCAATGCCGGGACGGCGTTCCGTCCGCTGACGGCGGTGCTGGCGCTGGCGGGTGGTCACTACCGGTTGGCCGGGGTGCCGCGCATGCACGAACGACCGATTGCCGATCTGGTCGACGGTCTGCGTCAACTCGGTGCCGGGATCGACTATCTGGCTGGCGAAGGTTTTCCGCCACTGGCGATTCGTCCGCCGGAACGTTTGGCGAACGATCGGGTCAGGCTGCGTGGCGACGTTTCGAGCCAATTCCTGAGCGGTTTGCTGATGGCGCTCCCCCTGCGCGGCGTTGACACGACCGTGGAAGTCGTCGGCGAGCTGATCTCCAGGCCCTACGTCGAGATCACCCTGGCGACCATGGCACGTTTTGGCGTCGAGGTGCAGCGCGACGGCTGGCGGCGATTCACGGTTGCGGCGGGCAGCGTCTATCGTTCGCCGGGAGTGGTGTACGTCGAGGGCGATGCCTCTTCGGCGTCGTACTTCCTTGCCCTGGGGGCGATCGGCGGTGGGCCGCTGCGGGTCGAGGGGGTCGGTCTGGACTCGATCCAGGGAGATGTGCGCTTTGTCGATGCGCTGACGGCGATGGGGGCGCAGATCAGGGCCGGAGACAACTGGATCGAAGCCGCTGCACCGACTTCCAATTCGACCGGCGGCAGCCTGCGAGGCATCGACCTCGACTGCAACCATATCCCTGACGCGGCGATGACGCTGGCGACGACGGCGCTATTTGCCGCCGGGTCGACCACCTTGCGCAACATCGCGAGCTGGCGGGTGAAGGAAACCGACCGCATTGCCGCGATGGCCAAAGAGTTGCGCAAGCTTGGCGTGCGGGTCGACGAAGGTGCCGATTGCATCCGGGTGCATCCGCCTGCCGCCGGCGAAGGTCTGCAGCCAGCGACGATCGATACCTACGATGACCATCGTATTGCCATGTGTTTCTCTCTGGCGGCGTTGGCGACGCCCTTGCGGATCAACGACCCGCAGACGGTGGGCAAGACCTTTCCGGATTACTTCAAACGCTTCGCCGAGCTTGCCCGCCCGGTGCCGGTGGTTGCCATCGACGGCACCTCGGCTTCCGGCAAAGGGACGATCGCCTCACGCGTCGCGCAGGCACTCGGCTGGCATTACCTCGATTCCGGCGCGCTCTACCGCCTGACTGCCCTGGCCGCGGCGCGTGCCGGCATCGACTGGACTGACGAAGCCGGGGTGGCGTCCATCGCGGCAGCGCTCGACGTCGAGTTCGCCGGAAATCGGATCCTGCTGGCGGGCGAGGAGGTTGCCGATGCCATTCGCAGCGAGGAAATCTCGGCCGGCGCTTCATGCGTGGCGGCACTGCCGGCGGTCCGCAGCGCGCTGCTGTTCCGCCAGCGGGTGTTCCGCCGGCCGCCCGGACTGGTCGCCGACGGGCGGGACATGGGCTCGGTGGTCTTCGCTGATGCGCAGACCAAGGTCTTTCTCACCGCGACTGTCGAGATGCGTGCCCGGCGGCGCCATAAGCAGTTGATCGACAAAGGAATCGCTGCTAGTATTACAGACCTCTTGCTGGATCTGCGCGAACGCGACGAGCGGGATAGCCGACGCAGCGTCGCTCCGATGCAGCAGAGTACGGATGCTGAATTGCTCGACACGACGAACCTGACCATCGAAACAGCGGTGGCACAGGTGCTGGACTGGG
>NZ_JAEUOL010000026.1 GCF_016789985.1 Accumulibacter sp.
GACCAAGATCATCAACATGCGCAACGAGGAAGTGACGATTCCCAATGCCGTGCTGGTCTGCAGCCCGATCAAGAATTACTCCCGCCTGGCCGGCGCGCGCGGCACGCTGGTGTCCACCAAGGTGACCATCGGCTATGACACACCCTGGCGCCAGGTGCATGCCATGCTGATCGCCGCGGCCGAACAGACACCCGGTCTGCGCGCCACGCCGAAGCCCTTCGTCTACCAGCGCAGCCTGGCCGACTGGTACGTCGAGTACGAACTGTTCGCGCACATGGACAAGCCGCTCGAACGGGTACCCGTGCTCTCCGCCCTGCATGCCAACATCCAGGACCAGTTCAATACCTACGGCGTGCAGATCATGTCGCCGCATTTCGTCATGCAGCCGGGCAACAACGTGGTCGTGCCACGCGAAAGCTGGCATGCGGCACCCGCCGAGGCCGACCCCGGCAGCCGGCAGTCATAAGGAGAAGGACGGCCGGACGCAGCCGGCGGCGCAGTGACCGCGCCCTTCGCCAGCGCCACCCGATCCTGCGGGACCCGGACTCCCGCCCATTTTTTCCGAGCTTTGCCCGAAAGCCTTCATGATCAGCTTCGCCATCACCGTCTTTCTCTCGGCCTTTCTGCTCTTTCAGGTGCAGCCGATCGTTGCCAAGATGATCCTGCCGTGGTTCGGCGGCTCGTCCTCGGTCTGGAGCACCTGCCTGGTCTTCTTTCAGGCCGAGCTGCTGCTCGGTTATCTCTACGTCCACCTGCTGCACGAATGGCTTTCGCCGCGCCGTCAGAACATCGTGCATGGCGCCCTGCTGCTGCTCAGCCTGGCCACCCTGCCGGTGGTGGCCAATCCGGCGTGGAAGGATGCAGCTTTCGCGCACCCGACCTGGAACGTGCTGGTCGTTCTCGCCTCGGCGGTCGGCATGCCCTATCTGCTGCTGTCGACCACCGGGCCGCTGATGCAGGCATGGTACGCGCGTTCTTTCAACAGCATGATGCCCTACCGCCTGTACGCGCTGTCCAACCTGGCCTCGATGATTGCCCTGCTGAGCTACCCGGTGCTCGTCGAACCCTTCTTCGTCGTCGTCGAGCAGGCCTGGGCCTGGTCGCTCGCCTACGTCCTGTTCGTCGTCGCCTGCTTGGCCAGTGCCCGGCAATCGTGGAAAGGCGTCGCCAGCGAAATCGAGCGGACGCCGCAGAGCAGCGAACCGGTCGCACGACCGCCCCTGAGCGAGTGTCTGCTGTGGATCGGCCTGGCCATGACCGCCTCCATCCTGCTGCTCGCGCTGACGCGGCACCTGACGCAGGATGTCGCCCCGGTACCCTTCCTCTGGGTCCTGCCGCTGAGCATCTACCTGTTGAGTTTCATTCTCTGCTTCGATGCGCCACGCTACTACTACCGGCCCGCATTCCTGCTGGCGCTGCCGCTCGCCTGCCTCGCCCTCGACCGGGTACTCGACGGCGGCGGCATTCCGGTTCCCCTGCTGGTCGGCGTCATCTCCCTCTCGCTGTTCGTTTTCTGCATGGTCTGTCATGGCGAACTGGTCCGGCGCAGGCCGCCGGTTCGCCACCTGACCCTGTTCTATCTGATGCTTTCGATCGGCGGCGCACTCGGTGGCAGCTTCGTCGGATTGCTGGCACCGGCGGTGTTCAACGCCTATTTCGAGTTGCCGATCGGTCTCTTTCTCTGTGCGTTGCTGGTCATCATCGTCCTCTGGTGCGAAGTCAAAACGCACTGGCGCTGGCTGCTGTTGCTCGGCCTGGCTCTCTACGGCTGGCGTCTGACCGGCCTGTCGATCGACTACGTCGAGAACTACCGGCGCGTGCTGCGCAATTTCTATGGCCAGCTACGCGTCGCCGATGCCAATGAAGGAACACTCGGCACCCGGCGCATGATCGTGCATGGCCGGATCAATCATGGCGAACAGTTCATCGCGCCCGCCTACAGCCGGCGACCGACGGCCTACTACTGCGAACAGTCGGGAATCGGCCAGGCCCTGCTCGGCCTGCGCGATCGCCCGGCGCTGAAACTCGGCGTGCTCGGCCTCGGCGCCGGCACCTTGTCCACCTATGGGCGACCGGGTGACGAAATGCGGATGTACGAGATCAACGAGCAGGTGCTCGATCTGGCACGCAATGATTTCAGCTACCTGGCCGAGAGCCGGGCGCACATCGTGCCGGTGCTCGGCGACGGACGCCTGATGCTCGAACGCGAGCCGGTGCAGAACTTCGACCTGCTGGCGATCGACGCTTTCTCCGGTGATTCGATCCCCACCCACCTGCTCACCCTCGAGGCGATGCAGGCCTACCTGCGACATCTCAAGAGCGATGGCATCCTCGCCGTGCACATCACCAACCGCTACCTCGACCTGCAACCGGTCATCGCTGCCGCGGCCCACCAGCTCGGGTTGCGCGTGCTGGCCGTCGAACTCGATCCGGACGATGATTTCTGCCGCCACTCGGTGTGGGCGCTGATCGCGCCGGCCGAGCGAGTGGCGCGTCTGCAACAGCAGATTCCACAGGCCCGGGTGCTGACGCCGCGACCCGGCTTCGCAGCGTGGACCGACGGTTTCTCGAATCTGCTGGGAATCCTGAAGTAGGCCCGACCGTTTCAGGAGCCTGATGGCTGCCGGGCACAGCCATCCCCTCGCCCGCTGCGGGTGTCGGCCGGCGCGCTGCCGGCCGGATGCGTCGCTGCGCTGCTTCTCCGGCCGTCACGGTTAACACGTTTGTAATCTCCCGGTCAGCCTTTTGTCGGCTGGCAGTGACTAACATTCGGTTGTCCCGCATTCCGAATGGCACGCCCGATGACTGGCCGACGATCCTCGACCGCAACAGGCTATCGCGCCGCAATCCTGAGCGTGTTGCTGGCTGCCGCAGCGGCTTCGGCAGACGCGGACACCTTGCGTCAAGTCTTCGAAAAAGCGTGGGCCAATTCTCCCGAGAGGCGAACGCTGGAGGCGAAGCGCGAGGAAGCCGCCGCCAGCCGGACGGTCGGTGAAGCCCTGTTTCCTGGCGCACCGACCGTCGGTGCCTTCCAGCGAACAGACCGCTGGAACGACAATCTGGGCACTCGGGAAAGCGAGATCAATGTTTCGCTGCCGCTTTGGCTACCTGGACAGAAGG
>NZ_JAEUOL010000232.1 GCF_016789985.1 Accumulibacter sp.
TGCCCGACTCGACATCGAACGGTTGCTGCAGCACCTCGACCTCCAGCTTCGGATTGCGCCTCAGTGCTTCGAGCAGGCGGTTGAACACGGCCAGCACCTGCCGCGGGTTGCTCTCCTGGCCCAGGCGCAGCGTCCCGCGAAGCAGAGTGGTCTCACTGTCGACCGCGGGCGTCTCCCCGGGTTTTGCCTCGCCAACCGCCGGCTGCCGCGATGCCTTTGCGGTGGTGATTTTCCAGTCGAGTGCATCGAGTTCGACCGCCGGCACAGCCTGCAGGGCGCGACTGATCTCGCGCCAAAGATGCTCGGGCGAACGGCTGCCCTTTTCCAGCTCGACATAGCGATCGACCACCCGACGCAGATTGTCGTTGCTGGTCGGGATCGGCGGGAAGGTCTTGACGATGGCTTCGTAGCGCTGGCGCGCCAGTGCGGTTTCGTCGCTGACCACTGCCACTTCGCGGTTGAGCTGGTAGGCATCAAATGACTGCTTGCCGGCCCACAGCAGGCAGGCCAACAGGGTCACGGCGCCGACCCCCTGGAGTGCCGAACGGACCACCCAGAGATGGTAGTCGTGGCGTTGTTGATCGCTGGCGAACTGGGCACCTGGCGGATCGATCGCCAGCAGGTGCAGGAAAAGGCGCTCGCAACGGCTATCCATCGGCAGGGTATCGAGGCCACAGCGCTGCGCGCAGTCCTCGATGTCGAAAATCGTGAAGGACAGGGTTTCACTATCGACACAACTGTGCTCGACCGCATTGATGGCATTGCCGTGCGCGACGAGATAGGCGTTGATCGGCTGCTGGCGGCCGATCAGGCGCTGACTGACGAGATATTGCTGCAACTTGCGCGCTTCCGTGGCGAAGGTCTGCGCGATGCCACCTATGCTGCTGTTCTGCAGGGAGGTGAGCCGGCTGAAATGCAGTTGGCCCTTCTCCAGGTAGCTCTGCCGGATGCTGTGATCCTGGATGGTCAGCAGCAGGCAACGCTCGTCGGTGATCCCCAGCTTCCTGAGCAGGACGGGTCCCAGCATGGGCAGCGAGTAAACACCGGCCAGCGCCACTTGAGCAGCGGCAATAGCCGCCAGCCAAGGAGCGAAGAATTCGTGGTTGGTCAGCGCGGCGAGCAGGATGCGCTCGTCCTTGCGCCGTGATTTCTCGTGACCAAGAGAAACCGAGGTGGTCAGCGTCGAGTTGAAGAAGAGTTGTCCAAGCTTGCGCGAGACGATCGCCGTTCGATCGGCCCCGCGCAGGAAGGGGATCATCTCGATATGAAAACCTTCCTCGGAGACATTGGCGAGAAGCGCGAAGATGCTCTTGGCGTTGGCCGCGAGATAGCGCGCGAAGCCTTGTCGACCGGCCTCGGTCGCCTCGAAGGTGCCTTCCTCGGTCAGCACGCCGGCGCGCCAGAGGAAGGCCGCCAACTGGTGGGTGCCGAGATAGAGTAGGCGACGTGGCGACATGGCACTAGGTCTTGATCTTGCTGATCACGTCGTACACCGGACCGAGCACGGAGAGCATGATCCAGCCCAGCACGCTTCCCATCAGGACGGTGAGCAGCGGTTCGATCAACTGTTGCATCTTCTGTACCGATTCCCTGACGTCCCGGTTATAGAAGTAGCTGACATTGAGCAGCGCATCGTCAAGCGCGCCCGTGTTTTCGCCGACGCGCAGCATGCGGATGACCAGCGGCGGAAAGAAGCCGGTGCTATGAAAGGCGGCGGTGACGTTCTGCCCCTCGCCGATCAGTTGTTCGACCCGTTCCAGCCCCTGGCGGATGACCAGGTTGCCCACCACATCCTGGGTCGTCCGGATCGACTCGAGTATGGGTATCCCCGAGGCGTAGAGCAGGGCGAAGGTGTTGGCGAAACGGGAGAGCACGATTTTCCGCAGGATGCCGCCAAGCACGGGCAGGCGCAGCTTGATGCCATCGAAACGGAAGCGGGCCAGGGGATTGGTGTGCAGCAGGACGCGCAGGCCCAGCGTGACGCCGATCAGCAGGATCGGCACGAGGTACCAGTAAGCGACCATCAGGTCGGAAACGAGGAACAGGATCTGCGTCTGCAGCGGCAGGGTCTGCCCCATGCTCTTCACGAAGGTCTTGAGCTGCGGCACCATATAGACCATCAGGAAGAAGGTGGCGGCCAGCACCACCGAGCCGACGAATGCCGGATAGGCAACCATCTTGCGGGTTTGCGACGCCAGTTCGTCTTCCCACTTGAGCGACTCGTTGAGACTGTTCAGCACCTCCGGCAGACGGCCGGTCGTTTCGCCGGCGCGCACCAGGCTGACAAAGACCTGATCGAAGACACGGCGATGACCCGCCATCGCCTGCGACAGCGTCTGCCCACCCTCGATCGACTCGATCAGGCTGGCCACCACCTCGCGGAAACGCGGGTGCTCGAGACTGTCGCGCAGATCGGTCAGCCCTTCGAGGATGGGCACGCCGGCGCGCACCAGTTGCTGCAGGTGGAAGCAGAAGTGAATCAGCTCCCGGCGTGGCACACCGCCGCTGGCCAGCATGCTGCGGGTGCCGAGCGGCTCGCCGCTCACCAGATCGAGTTCCATGCGCCGCAGCCGCATCTCGAGGTCGATCAGATTGATGGCGTCGATTCTGCCGAAAACCATTCGTCCGTCGGGACTGACCGCCTTGTAGGTGTAGAGCGGCACCGCTGCTACATCCGGTCGGTCAGATCGACCACGCGCCCGATCTCTTCGAGCGAGGTCGACCCGTCAAGCACCCGCCGCAGGCCATCGTCGGCAAGGGTGGTGAAGCCCTGGCGGCTGGCCAGCTGCCGCATCTCGCGCACGGTGCTGCGCCGGGCGATCAGTTCGTCCATGTCGCCGTTGATGCGCAGCAGCTCCATGATCGCCAGACGCCCGCGATACCCCTGAAAGTCGCAGCGCTCACAGCCGCCAGGGCGGTAGATCACCGGCCGCGGGCCGTCCGCCAGGTTGCCGAGCAGGCGGGCCTCGTGCGCTTCGGCCTGATAGGGCGTCTTGCAGTGTATGCAGAGGCGCCGCACCAGCCTTTGCGCAACGATGCCGATGATGTTGCCGGCCATGATGTCGGGCAGGATACCGATGTCGAGCAGGCGTGGAATGACACCGATCGCCGAATTGGTATGCAGTGTCGAGTACACCTGGTGACCGGTCATGGCGGCGCGCAGCGCCATCTCCGCCGTCTCGGCGTCGCGGATTTCGCCCACCAGAATGATGTCCGGGTCCTGGCGCATCATCGAACGGATGCCGTTGGCGAAATCGAGCTTGACCGACTCGGCCGCCGAGGTCTGGCGGACCAGGGTCATCGGATACTCGACCGGGTCCTCGAGGGTCATGATGTTGACCCCTTCGGAATTGATATGGTTGAGCACCGAGTAGAGCGTAGTCGTCTTGCCGCTGCCGGTGGGTCCGGTCACCAGAACGATGCCCTCGGGACGGGCGATCATCAGCTTGAGCTGGTCGAGCTGCTTCTCGGCGAGGCCCAGACCTTCGAGCGGCACGATGCCTTTCTGCCGGTCGAGGATGCGCAGGACGATGTTCTCGCCGTGGATCGTCGGTTGCGCCGAAACCCGGAAGTCGACCTGCCGACCACGCATGTTGAGCGAAATGCGTCCGTCCTGGGGAGCACGGGTCTCCGCAATGTTCATCCCGGACAACACCTTGATGCGTACCGCCATCGCCGGCCAGTACGTCTTGTGCAGCGAACGGATCTGCCGCAGCATGCCGTCGATGCGGTAGCGGATGCGCAGAAAGCTCGCTTCCGGCTCGAAATGGATGTCGGAAGAATCGCGCTTGACCGCATCGGTCAGAATCGAATCAATCAGGCGGACGACCGGCTGGCTGTATTCATCGGAGGAGGATTGCAGGCCACGGAAATCGATCTCTCCGGTTTCGATTTCATGCAGGATGCCGTCGATCGACAGTTCATAGCCATAGCACTGGTCGATGGCGCGATCGATCTCCGTTTCACCGGCCAGCAGCGTGTCGATCTCGAGGTCGTCGCCGGCGAGCCCGCGGATCCGGTCGAGCGCAACGATGTCGTTGATGTCGGCAATCGCCACCGTCAGACACTGGTTGGCGGCATCGTAATCGAGCGGCAACAGGTGGTGGCGCTTGGCCAGATCGCGCGGCACGAGTTTCAGTGCCGACGGGTCGATGATCGCCTTGGACAGATCGACGCTCTGCTTGCCCAGGCTTTCGGAAAGGGCATCGCGCAGCGTCGCCTCGGAGACGAAACCGAGCGACACGAGCAACTTGCCGATCGGCTGATTCGACTTCATCTGCTCGAGCAGCGCGATGCGCAACTGATCCTCGCTGAGGATCCCCTTGGTGATCAGGATCTGCCCAAGTGGCCGGGAATGGGCATGTCCGCTGAGCAGGCTGATCATCGGTCAGGCAGGTCACTCGGAGGAAACGATCGCTGCACCCGGACAGCCCTAGGGTTGCAGTTCAAGGATGCGTTGCGCAGCAGCATGGCGGTCGAAAACGGCCCGCCCCCCCTCGGGAACGCTCAGCGCCATGCGGTAATACTGCGCGGCGAGCTTGCTCTGGCGCAAGTGGTCGAGGCTGACGGCGACATTGAAGAGGTAGTCGGCGTTGTCGGGGTCGAGGGCATAGGCCTGGAAATACGCCTGCTGCGCCTCGCTCCAGCGACGCTGCCGGGCGTAGAGGTTGCCCAAAGCGAAATGCACAGCCGGCGCATCCGGTTGGCTGGCCAGCAGCGTCTTCAAACGACTTTCGGACTGTCCACCGTCGCCGTTGCCATGCAGATTGATCAGAGCGGCCTGCGCGGTGACATCGCCGGGGTCGGATTCGAGCACCCGCAGATAGAGTTGCTGCGCACGTTCGAACTGCCCCTGGCGAGCGGCGATCGTCGCCAGGCCGAGTTGCGCGTCGGTGTTTCTCGGATCGCCGCGCAGCACCTGCTCGTAACCGCGGCGCGCCTCGTCGAGCCGTCCCGCCTGCCAGGCTTCGTAGGCATGGTTCAGCGTCTGATCGTGTTTCTGCCGATGGTTGGCGGGGCGGAAGATGCCGGCATCTTCGCCGGCCGCCATGCCGGTCGCTGCCGGCCGACGTGGCCGTTCGACCCCGGGCGGTGGTGCCGGCACCCGGGCAGCCGGGGGTGCCGGCGGCGTACCGGGGGCAGTGGACGGCGGGGCAACAGTCGGCGGCGTACCGGGGGCAGTGGACGGCGGGGCAACAGTCGGCGGCGCGGCGGCCAGCGGGAATGGCGCGACCGGCAGCGGCAATGGCTGGGCACGTGGCTGGGTCGCTTGCGGCGCTGGTGCCGGCATCGCCACCAGCGAGCCACTCGCGATCGCTTGCAACTGCCACCAGAAGTAAGCACCAATGGCCAGGATGGCCAGCCCCGCACAGCCAAGGAACAACCAGAGCGCCAGGCGCGACCGCGGCGCCTGCTTGACAGCGAACAGGTTGCGCGCCGCCAGCCGCTCGGCACTTTCGCCGGCACCTGCCTCGACTGCGGCAGGCGCCGATCGTGCGGGTCCACGCCGATGCGGCGGGTCCACCGCTTCCGCGGCGAGATCCGCGTCGACCGAATCGAGATGCCGGGAGAGCGGTGGCAGCGACCTGGCCGATGGATTCTCCGGTGTCTCCAGGGGGTCGAGGCGCAGCTCGCCAGGAGAAGCTGCAGCGGCCGGCTGGCCGCTCGCACCGGCGAGACGCTTGGCTTCCTCGGCCCGCCGCAGGGCGTCCATCAGCAGACTCACTGCAGTGGCTCCGGAGACCGCTCGGGCAATGAAAAGGGCCGGTAGACCTGGTCGGTGCGGAAGAAATCCTTGTCCGGCAACGAATCCCGGAAGCTGCTGAAGTCGCCCTCGAGCGAGGCGTCCCTGAGCACCGTCGGGCGCAGGAGAACGACCAGCTCCGACTTGCCCGACGAGTTGTTGCGGTTGTTGAAGACTTCCCCGAAAAAGGGGATGTCGCCCAAGCCAGGCAAGCGACCAAGCCGGTTGTCCAGACGATCCTCCATCAGACCGCCGAGCACGGCGATGTCGCCGCTCTCGATGCGCAGCATGGACTCGATCTCGCGCATGCGAATCTGCGGCACCAGATTCTTGATGTTGTTCGCCGCCAGCACCGGATTGGGGTCCTGCTTCAATTCGGCGATGCTGGAAATCGACGGACGAACGTTCAGGGTGACGGTACCGCTGTCGCTGATCTGCGCCGTCAGACTCATGAAAAAGCCGATCGAAACGGATTGTGGCGTGGTCGTCGTGGTCACCGTCGCATTGGTGTTGGGACCGCCGGGCACCGAATCCTGCTTGACGCTGAAATAGACGAAATCTTCGGACACCTTGAGCGTCGCCGTCTGGTTGTTGAGCACTGCGAGTTTCGGGCTGGACAGAACCTTGATCGTCCCGAAGGCACGCAGCAGTTCGACGGTGGCCAGCAGATTCAGCGGGTTGATGTCACGATACTTGATGACATAGGGTGTCACGGCGCTCGGCACGTTGGTCGTCAGTGCCGGCTTGGTGACGCTGTATTCGGAACCGCTGGTCAGCCGACTCCACTCGATCCCCTGCTGGTAGCCATCGGACAGGGTGACTTCGACGATGGTCGCCTCGATCAGCACCTGTCGCCGGGCGCTGCTCATCACCCGATCGAGGAACTCCTGGACCTTCTCGTGCTGCCGGGCGGTCGCCCTGACCGTGACCACCCCGGCTTCGGGATTGGCGATCACCGAGGCCGCTTCGCGGAAGGTCATGCGCTTGACCACGGTGGCGCCGGTGTTCTGCAGCGTGGCGGGATTGGGGCTGCCGGCCAGCGACTGCACCGCCTGATTGAGACGCGTGGCGACACCCGCCGGCACCGACGCCGGGGCACCGGTCCCGGTGGTGCTCTGCGAAGCGCTCTGCTCGGTCACGGTCTCGGTCGATCCTTCGGGAAAGACCTTGTCCGTCTCGTGCAGCAGATCCTTCAGATTCTTTTCGAGCGATTCCCAGAAACGGTTCTTGGACTTGTTGTCGATCTGGATACGCGAGGTGTTGCCGGTCCCCGCCACGCCGCCGCTACCAGTGGCCAGCGCGCTGGTCGATATCTGCGTATTGGTGGAAACCGTGCCAAGAACGTCGCGCGAAATATTGACGTAATCGACCTTGTAGTTCTTGAGGTAGGGAGCGTCGGGCATCACGACGAGATTCGGGCCATCCATCTCGAAGCGCATGTCCACCTGTTTGGCGATTCGCGTGAGCAATTGCGGCAGCGTCTGGTCGATGGCATTGAGCGTTACGGTGCCGGCAATCCCGGGATGGATGTCCACGTTGAGTCTGGCGTCGCGCGCCAGTGCGAACAGCAGATCGTGCACCTTGACATTATTGACGACGACGCTGTAAGTCTCGGTCCGGGCGGCGCTCCTCGGTCGGGGTAGCGAAACGCTTTGCTGAACCGGCTGCGGAATGGCCCCCGGCGGCCGGCCAACACCGTCGGCCTGCAGGTGCCCGGCAGACGGCCCGGTGCTCAGCGTAGTCGGGGTGCAGGCAGCAAGCAGCAGCACGACAAAGACGGCGTCAAGGGTTCTCGGAGACACGCTCAAGCTCGCTCCAGGCAAAGGGAAAGCGCATCATATCACGCTGAAACTGCAACACAAGTACATGATTTTTATTGTGTTACCTGCCTCGATCCGGGGTCGCCCGCATGACCCGACGAGCGTAGCCTGGCCACCGGCCGCACATAGGGCCGATTCGCCGGGGTGATCTCGCCAAGCATCGCCAGCGCGGCGTTTGCCTGCTCCCGCGAGACATAGTCGCCGTAGATGACTCCCAGGCGCTCCCGGCCAGCCAGCGTCGTCCGATAGACCCGAACCTGCCGCAGGTCGAGGACTCCGGCATTGTTTGCAATAAAATCCGACACTTCCCGCTGGTTGCCGGCATCCGCCATGAGCAACTGGATGAAGTAGTGGTGATCCGGGGCGCTCTTCAACCAGGCTTCGGTGACGCTCATCCGCTCGGCCAGGGTGAGCGGCTTTTCGACCGTCGCCGTTACCGGTACTGTACTCACGGCGGCGCTCTGCACCGCCGTGGTCGCAGACCCGAGCGGCGGGGCTGCGGGCGATGCCACGGCAACCACGGGAGTCGTTGGCAGCCCGGTCGCGGCAGGGTTTGCGGCAGTCGGCCGCGCCGCATCGTTCGCCGCCTCCGGCTTGGCCTGACGGCTCGAGCCGTGGCTGCCGGCAAGATAGGCGACAATGGCGACTGTGGCGATCGCCGCGGCAGCGCCGATTCCCCTCACCCGGCGCCAGCGAGAATGCCCGTCGATCCGGGTGAAACTCGCGTCACGGATCGCCGCCCGGACCTGCCGACCGTCGACCTGATGCACTCCGTCGGAGAAGGCGGCCAGCAAGGCCTTGTCGGCCAGGATGTTGATGCGCCGGGTCAACCCCTGGGAGGCCCGGCTGATCATCTGGATGGCCATCCGGCTGAACAGGTCGGGACCGTGGTAGCCGGCCGCCCGCAGCCGGAACATCAGGTACACCGCAACGTCCTTGCGCGGCAGGGGCTCCAGCCGGAAACTGTGCGTGATGCGGTCGTTGAGCTGGCGCATGGCGCTTTCGTGCAATCGCTGGTCGAGTTCGGGCTGGCCGAAAAGCACGATCTGCAACAGTTTGTGCTGGCTCGATTCCAGGTTGGAGAGCAGGCGAATCTCTTCCAGCGCGTCCGGCGGCATGGCATGCGCCTCGTCGATCAGGACAACGACCTGGCGTCCGGCAGCATAGATTGCCAGCAGGCGCTCCTGCAAGGCATTCAGCAGCAGGTTCCCCGGCCCGTCGGGAAGAGCCAGCCGCAGTTCGGCGGCGATGGCAAGCAGGATCTCGTCCCGCGAGAGCAGCGGGTTGGCCAGATAGACGGTCTCGACATTGCCTGGCAGTTTCTCGAGCAACATGCGGCAGAGCATCGTCTTGCCGCTGCCGACCTCGCCGCTGACCTTGACGATCCCCTCGTCATGGGTGATCGCATAGATCAGCGCCTCGAGTGTCGCACCCCGCTTGGCCCCGGCAAAGAAGAATTCGGTGTGCGGCGTGATGCGAAACGGCGCCTGCCGCAATCCAAAATGATCGAGATACATCACGCCTCCCGAGCCGAGGCTTCCATGCGGTTGTAGAGCGTCGTGCGGTGAATGCCCAGCAGGCGTGCCGCCTGGCTGACGTTGCCATGCGCCAGTTTCAGCGCGGCTTCGATATAGCCCCGTTCGGTCGCGTCGAGCAGCCGGTCGAGATGGAAGGGCTCCCGCTGCCGCAAACGCTGGATGGCGAGCGCGATGATCGCGTCGCCCGCTGTCACGTCCACCGCCCCACTCACGCTTTCCGGTGCGACCAGCGATTCGTCCGGCAGGTCGAGTTCTGCTTCGAGCGCGGCGGCGTCGACCAGTTGCCCCGGGTGCCTGGTGGTCAGGCGGATCACCACGTTGCGCAGTTCGCGCACGTTGCCGGGGAAAGCGTAGCTGCCCCACAGCCTTTCCGCCTCGGCTGAAAGTGCGAAGGGTGGTTGCTGCGTCTGCGCCGCGTAGTGCTGGCGAAAGTGATCGAGCAGCAGGAGTTTGTCGTCCCCCATCTCGCGCAGGGGTGGCGCAACGATCGAACAGACCGACAAGCGATGATAGAGATCGGCACGAAAGTGTCCTGCACGGACTTCCTTGCGCAGATCGCGGTTGGTGGCGGCGATGATGCGCGCCTGGCTGAACCGCTTGTGCGTTTCACCAACCCGTTGGTACTCGCCATTTTCCAGGACGCGCAGCAGCTTCGCCTGGAGATCCAGCGCCAGCTCGCCTATCTCGTCGAGAAACAGCGTACCGTCGGCAGCGTCTTCAAAATAACCCGCCTTGCTGGTCGCGGCCCCGGTAAACGCCCCCCTGGCGTAACCAAACAGGGTCGCTTCAACCAGACTGGGCGATATCGCGGCACAGTTGAGCGCCAGAAACGGCCGGTACCGCCGGCGCGTGTCATGGTGCAGGCAGCGCGAGGCGATGATCTCCTTGCCGCTGCCCGACTCGCCCTCGATCAGTACCGGGAACGGCAGGTCGGCATACTGGCGCAGTTGCAGCCGCAGCTTTTCGATTGCCGAGCTGTTGCCGATCAGCGGCGAAGCGCCCTCCCGGTGTTTCTCGTCGAGCACGCGAAAGGCCAGCGCGCCCTGCAGCACCTGCTGCAGGTCACCCGGGTTGCAGGGCTTGGCAACGAAATCGGCCGCCCCGAGCGTGCGCGCGTGCCGCGCATTGCCGTCGTCGCTTTGACCGGAAAGCACGACGATGCGGATCTCCGGAGCCACCTTCAGCAGATCGGAAATCAACGCAAAGCCCTCATCCGGGCGATGCGGTACCGGGGGCAGGCCGAGGTCCACCAGCGCCAGCTCCGGCGTGCGGCGCAATTGGCGGAGCAGTTGCAGACCATGTGGACGCGAATGGCTGGTGACGACTTCGAAGGGCTGACTCAGCGAGAAGCTCAAGGTGTCACAGATCAATGGATCGTCATCAACGATGAGCAGCAGCGGCTTTTCCGGCGGAGAGGAACCAGGATGGCTGAGCATGAAAAGTCTGTCGTCGGTGGCGGTTGGCGATCGCCGCATTATTCCACAATTATATTAACGTCAAGTAATTCACGGTCAGGGAAAGAGCTGTCGGGTATAATTCGCGCTCGTTTTTGTCCCGGGATGCCCGCGTGCCTGCCGCCAATCTTGTCGAAATCAGGGAACTGGATTTTGCCTACGAGGATCGCCCCATCCTCGACGGCATCAGCCTGCAGATCCCGCGCGGCAAGGTCGTCGCGATCATGGGCGGCTCCGGTTGCGGCAAGACCACGCTGTTGCGGCTGATCGGCGGCCAGCTCAAGCCGAGCCGTGGAGACGTGCTGGTCGACGGCCAGTCGGTACCGCAACTCGATGACGAAGGGCTTTACGCACTGCGCCGGCGCATGGGCATGTTGTTCCAGTTCGGCGCGCTGTTCACCGATATCTCCGTATTCGACAATGTCGCGTATCAGATGCGCGAGCATACCGACCTGCCGGAAGAGCTGATTCGCGACATGGTGCTCATGAAGCTCAATGCCGTCGGGCTGCGCGGTGCCCACCGGCTGATGCCGGCCGAGCTCTCCGGCGGCATGGCCAGACGCGTCGCGCTGGCGCGCGCCATCGCGCTGGACCCCATGCTCATCATGTACGATGAGCCGTTTGCCGGCCTCGACCCGATTTCGCTGGGCGTCATCGGCCAGTTGATCCGCCGCCTCAACGACGCGCTCGGAGCCACGACGATCATGGTCACGCACGATATCCAGGAATCCCTGCTGATCGTCGACTACATCTACTTCATGTCCGAAGGCAAGGTCGTCGCGCTCGGGACGCCGGACGAGATCCGTGCGTCTCGGCACCCTTTCGTCCATCAGTTCGTCTGCGCTGAAGCCGACGGACCGGTGCCCTTCCACTATCCGGCCAGCCCCCTGGCGCAGGAACTGCTCGGGACAGGCGCTCATGCACGATCCTAGGGAGAGGCCCGACGTGGTCGTCTCGGCACTCACCAACCTCGGGCATGGAGTCACCGAAGCGCTGTTGCGACTGGGTTTCGCGACGCGTTTCTTCATCATGGTGCTGCTCTGGTCAGGCCAGTCCTTTCGGCGCCTGCATCTGACCATACGCGAGATCTACTTCTCGGGTTTCCAGTCCCTGCTGATCATCATGGTCTCCGGGCTGTTCATCGGCATGGTGCTCGGCATGCAGGGCTACGAAACACTGCAGCGCTATGGTTCGGCCGAGGCACTCGGGGTACTGGTTGCCCTGTCGCTGGTGCGCGAACTTGGCCCGGTGGTGGCTGCACTGCTCTTTGCTTCACGTGCCGGTTCGTCGATCACCGCCGAGATCGGCCTGATGAAGGCCACCGAACAACTGACCGCGATGGACATGATGGCGGTCAATCCGATTGCTCGGGTCGTGGCACCACGCTTCTGGGGCGGCGTCATCTCGATGCCTCTGCTGGCGGCCCTCTTTTCGGCTACCGGGGTGCTTGGCGGCTACCTGATCGGCGTCGTCTTCATCGGCGTCGACGAAGGTGCCTTCTGGTCGCAGATGCAGGCCTCGGTGGATTTTCGCTATGACGTGTGGAGCGGTATCGTCAAGAGCTTTGTCTTCGGCATCGCCGTTTCGTTGATTGCGGTTTTCGAGGGCTACGACGCGGTGCCCACTGCCGAAGGTGTTTCAGGCTCGATCAAGGGGACGGTCGTCAAGTCGGCCCTGGCGATCCTGGCACTCGACTTTGTGTTGACTTCCTTCATGTTCCGGGAGGCTTGATGAGTCGCAAGTTGCTCGACCTGTGGGTCGGCGTTTTCGTTGCTTTGGGCCTCGCTGCGGTGCTCTTCCTGGCACTGAAGGTCGGCAACCTCTCGGCGGCCAACTTTGCGGAGACGTACCCACTTTCGGCCAAGTTTGTTAACATCGGTGGTCTGAA
>NZ_JAEUOL010000039.1 GCF_016789985.1 Accumulibacter sp.
CTCGGCAATGGTGGTCGGGCAGGCGGAGATCGCCTGAATCATGTGTTTCAGGCCATCCTCGATACGCTTGGCTATCTCGATCTCGCCTTCGCGGGTGAGCAGTTCGACCGATCCCATTTCGCGCATGTACATGCGCACCGGGTCGGTGGTTCGACCAAACTCGGAGTCGACCGTAGACAGGGCCTGCTCCGCCTGCTCTTCAACATCCGCATCGTCGGCGCCAGCCGCTGGCGTGGCATCCGACATCAACAGAGTTTCGGCATCCGGCGCCTCGTCATAGACCTGGATGCCCATGTCGTTGAAGGTAGTGATGATGCTTTCTATCTGCTCGGCATCGACCACGTCGTCCGGGAGGTGGTCATTGATCTCGGCGTAGGTCAAAAAACCACGTTCCTTACCAAGCTTGATCAGCGTCTTGAGGCGCATCTTCCGCGTCTCATCGTCTACCGGTGCCGGTTGGCTCCCGACCTGCGCCAAGAGATCTGCCGTGGCCTTGCCCTTCGCCGCCTTCGTCGTTACCGCCTTTTCCCTTACCATGACCACTTCCCGAATAGCGTTAGACTGGAAAAACTTTTGATTATATCACACCTTAGGTTCGCACGCCGAACATACCACCCACCCCGAGCGCCGCCAAGTACTGGCGCTTTTCCTCGCTCGACAGCCCGCTCACGCCAAGCTTGTAAACCTTCTCTTGCAGGGTGGCGAAAATCCGCTTGTCCTGGGCTTCGCGCAGTTTCTGTAAAGCACCTTCAAACTCCGCGTCGACGCCCTCTTCGGCAAAAGGCTGCTGCAATAGTTCAGCCGCGGCCTGGCGCAGGATGTTCTCGTGCGCACTGCCCCTGAGTCTCTCGATCAGCGCCGAATAGGCCAGCTCCATCCCGCCGCTGGTGGATATCGTTTCACAGAGCAGGCGAATCGCCTTGGCTTCCGCAGAGGCGGCCGGCAGCAGGTCAAGGGGTAGGGCTGCCGCAAGTTGTGGTTTCTGAAGCAACAGACGCAGCAATGGGCGCAACAGCGAGGGCGGCTGTCGGGGAACTCGGGCTGGCGTCGAACGAACGGTGGCGCGCAACTCGCACAACTGCTCGACCTCGGTCTGCGAGAAGCCACTCGTCGCAGCCAGGCGTTTGACAATCTGGAGACGCAACAGGGTGGATTGCAGGCGACCGAGCAGCGGCTTGGCTTCGGATATCAGCTTGGCGCGCCCCTCGGCGCTACTCAGATCGCAGCGCTCCGACAGTTCGCGTAGCAGGAATTCGGATAGCGGCGTCGCTTCGACGAGCAGCCTCCGAAACCCGTCGGCACCGCGTTTGCGCACCAGACTGTCCGGATCTTCGCCCTCTGGAAGGAAAACGAAGTCGATGCTTTTCTGCTCGGCCACCACTTCGAGGCTGTTCTCGAGGGCACGCCATGCAGCCTTGCGCCCGGCAGTGTCGCCATCAAAGCAGAAGACGATCCGTTCGGTCTGGCGCAAGAGCTTCTGCACCTGCGTCAGCGTCGTTGCGGTACCCAGCGTCGCCACCACATTCTCCACCCCATGCTGTGCGAGCGCGACCACGTCGAGATAACCCTCGACGACAATCGCTGCCCGAGTCGCACGAATGGAAAGGCGCGCCTGCGGCAGACCAAAAACTTCACGGCCTTTTTCGAATAGCGGTGTTTCCGGCGAGTTGAGATATTTCGGCTCGCCCGGCCCCAGAACCCTGCCTCCAAAGGCAATCACTTCGCCCTTCTGATTGACGATCGGAAACATCACCCGCCCACGGAAGCGGTCGTAAAGACGCCCGCGTTCATCCTTGACGACCAGGCCGGCAAGTTGGAGCTCGGGGCTGTCATAGTCCTCGAATGCCTGAGCAAGGTTCTGGCCACGTTCCGACGCATAACCGATACCGAAGCGGCGTGTGATTTCGCCACTCAAGCCTCGTTCCTTCAGATAGCGGATCGCCTCGCCGGATCCCTTCAGTTGCGCGTAGTAGAACTTCGCAGCCCGCCCCATGACTTCAGCCAGCGTCTGCCGCCGGGGACCTTGTTGCGGCGCCTGAGCGCGGTCATCGGGAAGCTGCATGCCGGCGCGGCCGGCGAGTTCCTTGACCGCGTCGACGAAGCCCAGACCAGAGTACTCGATGAGAAAGCCGATCGCGTTACCATGGGCTCCGCAACCAAAGCAATGGTAGAACTGCTTGCTCGGGCTGACGGTAAAAGACGGGGACTTCTCGCTGTGGAAGGGACAACACGCGGCGAAGTTGGCACCGGCTTTCTTGAGCGGAACGTAGCCGTCGATCAGATCCACCAGGTCAATGCGGTACAGCAATTCCTGGATGAACGTGTCGGGGATCAACTGGCGTACCTCACGGCACCCGCCAAGCAAGAGCAACTGGTCAACCCCCCTCCATGCATGCCACCACTCGTCGCCAAGTCTTGCTCGGGTGGCTGCGATCCGCACATCACGGCTGGCAATTGCTGATCGTCGGCCCACCGGCGAGCGCCCCGCCGAGGGCGACCCAGGGCAACACTCCGGCCCTGCATGTTATCGGCCAGTAGGTCGAGCGGTGAGTCACCCGACCTGCAGGGGTGGGCAGCCTGGAGACTTTCGAGGTTGCCTTGACTGAAGGTGAAGGCCATTGTCAAGCTCCTTCCTCATCTCGACCACGGCACCAAGTAACGACCACACCTCACGCCGCCTTGTCATCAACGGCAACAGCCGCCCTGCCAGAGCCGGGCGGCTATCAAAGCTACAGAATTTCTGGTCAGTACAACTTTGGCGGCAGGGTCTGGCTGCGCATCCGCTTGTGGTGGCGCTTGACCGCGGCAGCCAGCTTGCGCTTGCGCTCTGCAGTAGGCTTCTCGTAGAACTCGCGAGCCCTCAACTCGGTCAACAAGCCGGTCTTCTCGACGGTACGCTTGAAACGACGGATGGCAACTTCGAACGGTTCATTTTCCTTGACGCGAATAGCAGGCATCGACTCTTCCCTGGTTCAAATTTAGGTCACAACACAGTTTAGCCGCGCATTATAATCACAGTTCTTGCAGACTTCCAAGCAAGTTTTCTCGATCTCCGGTGAGCACTCTGCACCTACCCGGGAGCAATGTAGGACGGGCAGACCGGGAAAGCGAGCCAACAACCCCGCGCTGCATGCCGCCGCGAAACTGTACTTTGACCGCCGCGGGGATGTACTCTAGCGCGTCTCCGGCACAACCGACGGCATCAGCCGCGGGAGCGTCGCGATACCCTTTTGCTCAGCCAGATATCCCTTCCCTCCTGCATTGAAAGGAAAAAAATGCAAACAAGTTTCGCTGACGGAATTCTCAACATCGCCATCACCGGGCCACTGATCCGGATCGACTTCGGTACGGCAATGCCGTCCAAGAACGCCGAAGGAAAGCAGGAAGTTCACCTCACCCAGAGCCATCAGGTGGTCATGCCCCTGGAGGGTTTCGTGCGCTCCTTCGGGTTGCAGGAGCAGATCGTCAGAAAGCTCATTGCAGACGGCGTGATCAAGGTGCAAGCACAAACGCCGCCATCCGACCTGATCAACACCTCGGGGCTGACACAGTAGGCTGGCAGGCTGGCCCGTGTTCGAGGTCGTTCTGGTACATCCCGAAATTCCACCCAACACGGGCAACGTCATTCGACTCTGCGCCAATACGGGGGCGCGTCTGCACCTGGTGAAGCCGTTCGGCTTCGATCTCAGCGAATACCGGCTACGACGCGCCGGTATGGATTATGCGGAGTTGGCGGCGGTCCTTATCCATGCCGACTGGGATACCTGCAGCAAAGCGCTGACCGAGCTGTCTCCGCACGGTCAGCGCTTTGCGCTGACCACCAGCGGCAGGCGTCATCCGGCCAGCACCGCCTTCCGGGCCGGCGACGCGCTGATCTTCGGCTGCGAAACGCGCGGCCTGCCCGCAGCCATCCTTTCCGAGTTCGCGAGCGACCATCGCCTGCGACTCCCGATGGTACCCGACAGCCGCAGTATCAACCTGTCGAATGCCGTGGCTGTCAGTGTCTATGAAGCCTGGCGCCAGATTGGCTATCTCGGCGGCACCTGACAGCCGTTCTCAGCCGATCCGTACGGACCTCCTACTCGTCTTCGAACCCTATGTCGCGCTCCATTAGCGCTGCAACGCCTTCGATCGGCGTCATGACACCATCCAGAACAGCGCAGACCCAGTCAGTAATCGGCATTTTGACACCGAGTGCAGCGGCACGGCGCTGAACTTCCCGCGCCGCCGGCACACCTTCGGCAACCTGACCCAGTTCCCGTGCAATCTGCTCCAGTGGTTTGCCGGCAGCCAGCATCAGACCGACGCGCCGGTTACGCGACAGGTCGCCGGTACAGGTCAGGATCAGATCACCCATCCCGGACAGGCCCATGAAAGTTTCGGCGCGCGCGCCGAGTGCCTTGCCGAAACGGGTGATTTCGTGCAGGCCCCGGGTGAGCAGCGCGGCGCGCGCGTTCATTCCCAACCCAAGGCCATCGCATACACCGGTGGCGATCGCCATGATGTTCTTGACGGCGCCACCGACTTCCGCACCCACGAGGTCGTCACCAGCGTAGATGCGCAGCCGTGGCCGCCGCAGGCTCTCGGCACAATGCAAGGCGAAGGCCGCATCGTTTGACGCGATGGTCACCACCGTTGGCAACCTTCGAGCCAGCTCCTCCGCAAAACTCGGGCCGGTAAGTGCACCACACTGACGTTCGCCAAGCACTTCGCGCACCACCTGATGCGGCAAGAGTCCACTGCCCCGTTCCAGGCCTTTGCAGACCCAAAGGAAGGATGTTGTACTGTGTGCTTCACGCAGATACTGCAGCGTCGTGCGCAAACCCGCCAGCGGAGCGGCAATCAGGATGAGTTCGGCTCCGTCTATTGCCTCGGCCAGAAGGGCGGTCGGATCGAGCGAGTCAGGAAAGCGATGCCCAGCCAGGTAACGGGAATTTTCGCGCTCAGCCTGCATTCGCTGAACCTGCTCGTGATTGCGTGCCCACAGAGAAACTGAATGAGCATCGGCGAAAGTGATCGCCAAGGCAGTGCCCCATGCCCCTGCGCCTAGAACAGCGATGCGCATAAAGCTTCCTCCTCTTTGATGGAACGACATGGCAAGAGTTCGACACGGCTCGCGTCCGGATCGACCGAGAGGGCTGAAGCGGCCTGCCCTATGTCCAGCAAAACCGGTGAGAACACTTCGCTCACCAGGACCGACTGCGCACCGAAACGGAAGTGTGAGCGACGTGCCCAGAGGGCATCGGGTGCCGGGAGAGCGGGTTGCAGGGCGCCGAGCGCTGGCCAGAACAAGGCATCGCGGCGATCGATCCGTCTGAAGTTCATCGCGCCACGGGCAAATCCGGCATGCGCGAAAAGCAGCGCGCCCAGCGACCGAGTGCCGAGACGAGCCAGCCAGCGCGTTAGTGGACCACGCGGATAACACGGCAAAACCGTGTGCGCGAAAACGACGATGCGGTCGTCACAACTGAGCGCCACCTCCCGCACCCAGGCCAGTTGATCTCGTTTGAGCCCTAGTGCCGCCGCTTCGTCAGCCGTTGGTCGAGCAAGTCCCTGATGCAGCACTTTGAGGCCGAAGCGCCCTCTGGCCTGGATGCGTGCCGTCAGCGAGCCCCGATCGCGTAGCCAGGGAAGAAACGGCGTACTGTCCGCGCTACGCATCAGACCGTCACGCCATGGCCGATCACTGGCTGCCTTCATTGTTGGGCTGTGGTCACGGCCCAATGCCGGCGGCTAGCGAGGCGGTGGAGACTTTTCGATACCGCCAAGGCGGACCCCCGGCTTGATGCCCTTGGTGACGAACCAGCCCAGGTTCATCTCCAGCGCAAAGCGCGCAGCACCCACGGCGCAGTGATTGTTTTCGGATTCGGGCTGCATGTCCTCTACGTTCAGGATGCGCCCTTCGTCATCGAGAAAGGCGACCGACAAGGGCACATGGGTGTTGCGCATCCACATGCAATGGCGCGCCGCCTGAGGGAAGACGAACAGCATCCCCTGGTTGGCCGGCAGGCTTCGGCGATGCATCAGGCCTTGCATCCGCTGCGCATCACTGACCGCCACCTCTGTCTCAATCCGGTACATGCCGACAGTCAACTCGATACGCGGCATCTGTGCGGCAGCGGGTGAGGTGGCCAGCACCAGCCAGATGGCAAGCAGAACGTAAACGGGGCCCGGCATGAGGAAATCCTTTGTTCTCAGGGTTACTCGGCGCAACCAACGTGCCGACAGGCGCTCGATCGTCGAGCCCGACGAGGTTGGACACTATTTCTTCCCCGCCTTGCCCTGTGCGGAAGGTGCGGGAGTCTTCCTGACAGCCTTGGTTGCACCGGGTGGACTGCCCGTCTGGGACTTGGCTGTGTTTTTGGTCCGCTTTGCAGTCGACACTTGCTTGGTCCCTTTGCCCGCTGCCTTGGCGTCGGCCTTCACCGTCGCTGGCGCGGCGGGTAGCTGCTTGGTGTTCTTGTTGGTCGTTTTGGGTGGCGCGCCAATGGCCTCGCCGAAGGTCACTTCCGCGTCCTCGTGTTCGGCAGCCTTCGGCACGGCCAGAGCAGACGCAGCGGCGAAAGACAGGAACAGATACACAATCATCGACAGAAACCGCTGCGGCAAGCCGCGGGTAGGTGTTCTCATAGTCTGTTTTCTCCAGACATCGGTACTGCTCGATGGCACGTCGGCAAGCGACGGCCACTTGCCCTGCTGGCACCCAACAGACAACTTCTGGTACGCCAGGCCGTTGAGCCTGGACTGCAAAAAAGAGGTGCCAGCCCGGAAGACACTGGACTGCCATGCCACTCAGTGGCTGGTCCCTTCGGAGCGGGTTATTTTATTCCACACGTTGTACTTGCCGACCGGCTTCCTGGCCGGTATGCGCTTCACCTCCTGCAGAGTTTGCGCATCGATTACCAGCAGCGCACCGTCCATTTCCCACAGGCTAGCCAGCGCGTAACGCCCATCACGGGTGAACTCCACGTGCGCCAGGGTCTGCCCCGGTTCCGCCCTGATCTGCCCGACGACTTCCAGCGTCTGTTTGTCGATGACCTGCAGGACATGTTTGTTTTCCTTGCTCATCATCGAGTCGGTGAAGGCGTAGCGCGACTTCTCGTGACTACGCATGAAAAAACCCGGTCCGAGGGTTCTGATCTGCTTGACGTTCTCGTAAGTGTCGAGATCAATCACCGTTACCAGACCCTCGTTGAGATTGGGTGATGCCATGACCGTTCGCTCACGCCCTGCAGGGTCCTTCCATTTCCAGGTGATTCCGGAACCAAGGTGAGGCATTCCCGGCAGGTCCAGATCGGCAACCTTCTTGCGCCCATCGAGTAATATCACCTGCCCCTTGGTGGCAGAACGCGAGGAACCGAGAATCTCGTCGTAGTTCTGAGTAAAGAAGAAATCGTCGAGATAGTCCTTCAACATGGTTCGCCGAGGGTAGAACATGCCCGGCTTGAACTCCCCTTCCTTGTACTGGAAATCGTGCACCAGGCCCTCCGCCACCGGCTCGGCCAGCGGATCGTAGCTGATTTCCCAGGCTTCCGGCACGTCCTTGAGAGCGGCGACGAAGCTTCTGCGCGGTGCCGCGTCATAGACCGCAGAAACGCGCGAGGTCTTGTTGCCCGCCGCGTTGAGCGTCGGAAAGATCTTCACCAGGGAGAGATCCCGTGCATCGAGCAACACCAGGCTGTGCGGCAGGTAGTTGGCGACCATCACCCACTTGCCATCGCCTGAAACCGCCGCGTTGCGCGTATTCAGTCCGGCGCGTATCTCGGCGACAACGACCAGGTTGTAGAGGTCGAACTTGCTGATCCAGCCGTCGCGCGAGGCAAAGTAGACAAAACGTCCGTCCGGTGAGAATTTCGGACCGCCATGCAGCGCGTAGCGGCTCGGAAAACGGTGCAGGCGCTCAAGCTTGTCGCCGTCCAGAACGGATACATGATGGTCGCCCGTCTCGACGACGACGAACAGATTGAGCGGATCGGCCCCCTTCAGCCCCGGCCCGGGCCACGCCGGCAGCGTGGCAAGGTCGGTGATGATCACATGCGAGCTGCGGATCTCCTCCGCACCCCATACCGGCGCTGGCGACGCCGGGGAGTAGATCCACTCGGCCAGTTGCTGTGCCTCATCACCCGTCAACCTGTCGGCGAAAGCCGGCATCTGGGTCGCTACGCGCCCTTCCCGGATCACCTTCAACGCCTCGGGCTTGCGCAAACGCTCGAGGTTCTCCGGTAGCAGCGCCGGGCCGACACCACCCAGACGGGTCTCTCCGTGGCAGGCTGCGCAGTGCTCGCCGTACAATGTCTTGACATCCCCCGCCGCCGCAGGCAGCCAGGGGCAGAGAAGAGCAGCAGCCAGCCAGATGCCGGCAAGGCGCAGAGGCCCGACCATCATGCCCTCCGTAGCCTGATGTGGGGTGTGACCATCAGGCGCTCACGACCGGGCGCAAGGCCGATCTCCTCGTCGTCAAGATAGCAACCCGGGTCCTCGGCCCAGGCGTCACCTGTCACTTGCTGCGCGCGAACGCGTGTATTGCCGTTGCAGATGTCGAAGTACTGGCATTCGCCACAGCGCCCGGATATGGTTCGCGGGAAGCGCTTCAGACCTGCCATCAGGGGATCCGAGAGATCCGTCCAGATCTGGGAGAAGGGGCGCTGGCGAACATTGCCCAGGTTGTAATGCCACCACATGGTATCCGGGTGGACGTTACCGAGATTGTCGATATTGGCCACGTTGACGCCCGACGAGTTGCCACCCCACTGTACCAGTCGGGCCCGCATGTTCGCCGCATTGGCCGGGAAGCGCCTGGTCACCCAATGCAGGAAATAGACGCCATCAGCATCATTGTTGCCGCTGGTGAACTCCTTGTGCAAACCGCGCTGCTGATAATCCCAGCAGGTCTCGAAGAGCAGATCCATCGCCCAGCGGGTCAGCCGATGTTGTGCATCTTCCTGGCGGTTCTTGTTGCCCCGACCGGCATAGTTCAGGTGCGAAAAGTAGAAACGGTCGATTCCCTCGTCCTCGACCAGTTCGAGCAGAGGCGGCAGATCCTGCGCATTGTCCTGGGTCATCGTGAAACGCACGCCGATCTTCAGACCCAGGTCGCGACACAGACGAATTCCCTGCAGGGAAGCAGCGAAAGCGCCTTTCATCTGACGAAAGCGGTCATGCGTCTCACCAATACCGTCAAGCGAAACGCCAACGTAATCGAAATCGCATGCCGCGATACGAGCAATGTTGGTCGCATCGATCAGGGTGCCGTTCGACGACAGGCCGACATAGAAGCCCAGGGACTTGGCATGCCGGGCAATATCGAAGATGTCCGGCCGTAACAGAGGCTCACCACCGGAGAGGATCAGTACCGGCACACGATAGCGCCGCAGATCGTCCATCACGGCAAAGACCTCGTCGGTCGTCAGCTCGCCGGGAAAGTCCTTGTCCGTGGAAATTGAATAGCAGTGCCGGCAGGTCAGATTGCAGCGCCGGATGAGATTCCAGATCACCACCGGCGCCGGCGGATTCTGTTTCGGTCCGGGTTGCCGGGGCGTCTGGAGTTCCTGCATGTACTGCGAGATGCGAAACATCGTGCAGTCCTCAAATGAAAGCTGCGTATTAGAGAGCAGCGGCGCAGAGCAGGTCTTGATATGGATCAACGATCCCGAGGATCTGCCAGGACCGCCGGTTCCATTCCACGATTGCGGCTTCTCGCTGCTCCCGGATGATCATGGCCGGCCAGCCTTTTTCAGACAAAGCGGTGACCACTCCGCTCAGCCGAACGCGCCTGCCTGTACATAGGCCATGACGCTATACACTGCCCCTACTGCACCGAGCAGAACCATCAGGCCATAGAAGGTGTTGCGCATCCGCTCGCCCTTGAGAAGCAGGCTTACGGCACCCATCACCAGACAGATCTGCAGGAAGAAAGTGGCTATGTCGAAAGTATCCCCCGCAGCCCCGAGAGTCGCTGCTTCCGCTTCCCATTCCCTGGCCCCCTTGACTTGGCCCAGCTTGCCACCTTCATCGAGAACCCAGTTCTCTTGCCCCACCGCTGCCGAGCCAAGGAGGATTTCCTTGCGCTCCTTCTTGTAACGGCCGATTTCCAGATCGAGATTGGACATCAGGTTACCCATCCTGCCTTCGGTTTCGGGCGGGATCACTCGCGACTCCAGAAGTATCCTGAGGAGGTCCCTCTGCCCCTCGACCAGTGATTGCTTGATTCCCTTCGCCTGATACCAGTCGAAGGCATTGGCTTTCTGGTTGTGGGCGATGATCTCGTCATCACCATACTTGCCCGCACCAAGATCGGTGATCGCCAGCACTGCAGCCAGAACCGCAAGTGTTAGGCCGCAGATCATTTCGAAGGTGCTGGACTTCTCGCCGTCGTCACTCATCGCGTATCTCCTCTCGCAATCGAAACGTGAAGGACGAATTCTATCCAAGCATGAAGATTTCGTGCGCCCAATCCGGTTCCAGCCCACGCTCGCGCTCGACCAGTCAGGCGCCTCATCCCCCATCACTTTCAACCGGGCGGACAGATGCTGGTGATGGCAGGAAACCCAAAAGGAAGCAGGGGGTGGTCGATCTCCGCGAAAAGCGCAGTTGCGTGTCTTCGTGGCCGAAACCGCGGTTTTTGTCGTCCGGGAACATCGGCCCGACACCCCGGCGCAGACCGTAGCCACGTACCGCCGCCGGCGTGGGAACTGTTCATGGCAATGATCCAGGGTGCTCCGTGACCGGCTTCATGCCAGACGCCAACGGGAATCTCGATGCCACTCTCGAACCGCCGCGCACCGACCTCGCTGCAAGCAACACCGAGGCCAAAGTCGGCAACCAGCCGACCACGACCTCAAGCAGGGCACGGGGCGCGTCGAACCCGAGGTTGGCCCCCCCCCCCGCTGCGACCAGCCAGATCAACGGCAGCGCCCGATCCCCCAGACGCATGCTCAACATCAGGAGTCTGCTTCAATAGTCGGATCGAGGCTATTGATTCGGTCAGAGAAATGTGCCCGAGTGATTTGCGTGACGCGCAATGACGCAAACGGGAACCTCAGAACCGATTCGGGCACATTTTTCGTGCTTGTCCTCTGAATGGTGCCGACGCTGGGCAATCTTCGCACGGATAGGAGGCATGTGCGCGGCTAGTAGCCCGCGAGATTCTCCAGCCGGAAAACCTGGTCTTCCTCATTGCGCCGGCTCTTGTCGAAGTACTTGACGGTCATGAACCGGCCACCATCATCCTGCGTCAGCATCAGTGGCACACCGTACCGCTTGTGCTCGGCCCTGATCTTGTCCAGTGTGCCATCGTCGTTAAGGATCTGCTTGCCCTTGGTTTCCACCAGCAGCAAGCCTCCGCCGGCAGCGCGGCCGGCCACTTTGACAACAAAATCGGGAAAGTAACGATCACCGCTCGGCATCACAATGCCAATCGACCAGGGTTTGCGCGGCTCGTTGCGGAACCAGTACTCGACCGTACCCGAGGTGTCGGCATCCAGTAGATCAGCAAACGCGCGCTCCGGCCCGTTCAAGTCCTGTGGCATCACGCCATACACATTGAGGCGAGATTTTTTTGCGCCGGCCGGTAGTTCAACATACTCGGGCAAGGAAGCAGAGTCGAACACTTCCTTGAATTTCGCCGCGCAAGTGCGGGCGGCGGTACGGATCAAGTGTGGATAAGCCGCCATGATGCGGTTCAGTGAGCGTTCAATTCCGGCATCGTCCTGCGGAATGCCGGTATGTTCAAACTCGGCTTTCAGTCGCCTCAGCAGCGCATCGTGCAGATCGCGTGGATCGAGATAGTCGGCGTCAAACATGACGCTCTGCGCCCGGCGCGCGATTTCGGCGTCGGACAGTCGTGCCTGCATCGCCTCGACTTTCTCGTCGCCCTTGAATAAATCCACGGTGTGGCGGGTTACTGTCACCGCCTGCCGTAGCCCCGCGTTGAAAACCTTGTGGTCGATGGCGACGTTAGCGGCGATGCAGGTCAGCAGATCGGAGGTGGACAGCGGCAGACGTTCCGAACGATGGACACGCGGTACATCGCCACGCAGCGCATACCGCCGATTGCTCGAAAGCAGGGGGCCAGCGCCGGCATTCCGTGGCGACTGCGGCACGGCTTCCGTGGGCATCAATACCAGATTGGTCAGAATCCCTGTCGGCTGCCACGCGGGTGACTCCGCTGCACGCTGTGTGCCATCTTGATCGTTGGTGACGTTCGATTCAGACGCCGACCATACCGGCGGCGTATAGGGCACCGACAACAATTGCGCCTGCCCATTGTGCGTCACCTGAATCTCATTGCGGCCAGCCACCTTGACCACCATCGTGAAGGGACAAACCTGCGACAGTTCGCTCTGAATCGCGTTGATCTTCTCGCCGGCATGCACCAGACCGCTCTGGTTCGCCGCATCGGCCAGAAACACATAACCGTAGCGCAGCATTTCGGGGAGTTTCTGTTCCAGCGTCGGCCCTTGCAGGCGACCATGCACGCGCAGGATGCGGCCGACCACCTGAATGCCGAAGTCCGTATCCCTGGCGCCGCGCATCGACACCAGCGTGAACGCGCGCGGCGCGTCGAAACCCAGCGCCACCGCCACCTTGAAGATCAACACTTCCTTCTGTTCGTCGATCGCCACCGCCAACAAATCGTCATTCGGATCATCCGCCGTGTACCAGGCGATTTTCGAGTCAGCGACGCCAAGCGCCGCAAGGCGCGTGCGCGCCTCCTGCACGGCCGCATTGCTGTTGCCCACCTGCACCAACATCAACGGCACCAGGCCCACACCGGCCGCCTGCAGACCTTGCTTGATGGCGCCGTGCATGCTCCAGCCGTCGGCCAACGCGGTCGCCGCGAAGTCGACCAGCTCCTTCTGGTCGTCTGCCGCCAGATAGGCGATGGACTTGATGCCATCCTTGATCAACCCGGCGTCCACCGCTTCCTTGCGACTCACGCAGATACGATGCAGGTGGCCGATGCCCGCCGCCTTCTTGAACTTGTCCACGTCCTGATCGTCCGGCGTGGCAGTAATCATCAGCGTGAATTCCGGTCGCAGCGTCTCGCGATAGAAGCGCACCGCCTCGCTCGCCCGCGCGAAACCGTGATGCGCCTCATCCACCACCGCGCCAATCCGGAAGCCATCGGCGCGCAATTCGGCAACCAGGTCGTCCAGCGCCAGTACGAATTCACCGCTGCTGCGCACCTTGCGCGTTTCCTTATTGGCCGCCGCCACCGATGCCCAGGTGGTGACGAACACATCACCGCTCCTGGTGCCGCGCGTCTTGCGATCGCCTTGCAGATCGCGCACGCGCAGCCCGACGAAAGTGGATTTGATCGCCCCCCTGGCCTGCTCGACCAGTCCGGCGAAGGGCGTGAACCAGAACCAGACGATGCGTGCGTTGGACTCCCGGTCGGGCGCGGCGAAGCTCTCGGCGATCATGCCGGCCATCAGCGTCTTGCCCGATCCGGTCGGCGCTTCCAGCAGCAGGCAGCCATTGAAAGCGGTCGCCGCGGCGCGACTGGCATTGTCGTCCGCCTGGCGCAACTGACTTTCGGCGTAGCGGAAAATCTCCAGCGCGTTGGCCACCGCTTCGCGCTGATACCCCTTCGGTGACGGCGCGCTCATGGCCGGCCTCCCGCCGCTGCTGAGCGCGCACCGAAGCGATTGACCAGAAACGCCGGGATCGCCTCGAATGCGATGCGCGGATCGGTCAGCCGCTGCGCCAGTAGCGCCGGCTGCCACGAATACACCACCGCCTGCCCGGCGGCATGGATCGCGGCCTGTAACGCCTCCAGCACCGCGCCGCTGAGCTTCGGCAGATAGATCACCAGGGCGCGCTGGCTGGCTGCCGTCTGCATCGGCGAGTCCGCCCGATAGCGGGTCAGTGGCACGTCATGGATCAGTTGCAGCGCCGTCCACACTTGTTCGTGCTCGATGCCACGAAAGACTGTTGCTGCCGGAATTCGCCGACAGCGCAGATAAGCGAATCCGCCTCCCAGCCCGGCGACTGCCTGACCTTTCTTGTTGTCGTAACCGGCGATCACGCGCCGCACGCGCTCGGCACACACGTCGCGGCAGAGGTTCTTGTCTGGCGCATCAGCCGTTACTTCGGTGCTGGAAACGAGGATGAAACTGCGCTCGCCACCGTCTTCCCTGTTCAAGTTCAACACCGCCTGCGCCGTGGTGCCCGAACCGGCGAAGAAATCCAGCACGATGTCGCCGGGATCGGTGGCGATGCGGAGGATGCGCTCCATCAGGGCGATTGGCTTTGGCGTAACGAACAATTCGTAACCACTTTCTGCGGCAAGAATATCGCTCAATTCCTGCTTCGAATGGCGTGTGCTCCCGACAGACTCCCATTTCCACAATGTTTGAGGTACGACGCCGTCGCGAACCTCTGATAAAAATCGTTTCACTCCCGGTCGGTTGTTGCCGCCTTTACCCCACCACACTCGGTTGTCAGCGTCGAGTTGGCGCAGCTTGTCTTCGCTTACGCGCCAATAACTTCCCGCAGGTGGGCCTTCGATTATTCGACCCGAAGGTGTGGTGATCGGATAGATACCCAAGCTATACGGATTGCGAGCAGCCAAGTCGCTCAATAGCCAAGAGCCGCGCGGATCGTTGTCTGGGTTCTTAAAGCGAGCATTCATAACGTCCGTGCGAGGCATCCTATTGGGTCGCCAGACAGTTTTGTTGAGCGCAAAGCAAATAATGTATTCGTGGTCGTCCGAGAAATGTTGTGCCGTGTTTTTCGGCGAATCAGTTAGTGCAACATGCTTTCTGTAAATTTCCTTCGAGCTGGAATGGCGTGGCCGAGTTGCCCGCCGCGATGCGGGCGCGTAGCGCCCGAAGAGCGGAGGGCGGCTCGGCAACGCGGCGCGAAGCCAGCCGGCCTGTATCCCAAGTGATTCTTTCGGGGCACTCTTACCCAAACCTTCGAAGGAGTCGACAAAATGGCGCAACGCGTCGAGCATCACCCCCT
>NZ_JAEUOL010000298.1 GCF_016789985.1 Accumulibacter sp.
CTCCTCGAGGCTCCAGGCTTCGGAGCGGCTGTACTGAAAGTAGAGGTCGGCATAATCGACCTGATGCGCCATGATCTTGCCGAACACCGGCGTGAGGTCTGCGACATCGAGGCCGTAGGGTGTGAGCAGGGTCTTGCGGGCCTGCGCGAGAAGGGTCTGAGCTCTTGCGGTCATTGAATTTCCATGGTGGCTGCGGTTGATTGGCCCGTCCTGCCCTCCCGTTACATCACGCGGTGCGTCAGCGCCGGCAGGCTGGCGCGCACTTCGGCCAGGCGGGCCTGTTCGAGCTGGCCGATGACGATTCCCGGACCCTTGAGCTTGCGATCGAGGATCGTTCCCCAGGGGTCGACGAGCATGCTGTTGCCGTGCGTTTGACGTCCGTTCTCGTGCTGGCCGCCTTGCGCCACGGCCAGCACATAGCACTGGTTTTCGATCGCCCGTGCGCGCAGCAGGATTTCCCAGTGCGCCCGACCGGTCGTCTCGGTGAAGGCGGCTGGAATGACCAGCAGGTCTGTGACACCCAGGCGGCGATAAAGCTCCGGGAATCTGAGGTCGTAGCAGATCGACAGGCCGACCCGGCCAAAAGGCGTGTCGAAAGCGGTCGGTTGCCGGCCGGCCTCGATCGTCGTGCTCTCGTCGTAATTCTCGGTGCCCTGACGGAAGCCGAAAAGGTGGATCTTGTCGTAGCGCGCGACGCGCGCTCCCTGCGGATTGTAGACCAGGCTCGAGTTCAGCACCTTGTCCGGCCGGTCGGTCCACAGCGGCAGCGAGCCGCCGATCAGCCAGACACCGTGTTGACGGGCGCTGGCCGCGAGGAAATCCTGGATCGGGCCAGCCCCGTCGGACTCGCGCACGCCGACCTTGTCGGTATCGCTCATGCCCATGATGGCGAAGTATTCGGGCAGGGCCAGCAGTTCGGCGCCCTGCGCCACCGCCTCGCGGATCAGGGCGGCGGCGGTGCGCAGGTTCTCTTCGACGCGCGGCGTCGATACCATCTGCAGGGCGGCAACACGCAGCCGCGGGGCAGGGTGTGCGCCGCGCGGCAGTGCGGGGGGGGACGGATTCATCATGGCTTGCTCCGATGAGAGTGACCGGGCCTGGAGTTGGCCGGGTCTGATCAAGGTGTCGCCCCCGGTATGGTCGGGCGTGCGATGCGTTCGACGTGCGGGTCGTCCCACTTGCCGGTGACCAGGTACTCGAAGCTGAAGGCCTTGCTCAGCGGACCTTGCAGGATCTTGTCGGCGAGCAGGGTGGCGACGCCGGCCAGCGGGTTGATCACCGCCACGCCGAGCGCCGCGCTGGCGCCCAGTTCGGGCTGGACGCTGACCTGCAGACGTTGCGTTTCGTTCTTCAGATCGGCTTCGCCACTCATCACCACGCGCGCGGCGGGACCTTCGATCTGCAGCCGGTCGGTGCGCATGACACCGCTCTTGACCGTCATCTTGCCGCTGATCGTGTCGAAAGCGAAGCCCTCGCTGAAAACGTCCCCGAAATCGAAGGTGAAGCGACGCGGCAGTCCCTGCAGGCTGATCAGTCCGAGCAGCTTGCCGGCTCCGGGGTCGAGTTTCAGGAAGTGCCCCTTGCTCGCCTCGAGCTGCATGTCGCCGCCCAGTGTCGCGTAGTCGAGCGAGGACGGTGTATCGTTCCAGCCGATGCGGCCCTTGAGGGTCGCCGTCCCGTGACGTACCGCGCCACCATGGCCAAGCCGGGCGAGCAGCCGGCCGACATCGCTGCTCTCCAGCGAGAAGTCGAGCTGGGTACGGTTGGCCGCGCTCAGTTGCCATTGCCCGCTGCCCGACAGGCTGCCGTACGGGTTGCGCAAGTCGATCTTGTCGAGCCGCCAGATACCGCCCTCGTTATGCGCCTGCACTTCGAGGCGTCCGAAACGTTTCTCGCCGACGGAAAAATCGTCGACCACGACATCGAGCGCCGGCAGTTCCTTGAGCGCTTCGCCCGCTGGCGTTTCGGTACGCATCTTGTCCGGGCGGCGCCATTTCGTGAAATGCGCCTTCAGCTTGCCGGCGCCGGTGCCGTCCCATTGAAAAGTACCGGTGGCCTGATCGGACTGCATGCTGCCACGCCAGCGTGCGGTCACCCCGGTCACGGTGATGCTGGTGCCGGTGTACGCCAGACCGACCAGGAACAGTTCATCGGTCTTGAGGTCGATGGCGATGGGAAAGCTCGCCGCCGGGTTCTCGCCACCTTTCCTGTTATCGCCGGCGAGGAGCTTCTGCCAGTAATCGAGGTCCATCGTCTTCAGCGTGACCCCGACGTTGAGTCCACGTTCCGGCAGTGGGGCGGCCGGTCGACCGATCGTCAGCGTCCCGCGTTCCGGTTGCAGTTCGTCGCCTTGCTTGCGACGAATCAGTTGCAGGCTGAGCACATTACCCAGGGTGGCGCGCAACTGGTCGCGGACGATCGCCTGACCGCCGGTCGCTGACGCGGGCGGCAACCGTCCGCTCTCGAAGTGCAGCGGCAGCGCTTCGCCGGAGCCTTTGTCCAGCGGTGCCGGCAAGGCTGACGCGATACCGACCAGATTGGAGTCTACCGCCAGTTCCACCTCGCCCTTGCGGACCCTGACCTCGGCGCGATACGGGGTGCTGCCGGAAACGCTGGCGAGCAGCGGCGAATCGAGGCGGCGGCGCAGGTCGTCGACCAGCAGAGTGCCGCTGGCGACGACCTGCACCTTGCCGCCCTGCGTGCCACCGGTGATTCGCACCGGGCCGCCGAACAGTTGCGCGTTGATTTCGGGGACACGCAGGTCCTTCTCGGAAAACTGCAGGCTGCCTTTCACTTGCTGCAGCGGCGGCAAGGCGGTATCGACGTTGACCTCGTTGCTCAGGAAGTGGTAAGTCCCATCGATCTTCGAGTCCCCGAGGCGGGCTTCTTCGAGCGGAATGAGCAGTCCGATCTCCAGGCGACCCGTACCGCGGGCGCTCATCTGGTCGGTGAAATGGTCGATCTGGTCGGCCACCGGACTGTGCACAATGAACTTGAGGAACTCCGCCGTCGGTCCCTCGACCTGTCCCCTGACCTTCAGCATGCAGACCGGGGCATCGAAGTCGGGTATCTCGGCGCGCGTCTGCGCCAGCCTGGCACCCAGGATCGAGCCGCGGCGTGCCTGCACGACCATGCTGGCTCCCTCGAAGCGCAGATCGGCATCGAGGCCGCTGATCGCCGGCCAGCCGGTGCCGTAATCCAGCGTCACATCCTCCGCCTTGACGGTGACCAGGAACTGACCCTTCTTGCGGTCGAGAAACGGGAAGTCCGCCAGGTTTCCTTTCAGGATGAGTCGGGCGTCGCTGGCCCTTCCCTGCTGCAGCGCGTCACGCAGCCAGTGCCGGGCATCGACGTTGATCGAAGCCGGCAGGTAGCGCCAGACGGCCCGCGCGTCGGCACGCGTCAGCGCGGCCGTCAGGTCGATGCTGCCCGGCCCCTCTCCGTTGTAGTGATAGCTTCCCTGCGCCGAGCCGGCGGCGTCGGCGCCGGCAAACTCGACACGTGACAGTTGCGCATCCAGTTTGCCCTGGCTGATCTTCCATTTCGTCTGGGCGCTGAGCGTGTCGAGGGCGATCTCCGATTCGGGGAAGACCGCCGGCAGCCGGAGCCGGACCTGTTGCGAGCGTAACTGGGCGACGCCCCCCTGTTCGCTGGCTTCGATCGAGCCCGACAAGCCGCTGACCCCCGGAAAGCGCTCCGACGGCTTGAGCGCCAGGTCTTCGAAACGGCCCTTCAGCGCGTAGGCGTCGAGGCCTTCGGCGTTGCCCTGCCAGTTGACGCGCAGTTCGCCGATCCGGCCACGCGGCGCAAACTCGCCGAGCAAGCGACGTGATCCCGCGTCGAGCGGCAAATGGGCAGCCAGGCCGCTGAGCGCGCCCAGGTCGAGCAGGCTGGCGGTCATACTGCCGCGCAGCGCAGTGCTGCCTGCTGCCGGGGGTTGCCACTCGACGTGGAAATCGGTTGGTGCGATACGGATGGCCGATGCTCCTGCCGTACCCTCGTCGACGCCCGGCCGCGTTGCCAGTTCCAGGTGGCGCCCATCGAGCTTGATCTCTTTTGCCGACAGGTGGGCGCTGACGCGGCCGGCAAGGTGCTCCAGTTCGAGTTGCGGCAGATCACTGGCCAGGCGCAGATGGACCTCATCGAGCGCGAGATCCGCCGTCACCTCCTGCAGATTGCCGTCGGCGAAGCCGACCCAGGCGCGGACTGCGCCGCGCCCCTGGGGCAGGGCAAACGGGTAGTCGAACCAATGGCGCCAGGCGGCCAGGTCGACCTGGTCGATCTGGGCGAAAGCCTGTCCCTTCCACGCGGCTGCGCTTGTGCCATCCCTGCCGCGGAAATCGGCGCGCAGGTCGAGTTTCGACGCCAGTTCGGGCGGAGGCAGGACGGTCAGGCCGAAACGGTGCTGGCGGCCGTCGTTGTCGAGCGCCACATTGACATCCTCGAGGATCAGCGCCGGGGCGTTGCGTTTGGCGTCCTCCCAGAGCACCGTCGCGCCGTTGACGCGAATTCGTTTCTGCACCAGCACCCAGTCGGCGAGACCGCCGTCTTCGTCCTGTTCAGTGACCGCAATTCCGGCGACGAAAAAGCGGCCGTCGGCATCGCGCCGCAGATGCAGGGTCGGTTCATCGATGCGCAACAGGTGCAGGCGCAGTTGTAGTCGCGGCAATGAAGTCCACGAGAGAATGCTCTCGACACGCGTGAAGGTCAGAGCCGGCTGTCCCTGGGCGTCGGAGAGGCGGACGTCGGACAGGACGAGGTCCGGATTGATGCCGTCCCAGCTCGCCGCGATGCCGCCGATGGCGACCGAAAGTCCAAGCGCCCGGCTCGCTGCGCGCTCGATGTCGGACCGGTAGTTTTCGACATTGGGCAGGATCAGATAACGCAGAGCCAAGACCAGCAGCACGAAGGCGAAATAGAGCAGCAGCAGGCCGCGCATTGTCCAGTGCCAGGCCTGGCGCACCCCGGGGTGCGCGATGAACGGCATGAGACGGTGCAGGCGATGATAGATCGCCGGGCGCAGTTCCTCCTGGTGCATCAGATCGGGCCAGGGCCGAGAGACTTTTGCCAATGTTTGGTGCGCGTCACTAGAATGTCGGGATGCCCGGGCGGGTGATCGAATGTCCCATTGTAACGGCTTTGCCGCGGCTCATCAGCGACTGTGGCAAAGCGCCCACCCGGCACCATCGAGAAAAAGGAATGATGAACAGCAACTGTCATGGCGACATCCGCGATCCTTCGCCGCTTGTTCTTTCCCCGCCGTGGCGGGTCGCCGAGCAGCATAGCCACTACCTGCGCAACCTGCTGGCGGCTCGCCCCGAGGTGGCCGCCTGGCTTGGCGAACATGCGGCGCAACCCCCGACCGTC
>NZ_JAEUOL010000010.1 GCF_016789985.1 Accumulibacter sp.
AAAGCCGCCCGCTGGCCTGCACTGGTTCGCTACATCGTCGACAAAATCATCGCAGTCAAACCCAAGATGCCGCGGCACACGGCCCTGGCCCCTCCTGGTCTGGCTGCCGCAATGGGCTAACAGAGGAATTTAGGTTCAAGGTCGGTGGCCAGAAATCCTTCTTCGAGTGCTGGCTGACGCCTGCCGAACTGTGCGCGGTGCGCAGCACGCTGGCCGACCTGCTCGATCCGGCGGAGGACCGCACGCACATCTTCCAGCTCGATCCGCGCATGACGCGCGACCTGCTGGGCCGGGCGACCCAGCCGGCGACCGATGTTTTCCTGATCGTCTGAGCGAGGAGAAAGGCACAATGACCAGCCTGTACGTGGACCGACGCGGTGTGACGCTCAAGGCGGAGGGTGAAGCGCTGGTGTTCTACGAGAACGACGAGCGCGTCGGTACGGTGCCGCTGGCGCCGCTGGCGCGGGTGTTCCTGCGCGGCGACGTGACGCTTTCCTCGTCGCTGCTCGGCAAGCTCGGCGAACGCGGCATCGGCGTGGTGGTGCTGTCCGGCCGCAAGGCGGTGCCCACCTTGCTGCTCGGTCGCCCGCACAACGATGCGGCAAGGCGGGTGGCGCAGTACGCGCGCTCGCGCGACGGCGAGTTCTGCCTGCGCTTCGCGCGCGCCATCGTCGAGGCCAAACTGCGTGCCCAGGCCGGCCTGCTCGCCGAACGTCGCGACAGCGAGCCGCGCTCGCGCTATCTGCTGACGCTGTCATTACAGCGCCTGGCGAGCAGCATCGCCGCGGTGGACGAACAGCCGTCGATCGCCTCGCTGCGCGGCCTGGAAGGCGCCGGCGCTGCCGCCTACTTCGAGGGCTTCGCCGATCTGCTGCCGGAGCGCCTGCATTTTGCCGGCCGCAACCGCCGGCCGCCACGCGATCCGGCGAACGCGTTGCTCTCGCTCGGTTACACCCTGCTGCACGCGGAAGCCGTGCTCGCCCTGTATGGTGCGGGGCTCGATCCCTTCATCGGCTTCTACCACGCGCTCGATTTCGCGCGCGAGTCTCTGGCCTGCGACCTGGTGGAAGCGCTGCGCGTCGAGGTCGATCGCCAGGCACTGATGCTCTTTCGCTCGGAGAAGCTGCGACCGGAGGATTTCACGCAGAGCGAAGCCGGTTGCCTGCTCGGCAAGGCGGGCCGCGCCCGCTTCTACGCCGAATGGGAAGCACTGGCCGCCCGCCTGCGCAAGCTGCTCGCCGAGAGCGTGTCGGACGTGAGCAACGCGATCGGGCTGGCACCGGCCGGCCCCCACGACGAGCCCGCCGGTGATGGCTGCTGACCTGGCCTTCGTCATCGGCTACGACATCAGCGATCCGCGCCGCCTGCTGCGGGTGCATCGCGAGATGTGCCGGCACGCGACGCCGCTCGAATACAGCATCTTCCTGCTGGTCGGCAGTGCAACCGCCAAGGACCGCTGCCTGCAGGAGATCGACGCGCTGATCAAGCCGCAGGAAGACGACGTGCGCTGTTACGCGCTGCCGGCGCGCGGCTTTCAGGGCCGCATCGGCCGCGCCAGCCTGCCGGCGGGAATCGTGTGGACCGGGCTGCCGGCGGCAATCGCCTGATTCGGTGAAACAGGACAGCCCACCCTCCGGGAGAGCGACGAGACGTGTTTCCGGATCACTCGACAACGCCTCCCGGGATGCGATACCTGTCCGCAGCGTTGCCTTTGCGCCCGGTTCAAGCGCCGTGTGGGCCGCTGCCCGCTCAGGGCCGCCGCAGAATCCCGGCGTATGACACCCGCCAATATCGCTGCACGACGATTCTGTTCTCGCACACATCCCGCACTTCACCCTTGAAATAGAGGTCGATCTCGAAAGCGGTGCCGGGTAGCGCGACCACCCCCGGCGCATCCCGCCCGCGGTACGCGCATCCCGAACCCCTGAGCGGTGGGTAGTCGTCCCAGGTCGAGTAGGTGTCCCGGCGGTGACCATAGCGCAGCAACTGGCCGCCCGGAAACCGCTGAATCGCGTCCTCTCGCCACTTGGTCGGGTGCATTCGTCCGTCGACCAGACGGTGCTCCTGGAGCCGGCCATTGAGTCTGAATGTGCCGCGGACGTACTGCCTGTATTCGCAACAACTGCACCGGCACCCCCCCTCTTCATCCCCGTCACCCTCGGAATCGGCGAAGGTCAGACGCATCTCGAACTCCTGTCCCGCCCACACCAGGCCACCCTTGCGCGCACGCATGTGGTTGCCGGTCGGATCAGCCGGCAGCAGGATCAGATCGGGACAGCATTTGATCGGCCAGCGCCGTTTCGACGATCCCGGGCGCGGGCCATTGCTCTTCTCCTGGTCAGGCATCGGACGATCTCCTTGTTGGTTGCGGTGTGGACGTTTTCCTGGCTACTCATCCTCCAGTGGTCCACTGTGCAGATAACCTTCGGTCTCGTCGGACAGACTGGATGAAGGAGGAGCGGGAAGCGGACAGCAAGAGGTCAGGGTGATTTCCTTATGGTAAATGTCCTCGCTGAAATTGCCCCCGCTGACGCTCCAGTTGCCGTTGGTATAGGTCACCTCGACGCCGGTCAGGCCGTACTGCAGGTCGAACAGGCAGTCCATCACGCAGCAGCCGTTCTCCTGGCGGATATGCTTTTCCGCAATGCCGTGATTCAGGAAGGTACCCCGGCTGTTGTCGTAGGTCACTTCGCCGGCACAGGTTCGCAGCTTGGCCCCGGCGCAGATCGCTTCGATCTTGCCGTTGAAGCTGCAGTTTGGTCCGAAGGCGTCATGGAACTGGATGAAGAACTCGTCAGACCCGCGCTGGCGTGTTTCCTTGGCGAGAACCAGGTAAGAGCTGGTGAGCGGGTCGATGATCCTGCCGAGCCTGCCCGGCGCGGCCTTGCGCCGCAGGAAGGCATGCACGGTCTCGACCTGCCCCATGTATCCGACGTCAATGGTTGCGAAAAACACGGCATCGGCGAGGCGTGGAAGAATGCGGCGCGCGAACTCTTCTGCCTGGTCGGCGGGCACGGCGATCTTGCGCAAACCCGCAGGTCGCCAATGGGCATCCTGATGCAACACCGTCATGTTGTCCGCGAACTTGACGGCGAGTTCGAACTTTGGCGTCTTCCGCCCGATCTTCGTGACATCGACCACGACGAACCGAAACCCCTGAATACCTGTCGCCTTGACAAACTTCCGGAAATGGCGTTCGACGACTCGTTGCGCGCTGGCTGTTCCTCTCGACATATCTTCCTCCTGCCGTGGCTGGCGGCAATTCCGCGTCCCGGCGCTCGACCGGCCAGGACTGCCTGCCGATGACGGATCACATCGCACTCCGACGGCCGACCATCGACCCGCGACCGTTCAACAGGCGAACTCCGATGGTCGTAACGGCGGATTCCCCGGCCGGGAGCGGCGTCGTTGGCGTACCCGGCATCTGTCGCAGCGGTGTGGGCAAAGGCTCGCTCCGCGAGCGCGCCGGAACTCCCGGATGTCTGATCGGATTGCTGGCACGACGAATGGTTCCAACGACCCAGGCCAGCAACGGGCTGGCCGAGCGCACCGGACCGGCGCGGCGGCAGCCCGGGCGCTCAATGCGCCTCGGCCGCCCCCGCCACGCCCTCGGCAACCGTCTTGCGGCGGGCCAGCAGCGTATACACGGTCGGCACGACGAAGAGGGTGAAGAAGGTGCCGAGCAGCAGGCCGCCGACGATCACCCAGCCGATCTGCTGGCGGCTTTCGGCGCCAGCGCCGCGCGCCAGGGCGAGCGGGATGGTGCCCAGGACCATCGCGCCGGTGGTCATCAGGATCGGCCGCAGGCGCAGCTCGGCGGCTTCGATCACCGCCAACCGGAGGTCGCGGCCGCGTTCCTGCAACTGGTTGGCGAACTCGACGATCAGGATGCCGTGCTTGGTGATCAGGCCGACCAGCGTGACCAGGCCGATCTGGCTGTACACGTTGAGCGTGCCGCCACTGAGCAGCAGGGCGAGCAGCGCGCCGGTCATCGACAGGGGTACGGTGAGCATGATGATGAATGGGTCGCGGAAACTCTCGAACTGGGCGGCGAGCACCAGGTAGATGAAGGCCAGCGCGAGGACGAAGGTGAGCGCCAGCGACGACGAGGAAAGCTTGAACTCGCGTGACTGGCCGGCGTAATCAACCGCGTAACCAGCCGGCAGGACGCGTCCGGCGGCCTGTTCGAGGAACCTCAGGGCTTCGCCCATGGCATAGCCGGGGGTCAGGTTGGCGGTGATGGTGACAGCGCGCCGCTGCGCGAAGTGATTGAGTTCGCGCGGGCTGACCGTCTCGTCCACGCTCAGCAGGTTGGCCAGCGGGATCATGCTGCCATCCCTGGCGCGGACGAAGATGTCGCGGATGTCGGAAGGCGTCGCGCGGTCGGCGTTGGCGACCTGCACGATGACGTCGTACTGTTCGCCCTCACGCTTGAAGCGCGTCACCTGGCGGCCGCCGAGCATGGTTTCCAGCGTGCGCCCGACGGTCTCGATCTGCACGCCGGTGTCCATCGCCTTGTCGCGATTGACCACCACCGAGAGTTCCGGCTTGTTGAGCTTGAGGTCGGTATCGACGTTGGTGAAGCCCGGGTTCTTCGCCACCTCATCGAGGATGCTGGTGGTCATCCGATCGAGCTCGGCGTACGACGCCGAGGTGACGATGACGAAGTTGATCGGCCGCTCGCGCGGACTCTGGCCGAGCGAGGGCGGCAGCACCGGGAAAGCCATCACGCCGGGGATGCCCATGAATTTCGGGAACAGTTCCTTGACCACGGCCGCCGAGTTGCGCTGCCGGTCGTTCCAGTCGACCAGTCCGACGAAGGAGATGCCCTGACTGACGGTCGGATTGCCGGCGACGACGAAGTAGCGCTCGATGTCCTTCGTGCCGGCATAGATGTTTTCGAGCTGGCGAGCATAGCGGTCGGTGTAGTCGAGTGTCGCCCCTTCCGGCCCGAGGAAGACACCGATGATGACGCCGCGGTCCTCGATCGGCGCCAGCTCGGATTTCAGCGCGCCGAGCAGCAACACGTTGGCGCCGGCGACCAGCGCGAAGGCGAGCATCACCAGCCAGCGCCGGCCGAGCGCCGCGCCGAGGGCGCGGCGATAGCCGCGGGTCAGTGCGTCGAGGGCATTCTCGACCCATAGGTAGGCCTTGCCGTGGCGGGTTTCGTGCTTGAGCAGCAGCGAGCACATCATCGGCGACAGGGTCAGTGCGACGAAGCCCGAGACCAGCACGGCGCCCGCCAGAGTCAGCGCGAACTCGACGAACAGCTTGCCGGTACGCCCGGTCATGAACGCCACCGGAGCATAGACCGCGGCCAGCGTGATGGTCATCGCGACGACCGCGAAGCCGATTTCCTGCGCCCCCTGGAAGGCTGCCCGGCGGCGCGGCATGCCTTCCTCGATGTGACGGTAGATGTTCTCGAGCACGACGATCGCGTCATCGACCACCAGACCGATGGCCAGCACCAGCGCGAGCAGGGTCAGGGTATTGATGGTGAAACCGAGCACCAGCATCAGCGCGAAGGCACCGATCAGCGACACCGGAATCGTCACCAGCGGAATCAGCGTGGCGCGGAAGTTGCGCAGGAAGAGGAAGATGATCAGCAGCACCAGCAGCATCGCCTCGCCGATGGTGTGGAAAACGGCGTCGATCGAACGGTCGATGAACACCGAGGAGTCGTAGGCGACGTTTGCCGTCATGCCGGACGGCAGTTCGCCGATCAGCCTGGGCAACTCGGCGCGCAGGGCGCGCGACAGTTCGAGCGGATTGGCCGTGGCCTGCTTGATCACCCCCAGAGCGACCGCCGGCCGGCCCTTGAAGCGCACGCTGCTGCGCTCGGAGGCGGCACCGATCTCGACCCGGCCGAGGTCGGCGATGCGCACCGGATAGCTGCCCCGGGCGTCGGCCGCCTGCTTGACGATGATCTCGGCGAACTGCGCCGGCTCCGCAAGATCGGTGCGCGCCACCACCGAGAACTCGCGGCTCTGGCTTTCGATGCGCCCGGCCGGCACTTCGACGTTCTGCCGGCGCAAGGCATCCTCGACATCCTGCGGCGTCAGATTGAAGGCCGCCAGCCGGTCGCGGTCGAGCCAGATGCGCATGGCGAACTTGCGTTCGCCGAAGACGCGCACGTCGGCCGCGCCGGGCAGCGTCTGCAGCCGCGGCTTGACGATGCGATTGGCGACATCGGTGACTTCCAGCGCCGAGTGCTTGTCCGACGAGAAGGCGATCCAGATGACCGGATTGGCGTCTGCCTCGACCTTGGCGATGACCGGTTCGTCGATGTCCGCCGGCAGCTTGTTGCGCACCCGCGAAACCCGGTCGCGTACGTCGGAGGCCGCCGAGTCCGGATTGCGTTCGAGTTTGAAACGCACCGAGATCTGGCTGTTCTCCTGGCGCGAGATCGAGGTGATGACGTCCACCCCTTCGATGCCGGCCAGCGAATCCTCCAGCGGCTTGCTGATCTGCGATTCGATGATCTCGGCCGAGGCACCGCGATAGGTGGTATCGACGGTCACCACCGGTTCGTCGATCTTGGGGTATTCGCGCACCGGCAGGCGGGTGTAGGAGACCAGCCCGACCAGCATGATGGCCAGCGAGAGGACCGTCGCAAACACCGGGCGACGGATGCACAGGTCGGAAATCTTCATTTGCCCGGCCCGGCCGGCGCGGCGACGCTGTTGTTGACCGGCGCCACGGCAGCCGGCGGGGCTGACGCGGCCGGCCCGCCGCCTTCGCCGAGCGGGCGCACGGTGGCACCGTCGCGCAGTTTCATCTGCCCGGCGGTGACCACTTCGTCGCCAGCGCTCAGACCCTCGACCACCTCGACCAGGGCGTCACGCCGCAGGCCGGTCCTGATCGGCGTGCGTTTCGCCCGGCCATCCAGCACGCGGTAGACGTAGGGTGCCTTGCTGTCCGGAATCACCGCTTGCTCGGGAACCAGCAGGACGTTGTTGCGCTGCGCAAAGATCAGCCGCACGCGCACGAACATGCCGGGACGCAGGCGAGCTTCGCCATTCGGCAACTGGGCGCGCAGGGCGATGGCGCGACCGCCGGCTTCGACCAGCGGGTTGATCGCGTCGAGCACGGCCGGGAAGATCTGACCCGGCAGCGCATCGCTCGATACCTCGAGGCGCTGCCCCGGCCTGAGCTGCGGCAGATAGGATTCGGGCAGGCGGAAGTCGATCTTCAGTGTGGCGATGTCCTCGATGTTGACCAGATCCTGCCCTTCCTTGACGTAGTCGCCGACACTCACGTTGCGGATGCCGACGATGCCGGCGAACGGCGCCCGGAGGCGCGTCTTGTCGAATTTCGCCTGGGCCAGAGCCAGCGTCGCTTCCTGCACCTTCAGGGTGGCCTGTGCGTTGTCGAGCGCCTGCCGGCTGATGAAGGTCCTGGCGAACAGATCCTCGCTGCGCTTGAGATTGGCCTGCGCCAGTCCGAGGTTGGCGCGCGCCTGGTCCAGCTCGGCGCCCTGCATCGCCGCATCGAGTTCGAGCAGCAGCCCCCCCCTGACGACCGCGACCCCGTCGCGGAAGTTGATCCGGGCAATGCGCCCCGCCGTCTCCGGGCGCAGGACGACCGATTCGTTGGAGCGCAGCGAACCGACGGCACTGGCCTCGAGCGCCAGCTCGGCGGCCTGCACGCGCGCCGTCTCGACGCGCGTCGGCGCGCTCGAAGACGATCCACCGCCAGGCGGTGCGCCGCCCGGCGGCCCGCCTGACTGGCCGGCCATCGGCGCCTGCAATCCGGCAGGCTCGCGGAAAACCGTGTGGGCCAGGTAACCGAGTGCGACGAGACCCGCCAGGGCAACGGCCAGAACCAGAAAGCGCTTTTTCCTGCTCGACATGTCGATCCGCATCTCCCGCCACGGCGGGCAACTCAAGGTGGTAGCACGAGGCAGCCGCGGCAAAGATCCGGGCAGGCGGCGAAGTGTAGCGAAGCCGGAGCGAATCCGGAACCCCGATCGAGCGAACCGCAGTCGTGCCAGCCAGCTCCTGGCCTGTTAGTGCAACATGCTTTCTGTAAATTTCCTTCGAGCTGGAAAGGCGTTGCCGAGTTGCCCGCAGCGATGAGGGCGCGTAGCGCCCGAAGAGCGGAGGGCGGCTCGGCAACGCGGCGCGAAGCCAGCCGGCCTGTATC
>NZ_JAEUOL010000049.1 GCF_016789985.1 Accumulibacter sp.
TCTTGCCCCGGCGGGCCGAGCGCAGCCCGGCCGCGCCCGCCATCTCCAAGCGGCGCTGCAGGCGTCTGACCTGCCGGACCGACAGCCCCAATTCCCCGGCCGCTGCAACCTGGCTCAACCCACCAGATTTTAGCCGCTCCAACACCCCATGCCATTTCAGTTCCCGTTCGTTCAACCCGATCTCCATCTGCGCCATCTCCGCTTCCTCCTGAAGCGGACATTACTGCTTGGCACAGACCGGACATTACCGCTTGGGTCTAACACGAAACTCGCAGCGCCCAAGCGTCTCGATTGCCTTATCCTGATCATGGCGCTGGCCATGTACTGGTGTGTTCAGGCCGGGCAGGAGGACGCCCGCTGCAATCCCACCGCCACTGAAAAAAAGCCCGTGAGCAGACCGACCCCAACCATTGGAGTGTCCGCAAAGCCTATCGCAGCGCCCTTTCCTGGTTCAAACGCGGCATCCGCCTTCTCTTGAGACGCGCTGCCGGCGCACTGCCTCTTCCCAAGTTCTTTCAGGGGGCCGAAACATGATAGGTGGTAAGAGAGATCGCTGGTGGCCGCACCGGCGGGACGCAACCCGTAACCGCAGCGCGCTACGCACGGAAAAGGCCGGCGTGGCCGGTACAAGCATCACGCCCCGTACAATCCTGACGCAGTGGTCGGCAAGGTTTATGCTGTCGCTCATCCCGTCAAGCTTCACTGACTCCCTTCGCCAACTTCGGATCTGTTGCCATGCGCCAAGCCATCCTCCCCTTCCTTCTGTCGGCCGGCTTGTTCGGCCTCACCCTGGGACTGAGCGCTTGCCGGACTGGTGCGCCACAGCCCGTTGCCGCCCCCGGCCTCGAACTCAGTATCGCCCATATCAACGACCATCACTCCAATCTCGAACCCCATCGTGATTTTGAACTGGTGCTCGACGGGGTGCCGACCCGCGTTGAAACTGGCGGCTTTCCGCGCCTGGCGGCCTTGTTCAAGGCCAACGCACAGCGCTCCAACCTGTTGAAAATACATGCCGGTGACGCGATGACCGGCACCCTCTACCACACGCTGTATAACGGCGAGGCCGACGCAGCGCTGATGAACACGGTCTGTTTCGACGTTTTCGAGTTGGGCAACCACGAGTTCGACGAGGGCGATGCGGGCCTGCGGCGCTTTCTCGACCACCTGCGCAGCGGCCCCTGCCAGACCGCCGTTCTGGCCGCCAACGTCGAGCCGGCCGTCGGCTCCCCGCTCGCGCCGCAGACCAGCAACGACTACCTGCAGCCCTTTGTGCTCAGGCAGTTCGACGACGTAACGGTGGGCATCATCGGAATCGAGGTGCGCGGCAAGACGATGAATTCCTCGCGACCGCTGCCCGGCACCCGCTTCCTCGACGAGATGGACACCGCGCAGAAAACGATCGACGTGCTGCGAGCCAGGGGCATCCGGCACATCATCCTGGTCACTCACCAGGGCTACGAGGCGGACAAGGCGATGGCCGCACGCCTGACCGACGTCGACGTGATCATCGGCGGCGATTCGCACACGCTGCTCGGGGATTTTTCGGGGATCGGCATCACCGCCTCCTCGGGTCCCTATCCCACGCTGGTCAGCAACCGCAACGGCGAACCGGTCTGCATCGCCCAGGCCTGGGAGTACGCCAAGCTCTTCGGCTTGCTCAAGGTCCGCTTCGACGAGCATGCGGCAGTGCTCGCCTGCGGTGGCGAAGCGAGCTTGCCGATCGGCGACGACTTCCGCCGAAAGGACGCCAGCGGCAACTTCGTCGCGGTGGACGCGGTAACGCGTGGGGCAATCCTCGAGCGCCTGCCGGGGTCCGGCGCGCGGGTCGTCATCCCCGACCCGACTGCCCAGGCAGAACTCGCGCGCTTCGCGGGCCGCCTCGATGACATGAAACGGCAGAAGATCGGCATCGCCAGCGAATCGCTCTGCCTGGTGCGAGTTCCCGGCGAGTCGACCAACCGCAGCAGCGGTGTCGCCGGCTGTGAACGAGCCAACACGCTGGCGCGCGGCAGCGATATCGCCCAGGCAGTCGCCGAGGCTTACCGCCAGGCCAGCAAACTGGCCGACCTTGCCCTGCAGAATGCAGGCGGCATCCGTACGCCGCTGCCCCGGGGCGAGGTCACGTTCAGCAGCGCCTACACCGTTTTACCGTACAGCAACGTGCTTTTCGAAGTACAGCTCAGCGGCCGTCAGGTGGTCGAAGTGCTGGAAGAGGCGGTCGGCAACCACCTCGACCGCGGCGGATCGGATGGCTCGCATCCCTACGCCGCCGGCCTGCGTTGGCAGCTCGACCTGTCGAAAGCGCCGGGCAGCCGGTTCAGCCAGGTCGAGGTGAAGCTGAAGGGCAGCGACTCCTGGCGTCCGATCGAAGCGGATCGCACCTACACCCTGGTGACAAGCGACTACCTGGCAACCGGCGGCGACGGCTACACCAAGCTCGCCCAGGCCCACCAGGCGGGCCACAGCGTGAATACCTATCTCAGCTACACGCAGACCTTCGTGGACTATCTTCTGGTGCGCGGCACGCTAGGCCGCCCGGCAGCGGCCGACTACAGCCACCAGCGGGTGATCGGCCGCGACCGGAAGCCGCTGCCTCAAACCGGGCAAAACTCGGCATTGCCGGGCACCTCGCCCGCAGTGCCCACCGCCGCCCTCCGGTGCGGTCGACCGCAGGCAGTTGCGGGAAACCCGCCGTCCTCGCCTGCCGCGATGGGCGAGCCGCCTACTTGCTGAGCAAACGCATTCCCCGCTCGAGCCCGTCGAGTGTCAGCGGAAACATGCGGCCACCCAGCAAATTGTAGATCAGCGAAGTCGATTGCCGGTACTGCCACGAATGTTCCGATTCGGGGTTGAGCCAGATCGTGTGTGGCCAGGTATCGGCCAGGCGGCGCAACCACGCAACACCGGGTTCGACGTTGTTGAATTCGATGCTGCCGTTGGGCTGCAGGAGTTCATACGGACTCATCGCGGCGTCACCGACGAAGATCAGCTTGTAGTCGTTGCCATACTTGTGCAGCACGTCCCGCGTGTGGATGCGTTCGCTGTGCCGGCGGCGGTTGTCCTGCCACAGATGATCGTAAACGCAGTTGTGAAAGTAATAGTGTTCGAGATGTTTGAACTCGCTCCGGCAGGCGGAAAAGAGTTCCTCGCAGACACGGATGTGATCGTCCATCGAGCCCCCGATGTCGAGCAGCAGGAGGACCTTGACGGCATTGTGACGTTCGGGACGCAGTTTGAGGTCGAGCCAGCCGGCGTTGCGCGCGGTACCGGCGATGGTACCCTCGAGGTCCAGTTCTGCGGGCGCGCCTTCGCGCGCAAAGCGGCGCAGGCGACGCAGCGCAAGCTTGATGTTGCGTGTGCCGAGTTCAATCGTGTCGTCGAGATTGCGGTACTCACGCTTCTCCCAGACCTTGACCGCCGAGCGGTTCTCGCTCCTGCCGCCGACCCGGATTCCTTCGGGATGGGTTCCACCATGTCCGAAGGGCGATGTGCCGCCAGTGCCAATCCACTTGCTCCCCCCCGAGTGCCGCTCCTTCTGCTCGGCCAGACGCTGTTTGAAGGTTTCCATCAGTTTGTCCCAGCCGAGCTTTTCCAGTTGCGCGCGCTCGGCAGCGCTCAGGTGCCGCTTCACCGCCTGGCGCAACCACTCTTCGGGAATCAGCACATCCATTCCCGGCAGCGTCTCGACGCCTCTGAAGTATTCGCCGAAGGCGCGGTCGAACTTGTCGAAATGGGTTTCGTCCTTGACCAGAACGGCGCGCGACAGGACATAGAAGTCGTCGATGCTGTGCTCGACGACGTGTTCCCGCAGGGCTTCGAGCAGGGCGAGGAACTCCTTGAGCGAGACCGGCAGACGGCTCGCCTTGAGGTGCAGGAAAAAGTCGATCAGCATCGTCGTGGTCGGTCGATGTGGTCCGGGCATTCAGCGCAACGGACTGGCCTGCGCTTCAGCGATTGTGACGCGCCATGAAGATCAGACGCTCGAACAGGTGTACGTCCTGCTCGTTCTTCAGCAGTGCCCCGTGCAGCGGTGGAATGGCCGCCTTCTGCTCCTTGCTGCGCAGAACTTCCGGCGGAATGTCCTCGGCCAGCAGGAGCTTGAGCCAGTCGAGCAGCTCCGAGGTCGAGGGCTTCTTCTTCAATCCCGGAATTTCGCGCAGTTCGAAGAAGACTTCGAGCGCCTCGCGCAACAGGGCCGGCTTCAGACCGGGGAAATGGACGTCGACGATCCGCTGCATCGTCTCCTTGTCGGGAAACCTGATGTAATGGAAGAAGCAGCGCCGCAGGAAGGCGTCCGGCAGTTCCTTTTCGTTGTTCGAAGTGATGAAGACGACCGGCCGGTGACGCGCGCGGACATTCTGGCGAGTCTCGTAAACGAAGAACTCCATGCGATCGAGCTCGCGCAGCAGGTCATTGGGAAACTCGATGTCGGCCTTGTCGATTTCGTCGATCAGCACCACTGACTGGGTCTCGCACTCGAACGCCTGCCAGAGCACCCCCTTGACGATGTAGCTGCCGATGTCGGCCACCTTCGCCTCGCCAAGCTGCGAATCACGCAGGCGCGAAACCGCATCGTACTCATAGAGCCCCTGTTGCGCCTTGGTGGTCGACTTGATGTGCCACTGAAAAAGCGGCAGACGGAGCGCGGCGGCAACTTCCTCGGCAAGCATGGTCTTGCCGGTTCCCGGCTCGCCCTTGATGAGCAGGGGTCGCTGCAGGGTAATCGCCGCATTGACCGCCAGGGTCAGGTCGCGGGTGGTGACGTAGGTGTCGGATCCGGAAAAGCGCATGGTGGTTTGACCTCCCGAAGAGCCGCCGATTCTACGCGAAAAGCGGCAATACCGGCCTCGCACTCTCGCGGCGATTGGCCAGATCGCTTCTCCGACCATCCGCCGCCTGGCGCCGCCCGATGTTCGGTTGTTCGGGCGCGCTCCCTGTTCTGAGTCACGCGATCGATTGTCGGTACGTTTTACACTCCAGCCGACGGGAGTATCAATTAATAAATTAAATTATATGATTAAAATCATGGCACATGAATTGCTTTTATTCCAACGAGGACGGCCTTTTCGGTCTCTCGGATCGAGCGTCTCCAGTGGCAGGTCGACAAGCAGCTCCGACCATGCGCTGAGCTCGAAAGCGATGGGGTGACAACGGTGCTTCTGAACCCGGCACGGTCGACCGCCAAATCATGGAATTCAGCTTCCACCTCTTCATGGAGAACAAAATGATCAACAAACTTTGTAGCGCTCTGCTCCCGGCACTGGCCGTGGCCTCGTCCGTGGCGGCGGCTGCCCCGGTCAGCTGGACCGACTGGACCAGCGAGTCAACTGCCAGCCCGGGTGTCATAGGCTCATTGCAGGTCGGAGCAAGCAGCGTGAGTGTAGCCTTCAGTGGCGCGTACACTTTTGCTCAGACGAGCGGCGGCATCGACTACTGGAACCCGTCCTCCCCCTACACCAGCGCCGTGGTCGATAATGCACCGCCCGCCGCCGACATCATTGCCCTCAACGCTGGCGGTTTGAAGACGATCGCCTTCTCACAGGCGGTACAGGATCCGCTGATCGCCCTGGTGAGCTGGAACGGCAACACAGTCGACTTCGGCGTGCCGATCGAAATCCTCAGCTTCGGCAACGGATACTGGGGCAACGGAACACCGATCCTCAACGGTACCGGCACCGGTTTCTTCGGCAATGGCGAAGTCCACGGCGTAATCCGCTTGCCGGGAGTTTACACATCAATCTCCTTCACGGACACGTCCGAATACTGGCACGGCTTGACCGTAGGCGTTGTCGGCCTGGCCAGCAATGACGTACCCGAGCCGGCTTCCCTGGCGCTGCTGGGGATCGGCCTGGCCGGCCTGGGTGCCTTGCGCCGCCGCCGGATCGGCTGACCGCCTGCGGGAGAAAACCATGAACCGGCCTGCACAGGCCGGTTTTTTTTCGAACACGCGCTTGGCAACAGCCGCTTTCGCTTATCCCCTGGGCAGGTGCCCGGACCCGGCGCCGGGAGGCGGACGGCAGCTCAGAGTCCGGCCACGCGCCGTACGCATTCCAGATAAGCAGCGCCGTCCATCGCCACGCCGTGCCGCTGGGCACGCCAGATCGTTTCGCCCAGGCATTCGAGAATCGCGTGCTCGGCCTCATGCACGTCGAAACGGGCGCGCAGCGCCTGGTAGGCGGCGCGAATACCCGGCGGCTGGTCGATGCTGACCTGCTCGGCAACGGCCAGATGCAATGACAGGTGAAGGAACGGGTTCATCTGGCCGATCTCCGGCGTAAACTCCTGCTCGAGCGCGCTCGCCGGGTCCTCGAGCAGCGCGTGGTACTCGGGATGATGCAGGATCAGGTCGGCCGCCGTCACCTCGGCACCTTCAAGGATGGCGCGCTCGCGGTACTTCCGCCAGGCCTGACAGAAGAACTGTCGCACTTGTTCACGAGTCGGGTTGAACATCGGCACTCCGGCTGGGATGGCTGATCAGGGCAGTGACGACCGTGTTGTGCATCAGACGGGTGGCGCCGGCCGCAGCGGGAGCAATCTGTCCGGTGCCATAGCTGCCGATCAGGGGTAGCGTGGGAAAACGCTCGCGCAGACAGGCAATGTCGCGGTCCTCGTCACCATAATGATAGGGCCCGCGACCGATGCACGAGAAGACTATGGCGGCCGCCGGACCGGGCGCTGCGGCCGCCAGGCCGGCGACACTGCGGCGCATGTCTGCCGCGCTGCTCTGCGGCGTGCGCATCGCCCAGGCCAGATACTTTCCGGGCGGGATGCGCCGCGCCAGGGTGAGCGAGCCATCCGCATTGGCGGCGACGATTGCCACCGGCTCACAGCGACCAACCGCGAAGCCTCGTTCCGGCGCTCCATCAGTACCCAGCCAGCCGGGATCGTCCGCCAGCACCGCGCAGAGCGAAGCGAGCGGCAGACGGGCGTCGCTAGCATTCTGCGACGGAAGATGGCGCCGCAGATGATCGAGCGCACTCGCACCGGCCACCGTGCGCAACTCGTAAGCCCCGTCGCCGGCCACCTGGAACGCTCCGCCGAGCAGTCGCCAGCCACTCGAGACGCCGATGTCGACCCGGGCCCCGCACATTTGCACACTGCACTGTCGCACCAGGCGGCCGTGCTGCCAGGCGACCTCTTCGACCTGTCCCGGTTGGCCGGCAAAACTGCCTCCGAAACGCCATCTTCCCGCTGCGTTCCAGTGGCCGGGAAAGGCGCCGCCGAAATAACTGAGAATCGCTGCGCTGCCCGCCCCGTCGGGTGAACAATGAGCGAGTGAAAAGTTGCCGGAAAAAACCAGGACCGCGGCGGCGGGACGATCGAGCACCCAGCCATCCTCGGTGAACACGCCGGCCGCCATACCCCCTGCCACCTCGGTACAGCATGCCGCACGGGCGACCGCGTTGAGCGCAGGCTGCGCGTGCCGGGCGAATTCGGCGGTCAGGAAGAGCAGCACACCGTTGACCCGGCTTTCTCCGCATTTCTCCAACGCCCGCCTGAGCGCCGCCTCGGCCAACGAGGGCGACGCCTCGTTGCCGGCCAGCAGCGCACTGGCCATGCTGCCCATCAGGCCGGGCCCAGCGGGTCGCCGCTTTTCTCCGGGTAGGCACACAGGTCGGCAATCGCGCAGCGCCAGCACTCCGGCCGGCGCGCCTTGCAGACATGGCGTCCGTGCAGGATCAGCCAGTGATGCGCGGATTGTCGGAACTCCTCCGGCACGACCTGCAACAGCGCCTGCTCGACCGCCCATGGCGTCTTGCCCGGCGCCAGGCCGGTGCGGTTGGCCAGCCTGAAGATGTGCGTGTCGACGGCGATCGTCGCCTCTCCGAAAGCGGTGTTCAGCACCACGTTGGCCGTCTTGCGACCAACGCCCGGCAGCGCCTCGAGCGCTGCGCGCTCGCCTGGCACCTCGCCGCCATGCAAGGCAAGCAGTTGCCGACAGGTGGCGATGACGTTCCTCGCCTTGGCCTGCCAGAGGCCGATGCGGTTGATGTAGCTGGCCACGCCGCTTTCACCAAGCGCCAGCATCGCCTGCGCTGTCGGCGCCTGAGCGAAGAGTTGGCGGGTCGCCAGATTGACACTCTTGTCGGTGGCCTGGGCCGACAGGATCACCGCGATCAGCAACTGGAAGGGCGTTGCATACTCGAGTTCGGTAGTCGGTCGGGGATTGACCGCGCGCAGCCGGGCAAAAATCTCGTGGCGCCGGGCGCCTTCCATGTTCGACCCTTCCACCCGAGACTCAAACGCTGTCGCTGACGACCACCGGTGGCGCCTGATGTGAGCCTGGCCCCGCGTGGCGGGCGGCGGCACGCGTCTCGACCCAGTTCTTCCAGGCAATCAGACAGCCGAGCAGGATGAAAGCCCCGGGCGGCAGCATGGCAAGCAACAGGCCAGGATAGTTGGCCGGCAGCAACTGCAGCGGCAGCAGGGCCGGAAAGACCATGTCGATCCCGGAAAACAGCGTGCCGCCACCGATCAGTTCGCGCAACCCGCCGAGCAGGGCCAGCGTCCACAGCATGCCGACGCCCATGAAGAGACCGTCGAAGGCGGATTGCAGCGGCGGATTCTTGTTGGCAAAGGCCTCCACCCGGGCCAGCACGATGCAGTTGGTAACGATCAGCGGGATGAAGATGCCGAGCACCCGGTAGAGTTCGTGGAACTGCGCGTTGAAGATCAGATCGACCACCGTGACCAGTGCGGCGACGATCAGGATGAAGACCGGAATGCGAATCTCATGCGGGATGAGGTTGCGCAGCGCAGCGACGGCGACGTTGGCGATCGCCATGACGATGATCGTCGCCAGCGAGAGCATGACGCCATTGACCAGATTGGTGGTCACCGCCAGCAGCGGGCAGAGGCCGAGGATTTGTACTAGGCTGGTATTCTGCTGCCAGATCCCGTTATCCCGGATCTGGCTGAATTCTTCGCGACTGATCATCTGCTTCCTCCCTGACTGGCTGCGAAGAGTTGCTGACGATTCTCCGCAACGTACTGCAAGGCCTTGTGTACCGCTTTGATCACGGCGCGCGGCGTGATCGTCGCGCCGGCCACCGAGTCGAAACGCCCACCGTCCTTGCGGACCCGCCACTCGCGGTCGGCAACCAGCGCCAGCGCGAGGCCGTCAAATTGCCTGATCCACGGCCGCTCCTTGTTCTTGTCCTTGCGTGGCTCGATGTAGTCACCGAGACCGGGTGTTTCCTTGTGCTGCGTGACGCGCACACCGAGCAGCGTCCCATCGGCAGCAACCGCCAGCAGCAGGCGGATCCGGCCCGAGTAGCCGTCGGGCGCCACCGCTTCGAAAACCAGTGCGCTGGGCTTGCCACCCTTGCGTGCCAGATAGGCCGTCGATTCCTCGTCAAGTCCGAGCGCCACGCTCGGTGCCAGTTGCCGACTGTCGCTGAGCAGTTCGTTGTCGTAGAGATCAGCCGGCAGAACCTCGCCGATCAGCTTCATCTTCTCGGCTGCCGCCGCCGCGTCGATCGCTGGCCGCGTCCACAGGTAGGCAGCGGCCAGCAGACTGGTGAAGGCGACCACGAATACCAGCAGGATGATCGCCGTCCGCAAGGCCATGCGCGCTGCACTGGGTGCCCTGAGCAGAGGTGTCATTTCTCGTTCTTCATGCCGAAGATCGGCGGCTGGGTATACATGTCGATCAGCGGCACGCACAGATTGAGCAGCAGCACGGCAAAGGCAACCCCGTCCGGGTAACCGCCGAAGACACGTATCGTGTAGGCGATGACGCCCGCCGAAAAACCGAAGATCAGCTTGCCCTTGACCGTCGTGCAGCCGGAAACCGGATCGGTGACGATGAAGAAGGCACCCAGCATCGAGCCGCCCGAAAACAGATGAAACAGCGGACTGGCAAACTGCAGCGGGTTCCAGGCCCAGAGCATGGCAGCCAGCAGCGAGAGACCACCGATAAAGGCCAGGGGAGCGTGCCAGCTGACGATCTTCCTCTGCCACAACCACAGACCGCCGAGCAGGTAGCCGGCACTGACCCACTCCCAGCCGCGACCGGCGAAGTTGCCGAAGACTTCCTGGGTTGCCAGCAGCGTCGGGACATCCACTGTGCCCTCGCCGAGCTTCAGCGCCGTCTTGATCGCATCGAGCGGCGTCGCGCCAGTCATCACGTCGATCCGCGGAGCGAGCCCGGCAATGATCTCGAACTGCCCGACCCAGGTCAGCTGCAAACCCAGCGCCGGCCATTGCGACATCAGGGCGGGAAAGGAAACGATGCAGACGGCAAAGGCAACCATGGCCGGGTTGAAGGGATTCTGGCCAAGCCCGCCATAGAGGTGCTTGGCAACGACGACGGCAAACAGCGTACCGAGTACGACCAACCACCAGGGAGCCAGCGGCGGAAAAGCCAGGGCAATCAGCCAGGCGGTTACGATCACGCTGCCATCGGTCAGGAAAAGCATCAGCGGCTTGCCGCGCAGCCAGAGCATCAGCGCTTCACCAAACAGCGCCGCCAAGGTGGCAATGAGCAGCTGCATGACGATGCTCGGGCCGATCAGCCAGACGTAGGCGGCGATGCCCGGCAGCAGGCCGAGCAACACCTGCAGCATGACGCGCCGGACACTGACGTCGGCAAGCAGATAGGGCGGCGTCGTGAAACCCATCACTCGCCCACCCGTGGCGGGCTTGCCGGCACTGCCGACGGGATGTCCGGCTCCACCGCCGGCGCAGCCCGGGCCGCCGCCCGGCGCGCTTCGACGGCGGCAATCTGACGTCGCTGCTCGGCGTTCAGTTGCTCGGTGTTTCTCGGCTGAGCGAGCTCGCGCTGAGCGCGAGCCCTTTCCATTGCCGCGGCAATCGCTGCCTTCTTGATCGCCTCGGCATCGCTGGTCGGTGACACCGCGACAAAGTCGGCGACCGCTGGCTGACCATCCGGAGCCACTGGGCCGGCGGACGGCACCTTGCGCTCGGTCGTCCGCGCCGCAGCGGCCTTGGCCAACCGTTCAGCTTTCTCGGCCTGTTCACGCTCTTCGCGCGCATTGCGCAGTTCGAAACGTGCCTTCGCCGCGTCAGCGGCATTCTTCTCCCGCTCGCGCGACCAGATTTCACTCTTGGCGAAACGGAAATACTGCACCAGAGGGATGTGCGACGGACAGACGTAGCTGCAGCAGCCACACTCGATGCAGTCGAAGATGTGGTATTCCTGCGTCTTGCCAAAGTTGCGGGCTCGTGAGAACCAGTACAACTCGAAGGGCTGCAATTCGTGCGGACAGGCCTCGGCGCAGGCACCGCAACGGATGCACGGCATCTCCGGCGGATTTGGCGGAAACAGCTTCGGCGAACCGGCTATGATGCAGTTGGTCGCCTTGACCACCGGTATGGCGAGATCCGGTATCTCGAAGCCCATCATCGGCCCACCCATCAGATAACAACTGGTGTCCGCCATCGGCGCGCCGAGCGCCACCACGTCGCACATCGGTGTGCCGAGCCGGACGTCCCAGTTGCGCGGCTGTCTGACGTTGCCGGTCAGGGTGACGATGCGCGAGACAACCGGCTCGCCGTGGGCCAGCGCACGATAGGCTGTGTACACGGTGGCCACGTTGAAACACTGCACCCCGAGTTCGGTCGAGCGCTTGCTGGCGGGAACTTCCTTGCCGGTCAGGACGCGGATGAGCTGCTTCGCGCCACCCGCCGGATAACGCGTCGGAACGCCAACCACCGCGTAATCCTCGGCCAGCCGCCGCACGGCTTCCTGCATTGCGGCGATCGCTTCCGGCTTGTTGTCCTCGATGCCGATCAGCACCTGCCGGGCGGCCAGCAAGTCGCGAAAGATGGCGATTCCACGGACGATTTCCTCGGCGCGCTCACGCATCAGCATGTCGTCGCAGGTCATGAACGGCTCACACTCGGCACCGTTGATCACCAGATGCTCCACCGGCACCGCCCGCGCCGGGGTCAGCTTGGCATGGCTGGGAAAGGCCGCGCCCCCGAGGCCGACGACACCCGCGTCGCGCAGGATCTCCCGCACGCGTTCGGGCGCCAGACTGCGGTGATCGATCAGTCTACGGTCGATCCACTCGTCGAGACCATCCGCCTCGATGACCACAGAGAGGGTCGGCAAACCGGACGGGTGCGCGGCGACATGCTGTTCGATGGCCAGCACCGTACCGGAGGTTGGCGCATGCACCGCAGCCGACACCCAGCCGTCGGCCCCCCCGATCAACTGCCCCTTGCGAACACGCTCGCCGGCCTGCACCAGTGGGTTGGGTGCGCCACCGATACTCTGATGCAAGGGAACGAACAGACGTGGTGGCAACGGCGCCACGCCAATCGGCTGCTGCACCGATGGCGTCTTGTTGGTCTGTGGTTTGACCCCCCCCTTGAAACCGAACAGTTGCGCCAGCATCCCGTTCGTCTCAGGCAGCACGCTTGATTTCGATCACCGGGTACTTCCACTTCCAGTTGTCGAGATTCTCGGCGATCGGTTGCATGTGAATGCATTCGACCGGGCAGGGTTTGACGCACAGTTCGCAGCCGGTGCACAGCGGCTCGATGATGGTATGCATCTGTTTGGCGGCGCCGACGATGGCATCGACCGGACACGCCTGGATGCACAGGGTACAGCCAATGCAGGTCTGTTCGTCGATGATCGCCACCTGTTTCGGTTTCTCTTCGGCCTGCAGCGGCTTGACCTCGCGACCGAGCAGATCGGCCAGCTTGCGCACGCCATCCATTCCACCAGGCGGACAGAGGTTGATCTCCGCCTCGCCGGCCGAGATGGCCGCGGCGTAGGGTTTGCAGCCGGGATAGCCACATTGACCACATTGCGTCTGCGGCAGGATCGCCTCGATCTTTTCGACCAGCGGATCACCCTCGACCTTGAAGCGGATCGATGCATAGCCCAGCGCGGCACCGAGGACGACGGCGCCAAGCGCCATGATCACCAGGGCGGTGATCATTGATACTTGTCCAGTCCGGCGAAGCCCATGAAAGCCAGGCTCATCAGGCCGGCGGTCACCATGGCAATCGCCGCTCCCCGGAAATGGCTCGGCACATCTGCCCCCTCGACACGCTCGCGGATACCGGCGAAAAGCACGAGAACCAGCGAGAAGCCGATGGCGCTGCCGGCACCGAACAGCAGCGACTCGACGAAATCATGCTTGTTGGCAATGTTCAGCAGCGGGACACCGAGCACCGCGCAGTTGGTGGTGATCAAGGGCAGGTAGATGCCAAGCACCTGATGCAGCAAGGGGCTGGTCTTCTGGATCACCATTTCGGTCAACTGGACGATGGCCGCGATGGTGACGATGAAGGACAGCGTACGCAGGTACTCGAGCCCGAAAGGAAGCAGCAGATAGTGGTCGATGACATAGCTGGCACCGGTAGCGACGGTGAGCACGAAAGTCGTCGCCGCGCCCATGCCGAACGCCGTTTCCAGTTTCTTGGAGACGCCCATGAACGGGCACAGTCCGAGAATCTTGACCAGGACGACGTTATTGACCAGGACTGCGCCGACAAGGATGAACAGGTAGTGGGTCATGGTTCGTGGGGGCAGGAGGCAGCGCGGTCCACCGCCACGTGATTATCGCCTGTCAGATCAGAGCGTTCAACCACGTTGTCAGTACCGCCATGCCGGGTCAGTCACGCCGCTGGCGGGCAATTGCGGCGACCGCTTCGCCGACCAGCGCCGGCCCACGGTAGATGAAACCGGTGTAGAACTGCACCAGACAGGCACCTGCCGCAACCTTGGCCGCCGCATCAGCACCGCTCATGATGCCACCGACGCCGATGATCGGCACTTCGCCGGCCAGACGAGCGGCCAGTTGCCGCACGACGGCATTCGACATGGCCAGGAGCGGTGCTCCCGACAAGCCACCTGCCTCTTCCGAGTTGGCCCGACCCTCGACCCCCGTCCGCGAGAGCGTGGTATTGGTGGCAATGACCGCGTCCATGTGGTGCCGGCGCAGCAGGTCGGCAATCGCCTGAATCTGTAGCTCGTCGAGATCGGGAGCAATCTTGAGGGCCAGCGGCACATACCGGCCATGCCGGTCGGTCAGCCTGGCCTGGGTGGTTTTCAGACTGCCGAGCAGCGCAGCGAGCGCGGCATCCTGCTGCAGTTCGCGCAGATTCCTGGTATTCGGGCTGGAGATGTTCACCGTGACATAGCTCGCCACCTGATAGACGCGGTCGAGGCAGATCAGGTAATCGTCCGCCGCCCGGTCGATCGGCGTGTCAAAGTTCTTGCCGATATTGATGCCGAGAATTCCCCCCGAACGCGCGAACCGCGAGGTTGAGACATTGGCCAGCAACCGGTCCACGCCGTCGTTGTTGAAACCCATGCGATTGATGATCGCCTGTCGCTCGGGAACGCGGAACAGCCGCGGCTTGGGATTGCCCGGCTGCGCACGTGGCGTGACCGTACCAATCTCGATCGATCCGAAACCGAGCGCGGCCAGCGCGTCGATGTGCTCACCATTCTTGTCCAGACCGGCAGCCAGACCGACCGGGTTGGGGAAGGTAAGTCCCATCACCTCTACCGGGTCGGTCGGCACCTCACCGGAGAGCAGGCAACTGGCGCCCACGGTCTTGAGCAGGTCGACTCCCGACAAACCCAGGCCGTGTGCCGTCTCCGGGTCGAGCGCGAAAAAGAAGTTGCGTAGCAACGGGTAGAGCATAGTCACGATTCTACCGCATCGCAACATGCCGCGCCTGACGGAGAACTGCTTTTCCGACATTCGCGCGAGCCGGCCAGCCGAACAGCAGGGGAGCAGCCGCTCCTGGCGTCGGGTCGAAGGACACCCGCCGCTGCCGGTGTCCCCGGAAAATCGTGACTTCCTACCTGACCTGCAAGCGGCTCAGATAATCGACCAGCGCCAGCGTGCGTGCCCAGACAAAAAGCTTGGCGTTGTAGCCGTAGTCGTCAAACTGAGGTACCGCCTGGGCGTCATAGACATCACCCCAGATCGGCATTTCGCGCGTTCCGTGGCCCTTCACCTGGGTGCGACCATCGATCACCTCAAGCACTCGATTGACCGGAAACAGGCCACCGTTATTCTTCGTGAGCACGGAAAGATCAGGTGTCCTGACCTTGAGGAATTCATTGAATGGCCCATCCCCTTTCCCCTTCACGCCATGGCAGACAACGCAGTTCGCCTCATACTCGCGCTTCCCGATGTCCAGGCGCTCGGCCGAGACGGCCATCCCCGCAAAGGCACAGGTCGAAGCAGCAACCATCACCACACGCAACAACTCGCCGCTCATCATCGCTCTCCTTGGTGAATCACAGACCCAGAAAACCTCTTGGCCTGCTATCAGTGTAGACAGCGTCCGAAGCGGTGCAAGCCTTTTTTGGGTGTTCCGAGAGTCGCAGGGTTGGGGGTCGGGCTGTTGGCGGCCTTCGACGAGCGACGGCAGGCAAGCCTGGAAACGCCACGGCGGGATGCGCATTCACTGATTGGTCTGCAGCAGGAGTTCGGCGAAGTCACCGGCAACCAGGGGCCGGCTGAAATAGTAGCCTTGTATGCCGTCACATCCCGCCCCGCGTAGGAACTCCATCTGGGAGGCGGTCTCGACGCCCTCGGCAATCACCGACAACCGGAGATGCTGGGCCATGCCGATGATCGCCCGTGCGATCGCCGAGTCGTCCCGATCACCCGGAATGCCACGCACGAAGGATTGGTCGATCTTCAGATGATCGATCGGGAAGCGCTTCAGGTAGGACAGACTGGAGTAGCCGGTTCCGAAATCATCCAGAGTCATCAGCACTCCCGCCGCGCCAAACGCACGCATCATGGCGACGACCGAATCGGCGCTGTGCATCAGCATGCTCTCGGTGATCTCCAGATCCAGGGAATCGCTGGGAATCCCGTGACGGGTGATGATGCCGACCACCTTTTTCGGCAATGAGGCACTGAACTGACTGGCCGACAGGTTGACCGCAACACGAACACCGGGCAGACCCGAATCCTGCCATTCGCGAATCTGTCGACAGGCGGTATCGATCACCCACTCGCCGATCGGGTTGATCAGACCGGTTTCTTCGGCCACCGGGATGAACTCGGCCGGCGGGATCAGGCCGTGGTCGGGATGCTGCCAGCGGAGCAGCGCCTCGGCGCCAGTAATGCACCCGCTGACGAGATCGAGCTGCGGCTGGTAGACCAGATGGAACTCCCCACGCTCGCTGGCACGACGCAGTCCCCCCTCGAGCTTCAGTTGCTCGAACGAGCGCTGGTTCATTTCCTGCGAATAGAAGACGGGCGAGTTGCTGCCGCGCTTCTTGGCACGATACATCGCCACTTCGGCGTTCTTGAGCAGGCTCTCGGTGTCGCGACCGTCCTCGGGAAAAACGCTGATGCCGATGCTGGCCGAGAGCAGAATCTCATGCCGCTCGAGAAAGAACGGTTCAGCCAATCGAGCCAGTACTTTCCGCGCCACCTGACCGGCCTGCTCCCGACGGATCAGATCGGGCAAGGCGACGACGAACTCGTCGCCACCCAGTCGCGCGACGATATCCTGCTCGCGCAGCGTTGCGGCAAGACGGCTGCTCACCTCCTGAAGAATCGAATCAGCCTGCGTATGACCGAAGGAATCGACGATGTGCTTGAAGCGATCGAGATCGAGAAAGAGCACTGCGACATGCGTGTGCCGGCGCTGCGCGGCGCTCAGCAGCTTGTCGAGCAGCAGGCGGAAGAGATCCCGGTTGGGTAGTGCGGTCAGCGAATCATAGTAGGCCAGGCGGTAAATCTGTCGCTCGGACTCCTTCCGTTCAGTCATGTCGGAAAAGACGAGCCAGTAGCTGCCCGCCTTGCCATCCGGATCCCTGGCGGCGACGATCACCGCCCAGACCGGCAAGGCATCGCCGTTCGCTCGTCGAAAATCCAGTTCGCCAGACCACTCGCCGTCCGACCCCAGGCCATCGCAGATCTTCGCACGCAACAACGACCGTTCGCCTTGCGTCAGCAGGATCGCTGCCGTTTTGCCGAGGACCTCGCCGCTCGCGTAACCGGTAAGCCTGGTGAATGCCTGATTGCTGGCCAGGATCCTCTCATCGTTGTCGGTCACCACGACCGCCTGCTCATTGCGCTCGAAGATCCTCGCCTGCACGCGCAACTGCTCTGTTGCGGCGAGTTGCTGCGCAAGGTCGAGGCAACTGGTGATTGCAGGGTCAGTGATCGCCACCGGATCGACTCGCAGGAAGCACGCCGACAAGCTTGAACCGGCATTTGGCCACCGAGCAGCTCGCTGCGTCAACGACACCAGGGCACAGCGCGGCGCGGCGGACCCGCGGAGTCCGCTGGCTGTTCTCTGCCACAAGCCGACACACTGACAAGTCCGGCATCTGACGCTTCTTTCGCTGTAACTTCTGTTTTCCGGAATCCGGGATCCCACTCCGGACCAAGTGCCCATCATAGTACAACGCGTCGCGTATTTGAATCTTAAATCATGCGCTTTGCGAAGGAAAACGAGCCCCGCCCGCGGACCGGCCGGCGACCATCATGGGAACGTTGGCCAGGGCGATGCCGCGATCAGGCTCCCGACTTGTCCAGGCCTGTCCGTTGCATCGTTATTGGCGCCTCAGGCGCCAATAACGCGCCGTGGCTGCAGCGTCCCCACCGCGTCGACCTCGCCCAGACCGAGCAGGCGCTCCCCGGCATAGACCCGGCAACGCCCGGCTCCCGCGCTGGTCACACCGATACTCACCGGATTGCCATGGACAAAGCGCTGCCCTTCACCCACCTCGAGCCACACTGCCGGCAGGCTCTGCAGCAGGGCATCGGGAGCCAGCAGCCAGGCCTGGCGCCCTTCCTCGTCCTGCGCTGCGAGAGCATCCAAGCTGACTGCGTCGGCAATCCGCAGCGGGCCGACGGCAAGCCGGCGCAGGGCGCCCAGATGCGCACAGCCGCCAAGCGCATCACCCAGGTCTTCCGCCAGACTGCGAACATAGGTGCCCTTGCTGCACGCAACCCGCAGGCGGCAGCGATCACCCGAATAATCGAGCAGGCGCAATTCGTGTATGGTGACCGTACGTGCCGTGCGCTCGACTTCGATGCCCCGCCGAGCCAGCTCGTAAAGCGGCCTGCCGTTTCGCTTCAAGGCCGAGTACATCGGCGGCACCTGGCGAATGGTTCCACGGAAGCGGGCAAGCCCCGCCTCAAGCTCGGCCAGTCCGAAATCGACCGGGCAACGCATGACGACCTCGCCATCCGAATCCCCGGTGTCGGTGCACACGCCGAAAACGACTTCGCATTCGTAGGTCTTGTCGGCCGCCAGCAGATCGACCGAGAATCTGGTCGCGGCACCGAAACAGAGTGGCAGCAGACCACTGGCCAGCGGATCGAGGGTACCGGTATGGCCCGCCTTGGCCGCGCCAAAGAGACGACGCGCGGCCTGCAGCGCCGCGTTCGACGACATGCCGGTCGGCTTGTCGAGGAGCAGGACGCCGTCCACCCGACGCCAGCTCTTGCGGGTGCTCAACTCAGGGCGGATCGGGCTGATCGGTCTGATCCGAGATTGCGGCTGCTTCGCTGATCAGCCTGGAGAGCTGGGCGCCACGCTCCAGCGACTGGTCGAAGATGAAGTGGAGTTGCGGCGTCATGTGAATGCTGATGCGCTTGCCCAGCTCGCTGCGCAGGAATCCGGCAGCGTTTTCCAGACCCGCCTGCACCTGGTCGAGAGTCGCGCTGCCGGCCAGGCTGCTGAAGAACACCTTGGCGTGGGCATAGTCCGGACTCACCTCGACATCGGTCAGGCTGATCAGGCCGACGCGGGGGTCCCGCAGCTCGTTGTCAATGACGTCCGCAAGCTCGCGGCGAATCTGCTCCGCAACCCGGTCGCGACGCGAAAAACCCGTTTTTGCTGGCATCTAGAGCGTCCTTGCAACTTCCGTCACGTCATACACCTCGAGCTGGTCGCCCTCGACGTAACCGCTGAAGTTCTTCAGCGACAGGCCGCATTCGAAGCCGCCACGCACCTCCTTGACGTCTTCCTTGAAGCGCTTGAGCGATTCGATCTCGCCATCCCAGAGAACGATGTGATTGCGCAGCAGGCGGGCGCGCGAACTGCGTTTGACAACACCCTCGAGGACGTAGCAACCGGCGATGGTACCGATCCTCGTCGCGCGGAAGACCTGCCTGATCTCGACCAGACCGGTGATGTCTTCCCGTTTCTCCGGCGCCAGCATGCCGGAAAGCGCGGCCTTCACCTCATCCACCGCATCGTAGATGATGTTGTAGTAGCGGATGTCGACCCCGGCGGATTCAGCCGCCTTGCGCGCTCCGGCGTCGGCGCGGGCGTTGAAGCCGATGATCACGGCCTTCGAAGCCTGCGCGAGGTGCACATCCGACTCGCTGATCGCGCCCACTGCCGCGTGAATGACGTTGACCTTGACTTCACCGGTCGACAGCTTCTGCAGCGACTGCACCAGCGCTTCCTGCGAACCCTGGACATCGGCCTTGATGATCAGCGCCAGGACCTTGGCCTCGGCTTCGGTCATCTGTTCGAGAATGCTTTCCAGATTGGCCGCCTGCTTGGTCGCCAGCTTGACATCGCGATACTTGCCCTGGCGGAACAGCGCGATCTCGCGCGCCTTGCGCTCATCGGCCAGCACCACCGCTTCCTGCCCGGCCGCCGGCACATCGGACAGACCCAGGATCTCGACCGGGATCGAGGGACCGGCTTCCTTGATGATCTTGCCGTTCTCGTCCAGCATGGCGCGTACCCGCCCGAAGACCTGTCCGGCAAGCAGCACGTCACCCTGGCGCAGCGTCCCCGAAAGGACGAGCATGGTCGCAACCGGACCGCGGCCGCGGTCGAGGCGCGCCTCGATGATCAGGCCCTTCGCCGGCGCCTCCCGTGGCGCCGTCAATTCAAGCACCTCGGCCTGCAGCAGCACGTTCTCCAGCAACTCGTCGATGCCGACTCCGGTCTTCGCCGAAACGGCAACAAAAGGCGCCTCGCCGCCGTATTCCTCCGGCACGACCTGTTCGCCGACCAGTTCCTGTTTTACCCGCTCCGGTTGTGCACCAGGCTTGTCGATCTTGTTCACAGCGACGACGATCGGCACGCCGGCAGCCTTGGCGTGATGAATCGCCTCGCGGGTCTGCGGCATGACGCCATCGTCGGCCGCAACGACCAGAATGACCAGGTCGGTCGCCTTGGCGCCACGTGCCCGCATCGCCGTGAAGGCCTCATGACCCGGCGTGTCGAGGAAAGTCACCATGCCGCGTTCGGTCTGTACATGATAGGCGCCGATGTGCTGGGTGATGCCGCCCGCCTCGCCACTGGCGACGCGCGTCCGGCGAATGTAGTCGAGCAGCGAGGTCTTGCCATGGTCGACGTGCCCCATCACGGTGACCACCGGAGCGCGCGGCTCCAGTGGAACATCCTTCTGGTCCACCGTGCTGTCGTCAAGGAAGGCATCGGGGTCGTCGAGCTTGGCGGCAAACGCCTTGTGACCCATCTCTTCGACGATGATCATCGCCGTCTCCTGATCCAGCACCTGGTTGATGGTCACCATCGAACCCATCTTCATCAGCGCCTTGATCACTTCGGTCGCCTTGACCGCCATCTTGTGCGCCAGTTCCGCCACAGAGATGGTTTCCGGGACATAGACCTGGTGGATCACCGGCTCGACCGGCAACTGGAAGGAATGCTGCTCGTCCTCGTCGCCACCACCACGACCGGGCCGCTTGCCATGCTTGGTGTCGCGCCATCCCGTGCCGCCGGTTGCACCGCGCGTCTTCAGACCGGGGCGTTTGTTGGCGCCTTCGCTCTTCCACTGGCCTTTCTTGTCGGCCACCTTCTTTTCCGGCGCCTTCTTGTCCGCCGCTTTCTTGTCTGTCGTCGCCGGCTTTGCAGCCGGCTTGTGCAGGGTCTTGTCTTCCGCCGGACGGTCGCTTGCCGTCTGCGCGGCCACCTGCTTGGCGGCGCCCGCTGCCTTGGCGGCGACGGCCTTCTGTTCCGCATCCTGCTTCAACCGGGCGAGGTCGGCGCTGCGCTGTTGCTTGCTCTTGAATTCGGCTTCCTGACGAGCGCGCAACTCGGCGTTACGGCGCTCTTCTTCGGCGCGCAGCCGCTGCTGTTCCTCGCCGATGATCGAGGCACGCGTCACCACCTTCTTGCCACCCGCCTTGGCCTCCGGCAACGCGGTTTCCGGCTTCGCCTCGACCACTGGCGGCGGCATCACCTCGGCGACCGGCGCCGGTTTTGCCTCGATCACCGCTTCCTGCTGCAACTCGACGACCGGTTCGACCTTGACTTCGACGACCGCCGGAGCAGGCGCTTCCCTTGCCACCTCGACGACCGGCTCGACCAGCGGCAACTCGTCAGGAGCCGCTGCGGACACCTGTCTGGGCGGCTCGGCACGCCCGTCGACCGCATCCCGCTTCACCAGGACGCGCTTCTTGCGCACTTCGACCTGCACGGTATGCGATTTGCCGTGCGAGTCCTGTTGTCTGATCTCCGTTGTTTCCTTACGCGTCAGCGTGATCTTGGTCTTCGCCTCGGCCTGACCATGCGAACGCCGCAGATAGTCGAGCAACCTCGACTTGTCCTGCTCGGACAGCAGATCATCGGCCTGCTTCTTGGCCACTCCGGCCTTCTGCAATTGCTCGAGCAGCGAACCAGCCGGCATTTTCAACTGGGTGGCGAATTGGGCAACACTTGTTTGCGCCATATGTACTCCTCTTTCCCGCTTACTCGAACCAGTGCGCACGCGCCGTGGTAATCAATTGTTTGGCTCTTGGCGCATCGATCCCGGTCATCTCGATGAGTTCGTCGACGGCCAGATCGGCGAGATCGTCGCGCGTCTTGATACCGCTCCCGGCCAGTTTGCCGGCCAGAGCCTTGTCCATCCCTTCGAGACCCAGCATGTCCTCGGCCACTTCGCCGATCTTTTCTTCGGTGACGATCGCCTCGGTGAGCAGTACGTTTCGTGCCCGCTCGCGCAATTCCTGAACGGTTGCCTCATCGAATGCCTCGATCTCGAGCATCTCGTGCAAGGGCACGTAGGCAACTTCCTCGAGCGTCGAGAAACCCTCTTCGATGAGGATGTTGGCCACCTCCTCATCGATATCGAGTTTTTCCATGAAGAGAACGCGAATGGCTGCCGCCTCGGCCTCGACCAGCGTCTTCGACTCTTCTTCGGTCATCAGATTGATCGTCCAGCCGGTCAGCTCGGAAGCCAGGCGCACATTCTGCCCACCACGGCCAATCGCGATCGCCAGGTTCTGCTCGTCGACCACCACGTCCATGCTGTGCTTGTCTTCGTCGACAACGATCGAACTCACCTCCGCCGGGGCCAGCGCGCCAACGACGAACTGCGCCGGATCGGCCGACCAGAGCACGATATCGACCCGTTCGCCTGCCAGTTCATTGGTCACCGCCGTCACCCGCGAGCCGCGCATGCCGACGCAGGTACCGATCGGATCGATGCGCTGATCGTTCGACTTGACGGCGATCTTGGCGCGCATGCCGGGATCACGTGCAGCCGCCTTGATCTCCAGCAAGCCGTCGTCGACTTCCGGCACTTCCAGCGCGAAGAGCTGGACGATGAACTCCGGCGCCGTACGCGACAGAATCAGTTGCGGACCGCGTGCCGAACGATCGATGCGCAGCAGATAAGCCTTGACCCGATCACCGATGCGCAGGTTCTCGCGCGGAATCATCTGATCTCGCGGCAGCAGTGCCTCCATCTTGCCGGTTTCGATGATTGCGTTGCCACGCTCCATCCGCTTGATCGCTCCAGTAACCAGATGCTCCTTGCGCGCCAGGAAATCGCTCAGCACCTGCTCCCGCTCGGCGTCGCGAATCTTCTGGAGAATCACCTGCTTGGCAGCCTGTGCACCAATCCGGCCGAAGTCGATGGGCTCCAGCGCCTCTTCCAGGTAATCGCCGATCTCGACCTCGGGATCCTGCGTCTGTGCCTCGGACAGCGGGACCTGCTGTTCCTGGTCGAGGAAGTCTGCATCGGCCACCACTTCCCAGCGGCGGAAAGTCTCGAAATCACCGGTTTCGCGGTCAACCGCAACGCGGACGTTGGCATCGTCATGGATGCGTTTCTTGGTCGCCGACGCCAGCGCCATTTCGAGCGCGCCGAAGACGATGTCCCTGGTCACGTTCTTTTCACGCGCCAGAACATCCACCAGCAGCAAGATTTCGCGGCTCATTTCCTAATTACCTCCTAGACCGGTTTCCTGCCCGATTTCATCATGTCGAACCTGGGCACCACCCGTGCCCGGTCAATGTTGCCCAGATCGAACTCCATTTCGCCTGCATCGGACTGCAGGCGCACCTTGCCATCCACCATGCCGAGCAGCACACCGCTGAAGTTGCGCCGGCCGCTCAAGGGCAGACGCAGCCTGAGGGTAACCTGGGAAGCGGCGAAACGTTCGAAGTCTGCCTCCTTCTTCAGCGGTCGGTCGATTCCTGGCGAGGAAACCTCCAGCCGATCATAGTCGACGTCCTCGACCGTCAGGACGCGTGACAACTGGTTGCTGACCAGCGCACAGTCTTCGACATCGACCCCGCGCGGCTTCTCCGGCTTGTCGATGAAGACGCGCAAGACACGGCCACGCGGACTCCGTTCGACATCCACCAGTTCGTAACCGAGGCCGGTGACCGTTCTTTCGAGTAATTCGTGCACATCCATGGCTGCAAATAAAAAATGGGCGAAAAGCCCATCCCCGGTTAGTTGCCCCCTGGGGGGCGAGCGGAAAACCCTTGGATTGTAACGAAAAAACCGGCGTGGGTAAATCGACTCGCGAGCCAACTCGATGATTCAGGCTTCGCGCGGTCGCCGCGGCGGACGTCCGGACGCCGCGGGCACCATGCCGAAGTCGGTCAGCAGCCGCTTCACCTCCGGTTCGGCCAGCTCCTGCACCTGGCCGCGCTTGAGTGCCGGTGGCAGCACGAACGGACCATAACGCACGCGCATCAGTCGGCTGACGACGACGCCGACCGCCTCGAACATGCGCCGCACCTCGCGGTTACGGCCCTCGAACAACGACACGCGGTACCAGCGATTGGCTCCCTCACCGCCCGCCGCCTGAAAACTGGCGAACTTCGCTGGCCCGTCGTCGAGTTCGATCCCGTCGAGCAGACGCTGGCGCACCTCATCCGACAGATCACCGAGGATGCGCACCGCGTACTCGCGCACCAGTTCATAGCGTGGGTGCATCAGACGATTGGCAAGATCCCCCGAGGTGGTCAGCAATAGCAGACCACTGGTGTTGAAGTCGAGACGCCCGACCGCCACCCAGCGGCCGGCCGCCATGCGCGGCAGCGAAGTGAACACGTTCGGCCGATGCTGCGGGTCGTTGCGTGAAACGATCTCCCCTTCCGGCTTGTGATAGAGGATGACGCGCGGCAGACGGTCCGAGAAGCGCACAGGGACGAGTTTGCCATTGACCTTGATGCGGTCGCCCGGGCTGACGATCTGACCGACTTGCGCCGGCTCACCATTGACCATGATGCGTCCGGCGACGATCAGCCCTTCCATCTCACGGCGCGATCCGAGACCGCTGTTGGCAAGCAGCTTGTGCAGGCGCTCCGGCTTGCCAACCGGCTCCTGGTGGCGGCTGCGCCGTAGCGCTTCGCCGGCGCCGCCGGTCTTGTCGCTCGGGCGTTGGTCGCGCGGCGCGCCGGGCGACGGGGTCGACCGCGTCGAGGGCGAACGTGTCGGACGGGCAGGATCAGCCGGCGGCCGGCGTTTGTTGTTGGGCATCGGCAAGGTCCAGGGTGGGATTGATCTGTTCGAGCTCCGGCAACTCGGCGAGACTGCGCAGGCCGAGATCGTCGAGGAATTTCCGGGTGGTGGCGAGCAATGCCGGTCGTCCCGGGGTATCACGATGGCCGACGACATCGACCCAGCCACGTTCCTCGAGCACACGGATCACCTGCGTGGCGACACTCACCCCGCGGATGTCCTCGATGTCACCGCGCGTCACCGGCTGGCGATAGGCAATGATCGCCAGCGTTTCGAGCACCGCGCGCGAGTAGCGCGGCGGTTTTTCCGGATGCAGCCGCTCGAGATAGGGCATGAATTCGGCACGCGTCCGGAAACGCCAGCCGCTCGCCACCGGCAGGAGCTCGAGCGAGCGCCCGTTCCACTCGGCGCGCAACTCGTCGAGCAGCACGCGCAGGACATCGCTGGCGATTTCGTCGTTGAACACTCGGCGCAATTCGAGCAGCGACAAGGGCTCCCTGGCACTCAGCAGCACCGCTTCGAGCACCCGCTTGCGCTCGGCCGGCTGGGCCGGCAACTCTGCCGACGCAGGCTGATCAGGAATCGCCGTGTCCATCCGCCAACCTCAGATAGATCGGAGCAAAAGCCTCCACCTGCGTCATCTCGAGCAGGTGCTCGCGCGCCAGTTCGAGCAGGGCGAGAAAGTGTACGACCAGCACCGGTGCCCCCAGGCGTGGATCGAAAAGGTCGACGAATTCGACAAAACCGCCGGCCGCACGCAAGCGACGCAGGATGATGCCCATGTGCTCGCGCACCGAGAGCTCCTCGCGCTGTACCAGGTGACGAGTGTGCAATTTCGCCTGTCTGAGGATACCGCGCCAGGCGTTCTGCAAGTCCTGCGCGCTGACCTCCGGCAGACGCCGCAGCAATGCCTTCTCGACCCACACCTCGACCCAGTCGAAGTCGCGCTCGGCCTGTGGCAGTTCGTTCAACCCGTACGCCGCACGCTTCATCTGCTCGTATTCGATCAGGCGGCGCACCAGCTCGGCCCGTGGGTCCTCGGCCTCATCGCCAGCCGGCGCTTTCGGCCGCGGCAACAGCATCCGCGACTTGATCTCGATCAGCATCGCCGCCATGACCAGATAATCGGCCGCCAGCTCCAGGTTCTGCGAGCGCATCGCTTCGACGTAGGTCAGATACTGTTCGGTCAGCGGCGCCATCGGAATGTCGAGCACGTTGACGTTGGCCCGGCGGATCAGATAGAGCAGCAGGTCGAGCGGACCCTCGAAGGCATCGAGCATGACCGCCATCGCGTCGGGCGGAATGTAGAGGTCATGCGGCAGTTGCGCCAGCGGCTCGCCGTAGACTCTGGCCAGCGGACTGACCGGATCGTCTCCCGGCGCGGCCGCGTCCGCTTCGACAATGGCGCAGACGCTCATCGCGGATCGAACCCGGACGGCCGCATTCAGCGGTAATCCAGCCCCATCGCCTGGCGCACGTCGCGCATGGTTTCGCGGGCAAGGTGGCGTGCTTTGGCGCTGCCGTCGGCGATGATCTCGCGCACCAGTTGCGGCTTGTCCAGATAGGGCTGCGCGCGCTCGCGCATCGGTGCCTGCTCGCGCAGGATGCCATCGATCACCGGCTGCTTGCAGTCCAGACAGCCGATGGCGGCGCTGCGGCAGCCCTGCTGCACCCAGGCCCGACAGTTGTCGTCCGAGTATACCTGATGCAACTGCCAGACCGGGCAGTTCTCCGGGTCGCCGGGATCCGTCCGCCGGATGCGCGCCGGGTCGGTCGGCATGCGCCGCAGCTTGTGGGTTACCGAAGCCGCATCCTCGCGCAGTGTGATCGTGTTGCCGTAGGACTTGGACATCTTCTGGCCGTCGAGACCCGGCATGCGCGAGGCGGCGGTGAGCAAGGCACCCGGCTCGACCAGGATCATCTTGCCGGTACCCTCAAGGTAACCGCAGAGGCGCTCGCGATCGACGTGCGACAGGTCGTGCACCTCGTCGAGCAGCGCATGCGCACGCTCGATCGCCAGCCGTTCACCCTGCTGCTGGTAGTACGTGCGCAGTTCCTCGTAACGCCGCGCCCGCTTCGACCCGAGCTTGCGCACCGTCTCCCTGGCCTTCTCCTCGAAGCCCGGCTCGCGCCCATAGAGATGGTTGAAACGCCGCGCCACCTCGCGCGAAAATTCGATGTGCGGCACCTGGTCCTCGCCGACCGGCACCTTGTCGGCCCGATAGATCAGGATGTCGGCCGACTGCAACAGAGGATAGCCGAGGAAACCATAGGTGGACAGATCCTTGTTTTCGAGCTTCTCCTGCTGATCCTTGTAGGTCGGCACCCGCTCCAGCCAGCCGAGTGGGGCCATCATCGACAACAGCAGATGCAGCTCGGCATGCTCGGGCACCTGCGACTGGATGAACAGCGTCGCCCGCGCCGGATCGACGCCGGCCGCCAGCCAGTCGACCACCATGTCCCAGGAGGCTTCGACGATCCCTTGCGGATCATCATACCGGGTGGTCAGGGCGTGCCAATCGGCGACGAAGAAGAGGCAGGGATACTCGTGCTGCAGCTTCACCCAGTTTTTCAGGACACCGTGGTAGTGACCCAGATGCAGGCTGCCGGTGGGGCGCATCCCGGAGAGGACTCGTTCTGCGTACATGATCTGTCTTCGACCGCTCAGGAAGGAAGTTGAAAAACGAATTCGACCAGGCCGCCGACCAGTCGCATGACCGGCGTCAGCAAGGAACCAAGCACTCCGGTAAACAGGAGGAGCAGCAGGATCGGAAAACCGAAACGTTCGAGTTGCGCAAAGCGCCACGCCGCCTCGCGCGGCAGCAGGCTGACGGCAATGCGACCACCATCGAGCGGCGGCAGGGGAAAGAGATTGAGCACCATCAGCACCAGGTTGACCGACATGCCGACCTCGGCCATGCGCGACATCGGCAGACTGAAGAAATTCAATGGCAGCAGCCAGGCCAGCTTCATCAGCGCAGCCCAGAAGCAGAGCATGGCCAGGTTGGCTGCCGGACCGGCCGCCGCCACCCACAACATGTCGCGCTTGGGATTGCGCAGACGACCGAAATTGACTGGTACCGGCTTGGCCCAGCCAAACAGGATGCCGCCGGTGGACAGCAGCAGGATGATTGCCGGCACGAGGATCGTGCCGACCGGATCGATGTGCTTGAGCGGATTGGCGGTGATCCGCCCCTCCTGCCAGGCGGTCGGATCGCCGAAATGGCGCGCCGCGTAACCATGCGCTGCCTCATGCAGGGTGATGGCGAGGATCACCGGCAAGGCGGCGATCGCAATGGTCTGGATCAGTCCCTCCATGCCGCCCTCAGTCCAGGCCAAGCGGCCCCAGCGGGCCAAGACCGGCGCGAATCAGCAACGGCAGCACTGTGGTCAGATCGACGACGGTGGTCGGCTCGATGCCGCAATGCCCCCCGTCGAGGATCAGTTCGAGCTGGCCATCCAGCCGATCGCGGATTTCCCAGCCTTCGGTCAGTGGTTCTTCGTCGCCGGCGATGATCAGGGTGGAGGTCAACAAGGGCTCGCCCAGCGCCTCGAGCAGAGCCAGCGTCACGGCGTGCGCCGGCACGCGCAAACCGATCGTTTTGCGCTTCGGATGCAGCACGCGCCGCGGCAACTCGCGCGTTCCCTCGAGGATGAAGGTGTAGCTGCCTGGCGTGGTTGCCTTGAGCAACCGGTAACGGGCATTGTCGACCCGCGCGAATTGACCGATCTGCGACAGATCGCGGCACATCAGCGTCAGGTGGTGGCGCTCATCGACGCCGCGCAGGCTACGAATGCGCTGAACGGCGGCCTTGTCGCCCAGATGGCAACCCAGCGCATAGCTCGAATCGGTCGGCAAGGCAATCACCCCGCCCTGGCGCACCACCTCGGCGGCCATGTGCAGCAAGCGCTGCTGCGGATTGTCGGGATGAATCGTGATGTACTGCGCCATGATGGGCCCTGCAGCTCAGAAAAGCTGCCAGACGGGCCTGAGGCCTTCGGGCAGCGGCGGCAGTCGACCCAGATCGACGTAACTCTCGCCGGGACCATGGAAATCGGAACCGCGCGAGGCGAAAAAACCGTACTCCCTGGCCAGGCGACCGTAAAGCTCGACATGCTCCGGCGTGTGACTGCCCGACATGACCTCGATCGCCTGCCCGCCAAGCTCCTTGAACTCACCGAGAAAACGCCGCATGTCGCCACGCGACAGCTTGTAGCGGGCCGGGTGGGCGACCGCCGCCACCCCGCCGGCATCGCTGATCCAGCGTACCGAATCGGCCAGCGTCGCCCAGCGATGATCGACATAGCCCGGCCGCCCCGGGATCAGATACGATTCGAAGACGCTGCGCAGATCCTTGCAGGCGCCGATTTCGACCAGATAGCGACCGAAATGGGCGCGACTGACCAGGTTGGGGTTGGCCGCGTGGCGTATCGCGCCCTCGAACGAGCCGCCGATGCCGACCCTGTCGAGTTCCGCAGCCATTTTCCGCGCGCGTTCGATGCGGCCCGCGCGGATACCGGCCAGACCGTCATTCAGCGCCTGATCGGCAGGGTCGAAGCCGAGACCGAGAACGTGAATCTGCAGCGTTTCCCACTCGATCGAGATCTCGACGCCGGCTATCAGGGTAACCCCGACTTGGCTCGCCGTCGAACCCGCCACATCCAGACCATCGAGGTCATCATGGTCGGTCAGGGCCAGCAGATCCACTCCGTTTGCAGCGGCGCGACGCACCACCTCGGCCGGCGGCAGGAGACCGTCGGAGCAGGTGGAGTGGCAGTGGAGATCGCAATTGAGCACGGTACAGGGCAGTGACGGGTGACGGAAAGAACTGTGCATGATAACACAGCCGTCTGCCCGCCCCCGCCACCGAGTGACGTCTCGGAAGTTCCCGCCCGGCGGGCCGTCGAGCCCTGCGCCATCGGCCTCATCGCCCTCCCCCTTTCCGGCCTATAATCCCCACCTTTTTTGGGTCCGACCATGTGGTTCAAGAACCTTCAACTCTATCGCCTGCCGAAAAACTGGAAGATCGAAGCCACCGAGCTGGACGAACGGCTGGCGCGATTCACCCTGCAGGGATGCAGCGCCACCGATCCGCGCAGCATGGGCTGGGTACCCCCACGTGACGGCGGTACGCTGATCCATTCGGCAAACCAGCAGTGGCTGCTGGCCCTCGGCGTCGAAGAGAAACTGCTGCCGGCGACAATCGTCAAGCGCTTTGCCAGCGATCGGGCGAAGGAAATCGAGGAAGCCGAAGGCCGCCGCGTCGGCCGCCGGGAGTTGCGCGAGCTTCAGGAGCAGATGACGCTCGAACTGCTGCCGCGCGCCTTCATCCGCCGTCGCACGACACACGGCTGGATCGACCGGGCCAATGGCTGGCTGGTGATCGACACGGCCTCACCGGCCAAGGCAGAGGAATTCCTCGAACATCTGCGCCAGTCGCTCGACAGCCTGCCAGCCAGACTGGTCAAGGTGCTGCAATCGCCGTCCGCAGCGATGACCGGCTGGGTGGCCGCCGGAGAAGCACCTGCCGGGTTCACGCTCGACCAGGACCTCGAACTGCGCTCGCCCGAGAAGGCCACCGTGCGCTACGCCAATCACCCGCTCGAAGGCGAAGAGATCCGCCAGCACATCGCCGACGGCAAGATCGTCACCCGCCTGGCAATGACCTGGAGCGATCGCATCTCCTTCGTGCTCAATGACCTCTTGCAGATCAAGCGGCTCGCCTTCCTCGACCTCCTCAAGGAACAGTCCGAAGGCCAGGCAGAGAATGAAGCAGAGCGCTTCGACATCGACTTCACCCTGATGACCGGCGAAGTGGCGCAACTCCTCGAAGAACTGCTGGCGGCGCTGGGCGGCGAGGCGCCATCCGCTCCCTAGCCGTTCCCGGAACGCCAGTCACCACAACGATTGCGGGTCTGTCCGCTACAGGACCCGGTTGGGCGAATCGCAGCGATCACGCGACGCGAGTTCGGACCCCCGCCATTAAAGGCACGCGCCTCTTGACCGGAGCAGACGGCGAAGCGAAACGGGCAAACCGGAGGCTTTGTAGAAAAAGCCACCGGGGTCAACGCAAGGGCAAGGGCGAGTACGACAGATTGTGCCATGCCCCACTGGAGTTGCCCCGTTTTGACGGACAAGTGGAGGGCTCTTTAGAGAGCGATGACTTCAGGTGATTGTGTCAGTGTGGAGGTCAATGGGGGGGTGTTTTCTTTCAAAGTTGATGGGGGAGATCTGCCCCAAAGCTGAATGGCGACGGCGGGGGTTGTACCAAGCCTCAATCCATGTGAATACGGCCGTGCGTGCCTCTGCCTTTGTTTTCCAGCCACGGCGTGCAATGAGCTCGCACTCCAGGCGGGCAAAGAAGCTTTCGGCCATGGCTTTGTCGTACGCATCGCCGACCGTGCCCAGGGACGGTCGGACACCCATTTCCTTGCACCGCTTACCAAATGCCAGGCTGGTGTATTGGCTGCCCTGATCTGAATGATGGATCACAGAGCCGGGCTTTCGGGTGTGCAGAGCCACGTTCAGAGCGGCCCCCACCAAGTCAGCAGTCATGTGCTCGCCAAACGCCCAACCCACAACCTTGCGGCTATACACCTCAAGCACCACAGCCAGGTAGATGAATCGGGCCCAGGTTGGGAGGTAGGTCATGTCGGCCACCCACAGCTCATTGATGCCCCTGGCCACGAATTCACGGTTGACCAGATCTGGAGCGGGCCGCTGGCGTTTGTCTCTTTCTGTGGTCACTACGTAGTCACGGCGGCGGCTGACGCCACGCATTTGTCCTTGGCGCATCAGGCGTGCGAGGCGCTTGCGGCTGGCCACGACACCCACATTGATCAACTCAGCCCGCACTCGGGGCATGCCGTAAGTTTCATCACTGGCCATGAACACCTCTTTGATTCGATGTGTCAGTGCCTGATTGGCCAAGGTCCGACGCGAGGGGGCGCGGCCTCTCCCGTCGTCAAAGCCGCTGCACGAGACGTTGAGCGTTTGGCACATGGTCTTGACAGGTCGTTCGGCCTGGTTTGCTGCAATCAGCGCATAGACGGTGTGGATGTCTGCGTGCCGTTGTTGACAAACCAGGCCGTAGCCTTTGCCAGGATGTCCCTTTCGGTCTGTACTGGTCTGAGCTTGCGGCGCAGCTCAATCAGTTCTTGGCGCTCTGTCGCACTCAAGGGGGTTGATGCAGCTCCAGCAGGTCCAACCTTCACACCAGAATGACGAACCCAGCTCAGAATGGATGTGACATGGCAGCCAAACTCCTTGGCAAGTTCGCTGGGCTTGCGTCCAGCATGAACCAACTCGACCGGTTGTTGACGGAATTCAGCCGGGTATGGCGGTTTCGCTTTTGACATTTCGGACTCCTTATTGATGAACAGTAGGGGGTCCGCCAAATGGGGGCAACTCCA
>NZ_JAEUOL010000097.1 GCF_016789985.1 Accumulibacter sp.
CACGCGATGATGTTCGAGCTGTCGCCCGATGATCGAGCGTACGCTGATGTTCTCCGACAGGCCCTTGACGCCGGCGCGCAGACCGCAGACGCCACGCACGATCAGATCGATCTTGACCCCGGCCTGCGAAGCTTCGTAGAGAGTGGCGATGGTTTCCGGTTCGAGCAGCGAGTTCATCTTGGCGATGATGCGCGAACGCTTGCCGGCGCGGGCGGCTTCGGCTTCGGCGCAGATCGCCGCGACGACGTTCGGCTGCAGTGTGAACGGAGCCTGCCACAGGTGCGTCAGTGCCTGTGCGCGACCGAGGCCGGTGAGTTGCTTGAAGACTTCGTTGGTGTCTGCCCCGATCTCTTCATTGCAGGTCAGCAGACCAAAATCGGAGTACAGGCGGGCGGTCTTCGGATGGTAGTTGCCGGTCCCCAGGTGGACATAACGGCGCAGGATGCTGCTGCCCGCCTGCCCCTCTTCACGGCGGACGATCATCAGCATCTTGGCATGGGTCTTGTAGCCCACCACGCCATAGACGACGTGCGCACCGACCTCTTCGAGTTTGGTGGCCCAACCGATGTTTGCTTCCTCATCGAAGCGCGCCATCAGTTCGACGACCACGGTGACTTCCTTGCCGTTTTGCGCCGCGCGCAAGAGCGACTGCATCAGGACGGAGTCGGTACCGGTACGGTAGACCGTCATCTTGATGGCGACCACCTGGGGGTCACTGGCAGACTGTTCGAGCATCTCGATGACCGGATTGAAGCTCTGATAGGGGTGGTGCAACAGGATATCGCCGCCGCGGATGCTGTCGAAGACGCTGTGGCACTTCTGCAGTGCCTTCGGTGTGCCGGGTGTGAACGGGACGAACTTCAGATCGTTGCGCAGCACCCAGTCGGGGACCTGCATCAGGCGAACGAGGTTGACCGGACCAGTGACGCGATAGAGGTCGGTCTCGGTGAGATTGAACTGTCCGAGCAGGAACTGGGTCATTGCTTCCGAGCAGCTATTGGCCACTTCCAGCCGCACGGCGTCGCCGAAATGACGCTGCGGCAGTTCGCCCTGGATCTTGGCGCGCAGGTTCTTGACTTCTTCCTCATCGACAAACAGGTCGCTGTTGCGCGTCACACGGAACTGGTAACAGCCGAGCACCTTCATGCCGGCGAACAGCTCGTGCACGAATTCGTGCAGGATCGAGGACAGGAAGACGAAGGAATACTCGCTCTCGCCGAGTTCGCGCGGCAGGCGGATCACGCGCGGCAGAACCCGTGGCGCCTGGACGATGGCTGCACCGGAGCTGCGCCCGAAAGCATCACGGCCTTCCAGTTCAACGGCAAAATTGAGGCTCTTGTTGAGCACGCGCGGAAACGGGTGGGACGGGTCGAGACCGATCGGCGTGATCACCGGCATCACCTCACGGAAGAAAAACTCACGGATCCACTCGCGCTGCGCGTCGTTCCAGTCGGAGCGCTTGAGGAAGCGGATTCCCTCGGCGGCAAGTTGCGGCAGGATCTCTTCGTTGAGCAGCGCGTACTGCTCCTTGACCAGGGCATGGGTCTCCTCGCCGACCAGCCGATACACCTCGCGTGCCGTCTTCCCGTCAGTCGTGATCGCCACCGAATTCAGTTTGAGCTGTTCCTTGATGCCAGCTTCACGAATCTCGAAGAACTCGTCGAGATTGCTGCTCACGATGCACAGGAAGCGCAGACGCTCGAGCAGCGGTGTGCGCGGGTTCTTGGCCTGCCACAACACGCGCCGATTGAAAGCCAGCAGGCTCATCTCGCGATTCTGGAAGTATTCCGGCGGGTAGCCGGCGGGTGCTTGGTGGGGAGGGGCTTCGGTGGTCGTGGCTACAATGTTCATCGGTTCGTTCCGTCAGAAGAGATGGCTCGGGCAAGGGTGCGATTGCGAACGAGCATATTACAACCATCGTCTCCCTGCGGGTCTGTCGACCTGGCCTTTTTCTGGGTCGCATGACGCTTGTCGTTGGAGCACAATCGAAAGTGTTGGTCGAGGGAGTCCGAGCGACCTGGGCGTAGGCCTTCCAATCCCGCTGCCACCCGCCGTTGGCGCTGGTCACGCGAAGATTCCGCTGTCGGGTATCCATCGGGCGCCGACGAGTTTGAGCTGCCCTTTAATGACAAAGTCATTATCACTCGCGACTTCGCCGGAGCCGATGGGTAATCCGGCATGGATGACGGTCTGGTAGTTGAATTGACCGGGGCGGTTGACCAGGTGGCTGTGGCACGCACTGGAGCCTGTTTTGCGGGGACGGTCTCAGGTTCCCGAAACGGAGCAGGCACGGCCATGACGAACGGCAGTTGATCGCTTTTCAGCCGATCCTTCTGCCGCTCTATCATGGACTCGGCTCCCGGAGACGACCGCTCATCACATCGGATTTTCTCCCGAGCCGATCGGCAGGTGACGGGAAATCGCTGCCGGATGGTCGACTTGATTCTGGCGTTGGTTCAGATAACGATGGCCGTGCCGTACGGGGGCCTCGGCGTCAGGAACCGTGGCGGGTGCCAAGTGTGCCTTCAGGACGCGGATCACTCCGCGTCGCTCAGTTTCCGTCCACTCATCTTCTCCTCCCATCGCTCCACGGGTAGTGCTCAGACTAGCCCACTGCAGCTTGAATCGCACCCTCCGACGACACCAGAATTGCGTCACGCCACGCTTGAAGGTAGTATCCATGCCGCGCGCCGCATGATAGTGCACATCCCGTCATCCTGCCGGTTCGGTAACCCAGGCCGAACGGCACTTCAGCTTTCCTTCCCACCGCAGAGGGGAGCCGGCTCCTGACTCGGGTTCCCATATCAATCCCGCAACTTCCTCTACCGTTCCCAGAATGATTTCCGGCCTACTCAAGAAGATTTTCGGCAGCCGCAATGATCGGCTGATCAAACAATACACCCAGGTTGTCCGCAAGATCAACGCTCTGGAAGCGGAAATCAGCGCGTTGTCCGACGATGCGTTGCGCGGCAAGACCGCCGAATTGAAGACTCGTGTCGCCAATGGCGAAACGCTCGACGCATTGTTGCCGGAAGCTTTCGCAGTCGTCCGCGAGGCCGGCAAGCGAACGCTGGGCATGCGCCATTTTGACGTCCAGCTGATCGGCGGCATGGTATTGCACGACGGAAAGATCGCCGAAATGCGAACCGGCGAGGGCAAAACGCTGGTTGCAACGCTGGCCGCGTACCTCAATGCCCTGACCGGCAACGGGGTGCATGTCGTGACGGTCAACGACTATCTGGCCAGCCGGGATGCTGACTGGATGGGGCGGTTGCACCGTTTTCTCGGCCTGACGGTCGGGGTAAACCTGTCGCAAATGCCGCATGCCGAGAAACAGGCAGCCTACGCCGCTGACGTTACCTACGGCACGAACAACGAGTTCGGCTTCGACTACCTGCGCGACAACATGGTCTACTCGGCAAGTGAGCGGGTGCAGCGCAAGCTGAGTTTTGCGATCGTCGACGAAGTCGATTCGATCTTGATCGATGAAGCACGCACCCCCCTGATCATTTCGGGGCAGGCGGAGGACCATACCGACCTCTACATCCGGATGAACAAGGTCGCCCCGCTGCTCGCGCGCTGCGCCGAGGAGAACGGCCCGGGTGATTACTGGGTAGATGAAAAAGGCCATCAGATCCTGATGACCGAGGAGGGCCACGAGCATGCCGAACAGTTGCTCGCCAATGCCGGCATGTTGCCCGACGGCGGCAGCCTCTACGATGCCTCCAACATCCTGATGATTCACCATCTCTACGCGGCCCTGCGAGCCCACAATCTGTTCCTCAGGGATCAGCAATATGTAGTGCAGAACGGCGAAGTGATCATCGTCGACGAGTTCACCGGCCGCCTGATGTCCGGCCGCCGGTGGTCGGATGGCCTGCACCAGGCAGTCGAAGCCAAGGAAGGCGTCCGCATCCAGAACGAGAACCAGACCCTGGCCTCGATCACTTTTCAGAACTACTTCCGGATGTATGGCAAGCTGTCCGGGATGACCGGTACGGCAGATACCGAAGCCTACGAGTTTCAGCAGATCTATGGTCTGGAAACGGTGGTCATCCCGACCAACCAGCCGATGCGCCGAACCGACAACAACGACCAGGTCTTCCGTACCGCGAAGGAGAAGCACGGTGCAATCGTCGCCGACATTCGCAGCTGTCGCGAGCGGGGACAGCCGGTACTGGTCGGGACGACCTCGATCGAGAACTCCGAGCTGCTCTCGGCACTGCTCGATCACGAAAAACTGCCGCACCAGGTGCTCAACGCCAAACAGCATGCGCGCGAAGCCGAAATCGTCCGTGAGGCCGGCCGACCGGGAATGATCACCATCGCCACCAACATGGCCGGCCGCGGAACCGACATCGTGCTCGGCGGCAGTATCGAGAAGCAGATCGCGCAGGTGCGTGATGACGAAACGCTGACTCCTGCCGAGCGCGAGGCACGTATCACCGAAATCCGCACGCAATGGCAGAAGCTGCACGATCAGGTCGTGGTGGCGGGCGGCCTGCACATCATCGGTTCCGAACGACACGAGTCACGGCGCATCGACAACCAGTTGCGTGGCCGTTCGGGTCGCCAGGGCGATCCCGGGTCGTCACGCTTCTTCCTGGCCCTCGATGATTCCCTGTTGCGCATCTTTGCCGGCGATCGTCTGAAAGCGATCATGGAACGTCTCAAGATGCCCGACGGCGAACCGATCGAACATCCGCTGGTTTCGCGTTCGCTCGAATCGGCGCAACGCAAGGTCGAGGCACGCAACTTCGACATGCGCAAGCAATTGCTCGAGTACGATGACGTGGCCAACGACCAGAGAAAGGTCATTTACGCGCAACGCAACGAGCTGCTCGAGACAGAAGACATCTCGGAAACCATAAATGCGATGCGCGAGGGCGTATTGCACGACACTTTCCGGCTGCATGTGCCGGCGGACAGCGTCGAGGAACAATGGGATCTGCCCGGACTGGAACGGACACTCGCCGCAGATCTCCAACTGACACCGCCCGTCGTCGACTGGGCACGCGATGAACCCGAGCTACGTGACGAAGACCTCTTGCGACGGGTCATCGACGCAGCGGCTGCCGCCTACGCAGAAAAGGTCGAGCTGGTAGGCGCCGAGATGTTCCACCAGTTCGAGCGCAACGTCATGCTGCAGAGTCTCGACACTCATTGGCGCGAACACCTGGCTGCACTGGATCACCTGCGACAGGGTATCCACCTGCGCGGTTACGCACAGAAGAACCCGAAACAGGAATACAAGCGCGAAGCTTTCGAGCTGTTCCAGCGCATGCTCGACAGCGTGCGGGCGGACGTTACACGTCTGCTGGTGACCGTGCAGATTCGCGCCCAGGATGTCGAGGAGACGGCACCGCACGCCGAGGTGCAGAACGTCCGCTACCATCACGCCGATTATGACCAGGCACTCGGCCAGGCGGGAGAACACACCGAGGCCGAAGCCCAGAAACCCCTGCACGCCGCGCACAAGGTCGGCCGAAACGAACCCTGCCCCTGCGGCTCGGGCAAGAAATACAAGTACTGTCACGGCAAACTGTCCTAGTCACCCCCCCGGCTGCGCCAGAGGTTCGCCGTGCCCGCTGGGCGATCGGCTGCCAACCGCCACCGGTCGGACTGCTTGCGCATCGCCTTTTCGTCTTGGCTCGCGAGGTTGCAATGCCCGTCAATTACCGCACTCCGTGCGCTGCAGAACTGCTTCCGGTCAGAGGTGTTCGGCTCGGTGTTGCCGAGGCCGGGATTCGCAAGCCCGACCGTTACGACCTGACCATCCTGGCACTGACCGAGGGCACGCGAGTGGCTGGGGTATTTACCGCCAACCGTTTCTGCGCCGCCCCGGTGCAGGTCTGCCGCCGCCACCTCGAACTAGGCAGCGACATGCGAGCCCTGGTGATCAATACCGGGGTGGCCAACGCCGGCACCGGTGAACAGGGCTGGCAGGCAGCGGTAGAAACCTGTGCCGCCGTGGGCCGACTGCTGGCGGTCGACGACCGGCAGGTGCTGCCATTTTCCACCGGAGTGATTCTCGAACCGCTGCCGCTCGATCGTCTGCTCGCTGCTCTGCCGGCCTGCGTCAGTGGGCTCCAGGCCGACAACTGGCATGCCGCTGCACACGCCATCATGACCACCGACACAGTCGCCAAGGCGGCCTCGCGGCGGATCGAGATCGACGGCAGGATGGTGACCATCACCGGCATCAGCAAGGGCGCCGGCATGATCCGGCCAAACATGGCGACCATGCTGGCTTTCGTGGCCACCGACGCAGGCATCGCCACCCCTCTGCTGCAGGATCTGTTGCGCGAAACCGCCGATCAGTCATTCAATTGCATCACCGTCGATGGCGATACCTCGACCAATGACTCTTTCATCCTGATCGCCACCGGTCAGGCGGGTGTCGACTTTGCGGATCCGGCGGCACCGGGCTACCAGACGCTGCGCGAAACCGTGATCGCCGTCGCAACTGAACTCGCGCAGGCGATCGTGCGCGACGGAGAAGGCGCCAGCAAGTTCATCACGGTGGTCGTCGAAGGAGGCCACGACCGCGCGGAGTGCCGCTCTGTCGGCTACGCTGTGGCGCATTCACCGCTGGTAAAGACGGCGTTTTTCGCTTCCGATCCCAACCTCGGGCGAATTCTGGCCGCTATTGGCTATGCCGACGTAGACCGGATCGACGTCCAGCGGCTAACCGTGTGGCTGAACAGCGCCGGTTGCGAAATCCTGGTGGCCGAACGGGGTGGACGGGCTGCGTCCTACCGCGAAGAGGATGGTGCCGCCATCATGCGGCAAGCGGAGATCACCATCCGTATCGACCTGGGTCGTGGAGTCGCCAAGGCTGCCGTCTACACCTGCGACCTCTCCTACGACTACGTCAAGATCAACGCGGACTATCGCAGCTAGACACGCCGCAGGCGAATCAGCCGAAACCAGCCCGCCGCCATTGCCGGCAGATCGCTCTCGAGCACCAGCTGCGGCGTCTTCTGGAGCACCTCTTCGAAAACCACGTCGAGGCGCGTTGCGACCCGTCGAACGAGCGGATTGGCCAGCCGTCGGAGCGGAGCCCGCTGCCCTGCCTGGAGGAACTTGTCGAAGATCAGCACTGTTCCACCGGGTGCCAGCACGCGCACCGTTTCGCGCAGACAGGCAATCGGGTTGGGCAGCACGGCAAGGATCAGGTGCAGGATGGCGTGGTCAAAGCTGTGGTCGGCAAACGGCAGGTTCTGTGCATCGCCCTGAACACAGCAGAAATCGAGTTGCGCCGCGCGCCGGGTGGCGCGCCGCAGCATGGCGTGCGTCAGGTCGATCCCCGTGTAGCGATGCTGGCTGGGCAACAGTGGCAGGTCCAGACCGGTGCCGACGCCGCTGACGAGGACGTGTGCCGGACTGGCCGGCAGGTCCCCCACACTGCGCGCGCGC
>NZ_JAEUOL010000054.1 GCF_016789985.1 Accumulibacter sp.
CCCAGCCACAACCCACCAGCGGCCAGCGCCGCACACTGATTCGCCGCTGAACACCTGGGGTCGGGCCCAGCGGCTGTTCAAACAATGCTGCTTGTCGGCAGGCATGGTCACGTCACTTCAGCGATGGGCTTTCACGGTAAATCGGGTAGGCTGAGCGGTCTTTCCGGATACCCCTACACGATGCTCGCTCAACAGTCCCGCCTGATTCTCGCGCACGCAACGCCGATGCTGCTCGCCCAACTGAGCTCGATGGGCATGATGGTCATCGACACCGCCCTGCTCGGCCACTACGGAACCGACGACCTGGCGGCGGTGGCGATCGGCGGCGGCATCTACATCTCGGTGGTCTTTGCCCTGGCCGGCATTCTGCAGGCGGTTGCGCCGACCGTCGCCCACCTGCGCGGCGCCGGCCGCGACCGGGAAATCGCCGCGGTCTTGCAACAGGCACTATGGCTGGCTCTGCTGCTCGCCGGACCGGGCATGCTCCTGCTCCTCCACCCCGCGCCTCTGCTCGCCCTGTCGCGCATCGATCCGCTGGTCGAGAGCAAGACCCGCGCCTATCTCGCGCTGCTGGCGCTGGGCATGCCGACGATTCTGCTCTACCGGACCTTCCATGCCTTCTGCAACGCACTCGGACAACCGCGCCCGCTGCTGCTGATCAGCCTCGGCAACACCCTGCTGCACGGCCTGCTGGCCTCTCTGCTGGTAACCGGCGCCTGGGGTGGTGAAGCACTCGGCGTGCTCGGCTGCGGGATATCGAACGTGACAGTCAGTTGCTTCTCGCTGCTCGCCGCGACAGCCCACCTGCGCCGCTCGCCGGTGCTGCGACCCTACCGTCTGTTCGCCGCCTGGCAACTGCCGCGGTGCAAGCCGCTGGGCCAGTTGTTGCGCCTCGGCCTGCCGATGGGTTTCTCGCATTTCGTCGAGATTTCCTCGTTCACGCTGATGGCGCTCTTCGTCGCCCAACTCGGTGCGACGACGGTTGCCGGCCACCGCATCGTCGCCAATCTGGCTGCCATCTGCTACATGCTGCCGCTGGCGCTGGGCATCGCCACCCTCTCTCAGGTCGGTCAAGCCGCCGGCGCACGCGACTGGCCGCGTGCCGAACATTCGATCAGCGCCGGACTGCTCCTGGCCGGCGGCCTGTCGGCACTGCTCGGCCTGTTGTTGTGGCTGAGCGCGGCGCCGCTCACCGCCGCTTACACCGACGATCCGGCAGTGCAGGTGGTGGCCCTCGGCCTGCTCGGCTACGTTGCCTTTTATCAACTGTTCGATGCCGTACAGACGATTGCCGCACACGCCTTGCGCGGCTACCGCATCACCCTCGCGCCGATGCTGGTACACATCGCCTGTTTCTGGGGAGTGGGACTGCTCGGAGGCTGGTGGCTAGCCTTCAAGGCTGCGCAGCCGATGGGCGCTTCCGGCTTCTGGCTGGCCTCGCTGCTCAGCCTGGTACTGGCAGCGGTGCTGCTCGCCGCGCTGCTCAAGCGTGCCATGCGGGCAGTGCGGCAGTAGCCGAACGTTCCGTGGCGGGCGCTGCGCTCGCTCGGTACCCGGTGAGCCAGCGGGCCGCCCGGGAGGCAAAGACACCGCAAGCATTGGTGGTCGATGATGACCGGGTGATGCACCTGCTGGAATAGGAAACTCTGAGCCGGTTCAACTTCACCGTGCGCACAGCAATGGGTGGCGAAGAAGCGTTCGAATTGCTCGCCGGGTTCGTCCCCGGACCGGTGTTGCTCGATGTCGGCGCGACGATCATCGATCAGACCGGAATTCGAGCCCACCAGCTCGAGCTGGAGCTGGAGCTGGAGCTGACTACAGGCATCCTGATGGAGCAAGATGCGGGTATATCGGAAACTGTCGCGCTCCTACGTCGAATGCTTCCCGATCACCTGCTGAAGCTCGACCAGAGACTGGCCCGAGGCCTGCCCGGCAGCGCCGCTGATGGCGCCATCACAGCCGCGATCATTACGATGGACCGTAGCTTCAATCTTGAAGTGATTGCCGAAGGAGCGGAAAATCCGGCGCAAGCCGATTACCTGCGACGGGCCAAGTGTGACAAACTGCAGGGGTATCTGTTCAGTCGTCCGCTGCCCGCCGAAAACATCGGGCCCCTGCTGCGCCAGGATCACATCGTCCTGCCGGCACGAGCACCCGTCAACCAGATACTGCCGTATGGGAATGTGCTGCAGCGAAGAACCAACACGAAGCAGGAGGAACAACGCCAATGAGGTATCGCCACAGTGTCGCGCAGAGCGCCGAATATCTGCGCCTTGCCGTGAAGCGCATGACCCAGCAGGAAGCCGGCCTGCACCCGGCAAGCTATGCGCTGTGGTACGAATACGTGGCGGGGCTCAACCCGAATCTGCAGAGCGAGATCGATGCCCTGCTCAGCACCAATGCGCGACTCGACGATGAAACCACTTACGCGCTTTACTCCCGGTACGTCTCCGAATTCGACTCCAACACCGCCTTGCGCATCGGCGACAGCGTCGGCCATCTGGTCGAACAGGTGGCCGAGTCGGCAGCACTGGCGGGCGACCAGGCATCGCGTTTCGGCAGTTCGCTTGAAAACTGGGCAGCGGCAGTACTGCGCCCCGCTGCGACCAGCGAACCCCCGGCCAACAACGGTGTGGCGGACATTCTGCGCGGCACCCGGCAGATGCAGGAAGCGATCAGTACCTTGCAGGCGCGCCTCGAGGACAGCGCTCGTGAAACACAGCAACTGCGGCTCGAAGTGGCGCGCGCCCGCGAGGAAGCACTGATCGACGCACTGACCGGACTGAGCAACCGCAAGGGCTTCGATCTGGCACTGGCGGCCTGTCTGGCGCACGTCAGACCCGAAACGCCCGGGCCTTGCCTGCTGATGATCGACCTGGACCATTTCAAGCGGCTCAACGACTCGCTGGGACACGTTTTCGGCGACCGGGTGCTGGCCAACCTCGGCCAAGTGCTGCGCGCCAATGTCAAGGGCAAGGACACCGCTGCACGCTACGGCGGCGAAGAGTTCGCGGTGATCCTGCCGGAAACGCCGCGGGGCGGGGCGGTTGGCCTGGCCGAAGCGCTGCGGGCAAGGGTTGCCGCCAGCCGCATCAAACGCAGCGGTGACAAGGAAGCACTGATCGGCAACATCACGGTTTCGATCGGAGTCGCCGACTACATCGCCGAGGAGTCGGCCACCGATCTGGTCAGCCGCGCCGACCGTGCGCTCTATGCCGCCAAGATGCAGGGGCGCAATCGAGTCGTCCTGGCCCAGCGTCCAACGGCCGAGTCCCGCGTGAGAGACCAGACGGACCTGCAACGTGGCGTCTGAAACCGAGCAGAGCGACCGGACGGTCGGATGCTTCATGATCCCGATGTCGGGATTGATGTCGCTGCTGATGCCACCCGATGCGAAGCTCGGATTCGCCATCAAGGGACTGGATGGACGGTATCGACTGGCCAATCGGGTCATGGAAGAGCTGCTCTGCCAGGACGGCGAACATCTGGCCGGGAAATCCGAGCAGGAAATCCTTCCACCACCCGCCTGTCGATTGCTCGAACAATGCGATCAGCGCATCGTTGCCGGAGAGCCCTCGGCGGCAGTCGAAATGGAGCTCACGGTCGCTGGCCAGCTCAGCCACTGCCTGTGGCTGAGGCTGCCTATCCTCGGCCCCAAGCGGGAACTGCAGGCGATTGCCTCCCTGCTCCAGGAAGCGGCTTCCCCGCAGCAGGGTTTCGTGGCAGCGCAGGAGGAACTCGCAAGTTTGCAGGAAGCCAACCGACAACTGCAACAGACGGTGGCCGAACTGGAACAGGTGGCCAGCACCGACAAGCTCACCGGCGTCTGGAACCGGCGGCACATGGAAGAGAGTCTCCACCAGGAGATGGAGCGTCAGAGGAGGTACCGGCACCCGCTGAGCCTGCTCATCCTGGACATCGACTTCTTCAAGCAGATCAACGATCAACACGGTCACGCAGTAGGTGATTGCGTCCTTCGCCGGCTCGCGGAAGTGCTTCAGGGACAGTTGCGCAGCGTCGATTCGCTGTGCCGCTGGGGAGGCGAAGAGTTCATCGTGCTGTGCCCGAGCAGCGGACGTTCAACCGCCGCACAGCTTGCCGAACGCTTGCGCCGGAAAGTTGCCGAGACGAATTTCCCCTCCGTGGGACGCGTCACGACCAGCATCGGGGTCGCCGAATGCCAACTAGGAGAAAGCTGGGAGGAATGGTTTGCGCGCACCGACATGGCACTCTACCAGGCCAAGTCCGGCGGCCGGAATGCGGTTCAGGTGGCTCCGGAAACACGGCGTCCTGACGGTGCCGACGATGACCCTTCCAGCAGCCTCGTACACCTCGTCTGGCATCCGGCCTACGAGTCCGGCAATGACCTGATTGATCGCGGTCACCAGCAACTTTTCGCCGACGCCAACGAACTACTCTCGGCAATGCTCGCGGAGCGTCCCATGGAGCAGGTCAACGTAATCGTTGATCGCCTGTTCACCGACATATTGCAACATTTTCGCGACGAGGAAGCGGCCATCGAAGCTGCCGGCTTCCCGGCCGCCACGCAACACGCCAGCCTGCATCGAAATCTGGTCGGCCAGGCCGGAAAACTGGTAGAAGAGTACCGCAACGGCAGGCAGGGAGTCGGCGACGTCTTCCAGTTCCTCGCTTATGACGTGGTAACCAAACACATGCTGGGAGCAGACAGGCTGTTTTTCGACCACCTGGCAGCGCAACCCGTACCGTTTGGCCCGGTGGACGAATAGCCTTCGCACGCCACCCGCCGGGCTCCGTGGAAAACAGTCGGATAGCCTCCGGCGGTCGGCAGTGATTCGACGGCCGGCGGTGACGGCTACTTGCCGACTGCCGCCTTGGCCTTGTCGGCGGCCTCTTTGGTGGCATCGGCGGCCTCTTTGGTGGCATCGGCTGCCTCCTTGGTGGCATCAGCAGCCTTGACGACCATCTCCTTGCCGACCTCCTTGGTGGCATCAACCGCTGCACCGGCCGCAGTTTCGGCTTTCTTGGCAGCTTCTTCGGCTTTCTGCGCCGCTTCCTTGGCGACTTTGGCGGCCTCGGCCTTGGCTGCCTCGGCTTTCTTGGCGGCATCGTCGCCGCAGGCGGAAACGGTCAAGGCAAGCAAGGCAGAAATGGCGAGCAGACGGATTTTCATGACTCTTTGACTCCTGTGGTTGATGGTACGTGCTCTGACGAGGACGAGATTCCACCAAGCTCAGCGCTGCACCCGATCCCTTGTCACACACGCAGGGCGACGGCGTTCTTCCTGGTGGATTGGTGCTATCACAACACAATCGTCAACGCGAGTAAACTTGCTCGCTGGCACTGACGCACGCAGATACGCGATCCATCCGCCAGGCCACGCCGCAAGCCCGCTGACACGGATGACGGCGACAGCCTTCGACAAGACCGAAAGGGTCACCATGAATCCTGCCCAGCATGGCCTGGATGTTATGCTCTGTGAGGTGCTGGGCGCGACGATCAGCGGCGGCACGGCTTCTTCGCCAATCGGCATCGACGCGATCAGCGACATCGGCGGCGGCTCGATCTCGCGCACCCTGCTGGTCGAGAGCGCCCGGCGGCGCTTTTTCGTCAAACTCAATGACGCCAGGCTGGCCGGAATGTTCGCGGCTGAAGCCGACGGCCTGAGTGCCTTGGCCAGATGTCCCGCCGTGCGCGTACCACGCGTCGTCGGATACGGCACCAGTGGCCGGCAAGCCTATCTGGTGCTTGAATACCTGCCGCTGCAAGCCTTGCGTGCGCCCGGCCAGGGGGCTACAGCGGGGCAGGCGCTGGCCGCGCTGCACCGCATCCAGGGATCCGAATTCGGTTGGCCACGCGACAACTTCATCGGCAGCACGGCGCAGTCCAACATCCCGCATCGGACCTGGCCTTTCTTCTTCGCACGCCGCCGCCTGTTACCACAACTTGAACTGGCAAAAAGAGCCAGCCAGCACAGTCAGTTGATCAGCAGCGGCGAGCGCCTGGCCGAAAAACTCGCCGCGCTGTTCGTAGACCATCAGCCGGCGCCCAGCCTGCTGCATGGCGACCTCTGGTACGGCAACGCCGCGGTCGACGAGTCCGGACAGCTCGCACTGTTCGATCCGGCAGTTTACTTTGGCGATCGCGAGGCCGATCTGGCAATGACCGAGCTGTTCGGAGGTTTTCCCGACAGCTTCTATGCAGCCTATCGTGCAGCCTGGCCGCTGGCCGATGGTTTCGAACAGCGCAAGACGCTATACAATCTCTACCATGTGCTCAATCATCTCAACCTGTTCGGCAACGCTTACCTGAACCAGGCCGAGCGGATGATCAACAGGCTGCTTGCCGAAATCGGCCGCTGAAACGTCGGCGGAATGTCCGCCCAGCCGGCAAACTCTTCCGGGAGGAGAAGATGAACGTCACCACCAAGGAGCGCGAACAGCGGGTGTGCCACTTCCGGCAGATCCTTCTCTGGCCTCTGCAATTGATGCCACTGCCGGAGGACTGCACGCTCCAGCATCACTACCAGTTGCTGGTCCAGGAGACTGCCGACAACCCGTGGCGCGAACTGGCCGACGAATTCAGCGGCGACCCCGAGCAATTCCACGAGCGTCATTACAGCGAGTTCGTCACTTTCCTGCCCTACGTGCAACGCTTCCTGTACGGCGAGGGCGGCAGCGAGGAAGGCAACCCGCACTACGGTGAATCACCGATCCGCATCTTCCGCCGTCAGGATGTCGCCAAGGTGCGCATGACCTTCAAGGAAAGCAAGACTCCCCTGCTCTTCGACATCGTCCACCTCGATCTGTATTTCTTCTACGACATCGACGTAGTCATCCTTGCCGTCGAGATCGCCGCCGACAACCTGGAGCTGAAGCAGGTCCAGGACACGCTCTACCGTTTCGGCCGTGCTTATCCGCCGTACTGGGACGAGGATGGCAGCGGCGGCCACTGCCTGAAGCTGGCCGAATGGCTTGCCCCGGACGGCAGGGTACTGGCGGCATCGGATTACGAGAAACGCAGCAAATATCTCTCCTTCGTCAGCCGCTTTCGCGCGCCCTGCATTGCCTCGCACTGGGAATTTCTGCTGCGGCCCCTGGTACTGCACCACTCGGATGCAGATGGTCTGGTCCGTTACCGGCAGATCGAGTATCACCGCATGCCGCTGCTCGCCTACCTGGCCATGGATGATCCGCGCACGCTGAGCCGTGGCGATTTCGCCCGCCTGGTGCTGGTCAGCGGGCCGGGGAAAAGCGGCTCGCTGCCCTATTCCGATCAGCACCTCGAAGGCTTTGAAGCGCACTTCTGCTACGACCGTTACTGGCACCCGGAAACGGAACAGCCGGGCACCCGGCTGCTCTCCTGCGGCCACGCCTTCGTCATGGTCGGCAGCGCCCGCGAGCCCTACTTCACCGGACTGGAGAATGGTCTGCTCGGGCAGTTTCGCCATCAGTTCTTCCTTCTCTCGCTCATCCCGCACTTCCACAAGGCGGCACTGCTGATGCTCTCCGATTGCCTGGTGACGGCGCTCAACCGGCTCGAGATCGGCAACGCCGAATCGGTCAAACGGTTCAAGCGAGCCATTCGCGAGATCCTCGAAGTCTTCCTGCGCTTCACCCATCGCTACTGGTTCTACGAGATCTCGGACCAGGCACAGGCGAGGGCACTGTTCTCCATGACCCGCGAGCATCTTGGCACCGAGCGGGTGTACAACGAGCTGCGCGAGGAGATCCAGGACATGAGCCAATACCTCGACAGCGACAGCCTGCGCCGGCAGGCCAACACGGTGGTGCGGCTGACCGTGGTGACGACAGCCGGCCTGATTGCGACCATCAGCACCGGCTTTCTCGGCATGAACCTGATCGATGCCGCACAGGACCCGCTGTCCGACCGGCTCATCTTCTTCGCACTGGTCTTCGTGCTCTCGGCCCTGCTCACCGGCTTCGCCATCGTCAGATCGAAGCGTTTGTCGGACTTCCTCGAAGCGCTGTCCGACGAGCGCCTGTCGCAGCGCGAAAAGCTCGCCACCCTGGTCGCCGTCTGGCGGAAGAAGCTCCCGACGGGCTTGCGTTGACGGCGGGGACTGTCCGGCGTGGCCGGGCCACCGACGCAGTTGAGGCGAGCGGACCGTCAGCCAGCCAGCATCGTCTCGAATTCGCGCAGGTAACTTTCCAGACTGCCGGGCGTTCCACAAACGAACAAGGTGTCTTCCGGCTGCACCACAAATGAGTTGTCGAACTCGACGATGACGCGCTCGCCGCGCTCGACCGCGACCACCGCCGCGCCGGTCCGCTCGCGCACCCGATCACGCCACGGATGTCCCCACGCCAGCCCGCCGGCGGCCACGCGGATGAACTTGAGGCGATGCTCGACGGCCACTGCTTGTTCGCCGCGCAGATGATAGGCCAGGATCTGCCCGGCCACCTGACCCACCGAGAGGGCAAAATCGGCCCCGGCCTGGTACAGACGAGGAATGTTCTGGGCCCGATTGGCACGCACGATCAGCGGCACCTCGGGCGCATGATCACGCACCACGGCGGTGGCGAACACGCCTTCGCTGTCGTTGCTCAGGGCCAGAACCACGGCGCTCGCCGAACGTACGCTGGCACGCTCCATGGTCTCATGCTCGAGCACGTTGCCAACGATGTCCACCTCGGGGAGGTCTTGCTGATCGATGACGATGGTCCTCTCGCCGCTATCCCTCAGCATCTCGACGAACTTCCTGCCAACCGCACCGTAGCCGGCGAGAATGATCGGTCCGCTGCGGCGGATCGGGATGGCCAAACGCTCCACCTTCGCCAGATTGGCGTGCGCTCCGGCAACGACCAGAATGCCGCCGGCTTCGATTCGTGTATCCGGCCCGCCGGCGGTGGTGAAACGACCGCAAACCCATTGTCCGATCACCGTGACGCCATGCCGAACCCGCAGACGCAGGTCACCGAGTCGCCGTCCGGCGAGTGGACTGCTGGCCCGGACCCGGAACTCGGCCAGTCCAACCAGACCGCCGAGCAGGTGCATGCCCTCGGCCGGCGGGCTGATCCGCTTGCTGGCACGCGCGGCGAGCGCCGCTGCCAGAACATGCGAGGGCGTAAACACTTCAGATGCGCCAACCTGCAGCATCGGAGGCCGGTACAGCGGATCATCCGCCAGCGCGAAGATCGGACCATTGAAGCCCTGTTCCCGGGCGATCAGGATACAGATCGCATTGGCGTGATCGTCGGCATTGGCAACCACGGCACGCGCTGCGTGGATGCCCGACAGTACGCCGGGCTCTTCGTCGAGCTTGCCGAACACCACATCGTAATCACGGTTGCGCAGATTGCGGGCCAGTTCCATGTCCTCCTCGAAAACGACGAAGGCCGTCTGGGTCCGCTGAAACTCGTCGAGCAGCGACTCGATCGCCGGACCGTAGCGATAGAAGAACACGCGTCCATTCATCGGAGGCAACAGGTGCGGCAGGCGCACCTCGAAGCGCTCCTCGATGTAGGGCATGACATAGAAAGGGAAGACGAGCACCAGAAAGAACATCCCGACGAACTGGGTCAGGATGACGAAGACAATCATCACTGGATGGCTCCACGGTGCGTAGGCGCCGTAGCCGGTGGTGGTCAGCGTTTCGGAAGCCCATTCCAGACTGGCCCAGAAACCGATCGGCTTGTCCTCGAAGTATTCTGAGGCCAGCATGAAAACCATGCCGAAGAGAACAACCGCCGCCGGCATGCTGACCAGAAGGCCAAGCAGGCGCCAGGTGGATCGCCGCAGACTTTGGGTCACTCTTCGCATCGCCGGAAACTCGCTAGCCGGATGGATCATTGGCACATGGCCAAGTATCCTCGTCCGCGAAAGGGACGTCAAATCGAGAATGCCAGCTCGCCAATCCGGGGCGAAACACGCCTCGCGAGTGATTTGTCGCCGCCAAGGGTGTAGATTGTCATCTTGGACGACCCCGTGCCAAACCGCCCACGCGCCCCGCCCTTGTTGTTCGACAGACGAGGAATGTACTGCGCTGGACCGTCCCGAACCAGGAAGCTCACCCTTTGCGCATTCATTCTCTGACTGTCGAGCAGGCGCTGGCCAGCCTGAACAGCACGGCGAAGGGCCTCAGTGGGGCCGAAGCGGAACGCCGGCTCGGCGAGTTCGGTCCCAACCTGCTGGAGGAGGTCGAACAGCAGCACCTGCTGCTGCGCTTTGCACGGGAATTCACCCACTTCTTCGCGATCATCCTGTGGATCGGCGCCGCTCTGTCTTTTGTCGCCGAGCACTTCGACCCGGGCCAGGGAATGGCGCGCCTGGGCATGGCCATCATCGGCGTGATCGTCATCAACGGGGTCTTCTCATTCTGGCAGGAGTACAAGGCAGAACGGGCGGTGGCGGCACTGCGCCAGTTGTTGCCGCAAAAGGTCAGGGCCTGGCGTTCCGGCGAGATCGTCGGCATTCTCGTCAGTGAACTGGTCCCGGGCGACATCATCCTGCTCGAAGAAGGAGATTTTGTGCCGGCCGACTGCCGGCTGACCGAAGTCTTCGGCCTGCGCGTCAATCTGTCCACGGTCACCGGTGAATCGCTGGCCAAGGCACGCACCATCGAGCCGAGCAGCGAAGAATCGGTGCTGCAGGCAAGAAACATCGTCCTCGCCGGCACCTCGGTCGTTTCCGGCCAGGCGCGCGCCGTGGTCTACGCGACCGGCATGCGCACCGAGTTCGGCCGCATCGCCCACCTGACGCAAACCGCCGGCGAAACCAGCTCACCGCTGCAGCGCGAAATCGCCCGCCTGTCACGCATCGTCGCCTGCCTGGCAACCGGCATGGGACTGCTGCTCTTCTTCGTCGGTCAGGCGATGGGCCTGCCGACCTGGGAGAATCTGCTGTTCGCCATCGGCATCATCGTCGCCAATGTCCCGGAAGGACTGCTGCCGACGGTCACCCTGTCGCTCGCCATGGCAACCCAGCGCATGGCCAGGCGCAACGCGCTGGTACGCCACCTGCCGGCGGTCGAGGCACTCGGCTCGACGACGGTGATCTGCAGCGACAAGACCGGCACACTGACCCTCAACCGCATGTCGGTACAGCAACTATGGGTCGGCGGCGCGTTCATGCCGCACGCCGAACTGGCTCGACGGCCACAAGTCATCAACGATCACCGTGCACTGTTCGTCAACACCGCGCTCTGCCACAACCTGAAGAAGGTCGATGAACAGGGTCGGCAGGCGCTGCATGGCGATCCGATGGAGATCGCGCTGGCCGAGACCGGCCACCAATTTGCCGGCGATCTCGCAGGCTTCCGGCGGATAGACGAAATTGCGTTCGACACCGATCGCAAACGCATGTCGGTGATCTGCGAAACGCCGGAGGGCCGCATGCTCTACTGCAAAGGAGCGCTCGAGACGGTGCTCGCCGGCTGCCGTTTCATCCAGTTCGACGCCGGCCTGGCACCACTCGACCCGGCCACCCGTACCCGCCTGCTGGCGGCACAGGACGAAATGGCAGGCGCCGGACTGCGTGTCCTTGCCTTTGCCCACCGCGCCATGGACCAGCAGCAGACCAGCCCGGCCGAGGAACAGGAGATGGTCCTGGCCGGACTGATCGGACTCGAGGATCCACCACGCCACGAAGTGCCGGAAGCCATCGCACGCTGTGCCGCCGCCGGTATCCGGATCATCATGGTCACCGGAGACCACCCGCGCACCGGAGTGGCGATCGGCCGCCAGATCGGCTTGCTCGGGAGCAACCATCCGCTAGTGATCAGTGGCGATCAACTGCGCCTGATGTCACCGACGCAGCTGCAACTGGCGCTGGACGCTCCGGAGATTCTGTTCGCCCGCGTCGCCGCCGAGCAGAAGATGCGCATCGTCGAAGCCCTCCGGAACAAGGGGGAAATCGTCGCGGTCACCGGCGACGGGGTCAATGACGCACCGGCCCTGAAGGCCGCCGACATCGGCATCGCCATGGGAATCGGCGGGACCGACGTGGCGAAGGCAGCAGCCGACCTGATCCTGCTCGACGACAACTTCGCCAGCATCGTGGCGGCGATCGAGGAAGGGCGCGCGGTATTCGAAAACATCCGGAAGTTCCTGACCTACATCCTCAGCTCGAACATTCCGGAACTGGTGCCCTATCTGGCCTTCGTCCTGTTCCGCATTCCGCTGCCACTGACCATCATCCAGATCCTCGCCGTCGACCTCGGCACCGACATGCTGCCGGCACTCGCACTGGGTGCCGAGAAACCCGATCCGGCGGTCATGCAACGGCCACCACGCGCGCGCGGCGAGCGGCTCTTGTCGTGGGGCCTGCTGGCGCGAGCCTACCTGTTTCTTGGTGTGCTCGAAGCTGCGGCAGCAATGACCGCCTTCTTCTTCGTCCTCCATGCCGCCGCCTGGCACTATGGTCAGTTGCTCGACCGGATGGACCCCCTGTACCTCCAGGCAACCTCGGCCTGCCTGACAACCATCGTCGTGATGCAGGTGATCAACGTCTATCTCTGCCGCCACCCACGAAGGTCGTCGCTGGAATACGGCCTCGGCGGCAATCCCTACCTGCAACTCGGCATCCTCGCCGAACTGGCGGTCATCCTGTTCATTCTGCACACGACGGCCGGCAACTGGCTATTCGGAACTTCGCCGATCAGCGGCGCCACCTGGTTGCTGGCTTTCGGCTGTGCCCTGCTCATGTGGGCCCTCGAAGAGTTGCGCAAGGCAGCGCTGCGTCGTTTCCACACGGACTGAGGCGATGAACCTCGCCCTTCCCTCCCTGATCCAGACTCTGCTTGACCCGGCACGCTATCCCGACCGAGCGACCCGCGTTGAACTGGTCGAAACGCACGCCTCGTGGCTGCTGCTGGCCGGCGACTTCGTGTACAAGATCAAGAAGCCGATCGTCATGCCATTCCTCGACTACGGCACGCTCGAACAACGGCGCCAGTGCTGCGAGGCGGAACTGCAGCTCAACCGGCGCTTTGCACCGCAACTCTATCTGGCGGTCGTACCCATCACCGGCCCGCCGGACGATCCACAGATCGCCGGCAGCGGCCACCCTGTCGAGTACGCCGTCAAGATGCATCGCTTTGCCGAGAGCGGCAGGCTGGACCGCCTGTTGGCGCGCGGCCAATTGCCACGGCAGGTAGTCTCGGACCTTGCCGCAACGATCGCAGGCTTTCACCAAGAAGCGGCGACGGCACCCTCGGGAAGCATTTTCGGTAAGCCCGCGCAAGTTCTGGCGCCGGCTCTGGAGAACTTCGACGAACTGCCGGCCCTGCTGAACGACGAAGAACTGCACCTGCGTCTTGCCCGACTGGCCGAGTGGACGCGCGCCGAATTCGACCGCCTGACGCCGTGTTTCGCCGCCCGTAAGGCCGGCGGACGCGTACGCGAGTGTCACGGCGATCTGCACCTCGGCAACCTGGTCCTGATCGATGGTCAGGTAACCCTGTTCGATTGCATCGAGTTCAGCGACGAACTGCGCTGGATCGACGTGGCCAGCGAGATCGCCTTTACCTACATCGACCTGCTCGATCAGCAGCAGCCCGGCCTGGCCGCCTGGTTGCTCAACGAATGGCTGAGCTGCAGCGGTGACTATGCGGCGATGCAGGTATTGCGTTTCTACGCGGTCTATCGCGCGCTGGTGCGCGCCAAGATTGCTGCCATCAGGGCCAGGCAGGCCGCCGCCGAACCCGGTCAGGCGCTCGACTACCTGGCCCTCGCCGAGCGCCTGGCGGCGCCACCGGCCATCCGCCTGATCATCACCCACGGCGTCGCCGGCTGCGGCAAGACTCGAGCCGCACGCCGTCTGTTGCTGGCCGATCAGACGGCGACGACCCTGCTCTTGCGCTCGGATGTCGAGCGCAAGCGACTGTTTGGGCTCGCTGCCACCGCCAGCAGTGGCTCACCGGTGGATGGTGGCATCTACTCCAGGCAAGCCAGCGAACGCACCTACCAGCGGCTGCAAGACTTGGCGCGGGAATTGCTTTCTGCCGGCTGGTCGGTGGCGGTCGACGCCGCCTTTCTCGAGCACGGCCGGCGCCAGACCTTCCGGCGCCTGGCCGCGCAGGCCGGCGCCGAGTTCTCCATCGTTGCACCGCAGGCCACACCGGAGCAACTCCGCGCCCGTATCCGAGGTCGCCTGGCCAAAGGCCATGGCGCGTCCGAGGCAACTCTCGATGTCCTAGCGCAGCAACTTGCCCGCAGAGAGACCCTGACGGCGGACGAGCGCCAATACCTGCTGCGGAGCTTGCCCTAGCGGCATTAAGCCGGACCGCTTTGATCGCCGCTAGCGCGGGTCTGGTGAACATCTGGCGCCCCCCAAAGCGACTCACGGGCGGCTGTTTGTCCTGTCGGAAAATCTTACACCGAGTCTGACCAAACCCCGAAATCAAATTCATAACAAACTAATTTAATTTAAAAAATTTTTCACAGAAAACATGGCAAAGTTCTTGCTTGAGGTACCTTGAGGGCCGTAACCGCCACAAGAGGCGGTTCTCGGCAGATATTCAGCAACACGGCAGTCGCCTCCGGCGACGTTTCGTTTTGCCCACAACCTGCTTGCTCCGGTAGTTCCCGGGATGGGCGGTCGATGCACGGAGAAAAACCCGGACTGTGTCATTCGAACGATTATTGCAGGGGCTTGAGAGAACAAACAAGATGACTCCTTTTTCGGTTGGTCGTAAGAACGGACGACGCGGGTGCCCTGCTTCAGCGTACGGCAGGCGCCACAAGTTCGGCTTGTGGCGTATAATGGGTACCTGCTTCGGCACTTCGCGTCTCGCACACAGTGGGGCAGCGCCATGAATATCCTGAACAACTGGAAGATGCTCGACCTCGTCACCCGTGACGGAGAAGCCTTGGTGTGCATCGAAGGGCGGGTTTATGGCAGCAATCCGCGCTTTCCATCCTCATCGCACATCCGGACATCGCCAATTACCGGTTACAGCCTCGACGCCAACTCAATGGTAGTAACGACCAAGCGGGGTTCAGAGTACCTGCTGGGCAAACCCGACCCGTCACAAACCTTCGCCCAGCAACGCCTGATGAGGCGTCTGTCACGCCTCAGTCCAAACGCAGCATCGGGGTTCGACGAACTTGAGTCACAGCTGACCGGTTTCGACGAGAGCGCGCACGACCAGGAACCAGCAGCAGTCAAGTTGGGCTGAGAAGGTAGGCAATAGTCGTTTTGCCCGCCTGCCCATGACCGAGGCCTAGCAGACGAGTGGCCGGTGCCGATTGCACCGGAGCAGTAGCGCATGGGCCGCACGTCGGCTGCGCGCAGACGCTTGGTACACCTGGAGTCTACATGAGCGCTCTGGAGCGGCTATATCAGATTGACCAGATGCTTGCTGGTCGCGCTTTTGTCCCTCGCAGGGAACTCCAGGAACGACTGGGCGTCTCGTGGGCAACGCTCAAAAGGGATCTCAGCTACCTCAGGAACCGCCTCAACGCGCCAATCATCTGCGACCGGAAGCTCGGCGGCTATCGCTTCGCGAGCGCACCCGTGCAGACCGGACCGGCATACGAGCTGCCCGGTCTCTGGTTCTCTGCCGCAGAGATTCATGCCCTGCTGACCATGCAACATCTGCTGTCGGGGCTTGTTGGTACCAGCGGCCTGCTTGGCCCGCACATCGACGCCCTGCAGGCACGCCTGAGCGGCCTTCTGGGCAGTGCAGACAACGCCGCTGACCAGATCGTGCGACGCATCCGGATCGCGACAGTGGGCGCCAGGAAACCAGATCCCGAGCACTTCGAGGTGGTCGGTTCGGCATTGCTCCGGCGCAAGCGATTGCTGATCGGTTACCGCGCGCGGGCAACCGGGGAAACGAGCAAGCGCCAAATATCTCCGCAACGGCTGGTTCATTACCGCGACAACTGGTACCTGGATGCCTGGTGCCACTGGCGCAATGGCCTGCGCTCCTTCTCGGTCGACGCGATAGAGAACGCCGAGATTCTCGACCAGCAGGCCACCGACCTCCCGGACGAGGAACTCGACAAATCGCTCGGCACCGGTTACGGAATCTTCTCCGGCGTGCAGTTACGCTGGGCGAGACTGCGCTTTACGCCGCAACGTGCGCGCTGGATAGCCGCAGAGCGCTGGCATCCCGCCCAGAAAGGATACTTCACCGACGACGGATCCTACGAACTCAGCCTGCCCTACGCCGACGATCGGGAACTGCTGATGGACATAATGCGATACGGCGCCGACTGCCTGGTGCTCGATCCCGACGACCTGCGTGAGCGGGTGCTCGCCGAATTCGACAAGGCAAGGCTGCGCTACCAGCCGTAAGCGAGCCGCCGGAACCGTGGCAAACCGCTTGTTGCGCACCCGCTGCAGGCGGAAATGACGGCGGGGGCCGAGGCCCCCGCCGATAGCCATTCTGTTTATTGGACGGCTACGTCCTCAGCAGGCCTCAAGCGGCCAGTGCGAAACGCTCATCGTTGGCGTTTATGGATTTGCTCGGATTACGTCCGTCGCCTTTCGGGTCGCCTGCGCGCCATCTGTCACCCTGTCGAAACCAGTGCACCCCCGTAGTGGTGGAGGTGGCGGGAATCGAACCCGCGTCCAGAACGCTTCCGGTCTGCCGGAATTACGACCATGTTGCGGATTATGAGTCCGCCGGGCCGCGAATTCAAGCCCTGGGTAACGCAAAGTGGACTCAAACCTGCATGTTCATCACATCGTGGTAAGCGGAAACCAGTTTGTTGCGTACCTGAACCATTTCCTGAAACGAAACATTGGCCTTCTGCAGTTCGATCATCACCTCGTGCAGATTATCGTTGCTGTTGCCGGCGGCAAAATTTGCCGCCATGGTTTCCGCCTGTTGCTGCGTCTGGCTGACCTGGGCGATCGAATTCTCCAATATCTGGGCGAAATCCACTCCCGCAGCAGGACGACCGCCGGGCAACGCGGCGACATGACCGGCAGCCGCGGCCGCACCGGCACGCAAGATGCTCAAAACATGATCAATTCCCTTGCTGTCCATGGCTTTCTCCATCCGTTTGCCGATAACTTCCAGCAAAAAACATGCCTAATCTCGAACGACTGACAAGAGCCTCAGGTTTTCAGGAAGCCTTCCAAACGATACTGTCGCAGTTTGTGGCGCAAGGTCCGCTCCGGCATGCCCAAGCGTTGTCCTGCCAGTTTACGTGACCCGCCGGCGGCGGCCAGGGTTTCCAGGATATGTTCCCGTTCGACCTCCCGCATCTCGTCAGTTTGACGAGGACGGACCAATGTCGTGCCGCCGCCTGCCGGAACAGCACCCGACAAGCCCGGCCCGGCGCAGAGGTCAGGCGGACGTTCCGGCCCCAGGAGCAGGGCATCAACTGCGACGACCATCCCGGGGGCAAGAATCACCGCTCGCTGGATGACGTTATCGAGTTCGCGAACGTTCCCCGGCCAGGAGTGGTTCAGCAAAGCCGCCTCGGCCGCTGCCGACAGGCACAAGCCGGGACGTCCAGACCGGCCGCCATGTGTAGCCAGAAAATGTCGTGCCAGTGGCACGATGTCCAGGCGGCGTTGCCGCAAGGCCGGAATCAACAGCGGAAAAACGTTGAGCCGGTAGAACAGGTCCTCGCGAAACAGCCCTCTCGCCACTGCATCCGCAATATCCCGGTTCGACGTGGCAATGACACGAATATCGAGCAGAACCGATTTTTTCCCTCCCACCCGCTCCACTTCACGTTCCTGCAGAACACGCAACAGCTTGGCCTGCAACGCCAGCGGCATCTCGGTGATCTCGTCGAGCAACAGGGTACCCCCCTGAGCTTGTTCGAACTTTCCGACTTGCGCATTCTGCGCACCGCTGAAGGCGCCCTTTTCATGACCAAAGAGCGTCGCCTCGAGCAGGCTGTCGGGAATGGCGGCACAGTTGATCGCCACGAACGGCCCCGCGCGACGCGCCGAGTACTGATGAATATGGCGCGCCACCACTTCCTTGCCGACCCCGCTCTCGCCGGTCAGCAAAACCGTGGTGTCGGTCTGGGCCACCCGCCTGGCGAGGGCAAAGAGATTCCCGGTCACCGGATCGCAAGCGATCAGCCGCTGCTCGTCGATCGTTTCCGGCAGGCGATAGCGCATCACATGTTCGAGCAAGACCTGTGGTTCGAAGGGTTTCAGCAGAAAGTCGCAGGCGCCTGCCCGCATCGCTTCGACGGCGCGATCGACGTCGGCAAAAGCGGTCATCAGGACAACCGGTAGTTGTGGCAGACGATGGCGAATCTCCTTAAGCAAGGTGATGCCATCGATCGGGAGCATGCGCACGTCGCTGACCACCAGCGACACCGCCTGCCTGGCAAGCACTTGCAGCGCCTCATCACCGCCACTGGCCAACAACACCGACTGCCCGGCCAGTTCGAGCGTGTCACAAACCGCCTCGCGCAGGGCACCATCGTCTTCCACAACGAGAATCGGCAAGCCGCCGGCCATTGTTTGCACCCTCCTAGTCATCTCGCTCCGCCGTTTCTCCGGTGGGCAGCCGCATGATGAATTCAGACCCCTGACCAAGGACCGTGATCACGTCTATGCTCCCGCCGTGGGCGCGAGCGACGCCGAGCGCAATGGCCAGACCAAGCCCGGTACCCTGACCACGCGTCGTAAAGAATGGTTCGAAGACACGCGCCTGCACCTCCGGAGCGATCCCCGGACCCGTATCGCGCACGCTGATCAGCATCTGTCCGGTGGCAACCTCCGCACTGAGCCTTACCTCACCGCCTGCGGTGCAGGCCTGCAGTGCGTTCTCGAGCAGGTTCACCAAAGCGCCGGCCAGGGCTTTACGGCTTCCGATGAGTGGTTCATCACCAACCTCGCAGACAACCCGGAAGGCGACCTTGCGCTCAATGAACAGCGGCTGCACGATCCGTGCAGCATCGGCCAGCAGTTGCCCGGCCGACACGGTATCACGGCCGATGCTCTGGCCACGGGCAAACAGCAGCACTTCCTGGATCAGCCGCTCCAAGCGCTTGAGCTGATCCATCGCCTTGCCGGCAAAACGTACGCGTGCTGCAACCGACAGATCAGACTGGCACAGGTTGGCACTGTAAAGCAATGCAGTCGCCAGAGGAGTCCGCAACTGATGCGCCAGCGAAGCCGCCATCTCACCCATCGCCACCATGCGCTGATTGCGCTCCAGCTCTCCCTTGAGGCGGTGTGCTGTGGTGACATCGTGAATCAGCAGGATTCGCCCGCCGGCCGAATCGAGCGGACTCTCCCCGACCGCCAGACGGCAGGAACCCAGCTGCCACTCGCTCGGCGCATCAGTTGCCGCAAGTCTGGCGCGCACCAGTTCGGGCCAGTTTTCGCCGATGATCGTCTGGCCGAACAGTTGGCAGGCCGCCGGATTGGCCACGCTGACGCAGGCTTCGCCATCGAGCACGATGACCCCGGCTGGCAAGGCATTGAGGAGCAACGTGAGTCGCTCGGACAGCGCCTCCTTCGCCTCGTACTGCCGGCGCAACTCGCCATTGGCGATCGCCAGCTCGGCGGTCAGCGACTCGACACGAACCTGCAGTCCTTCATAGGCGAGGGTCAGTGCCTGCGAAACCTGATTGAAGGCGTCGAAAGCCCGATGCAGTTCCTGCGCCCTGAGGTCAGGGCCGGGCAATGGCGCGCCTTCAATCATCATCGAATGGAAAGTCCCGGGCAAGAAACAGCTACAATAGCAACGCGATTATCAGCCTTTTTTCGCTTTTTGCCTGCCTGATCACAGGCTTTTCACCGTATCGGAAGCATGGCGGCAGCCGGAACCGAGACCACTGACAGCGTGGGTGTTGCGGGCACCCCCCTTGATCGCGTGCGCGAGGCGTTGGCGCGCCTGAGCAACAAGCAGAAGGTGGTGTTGATGGTCGCCATTGCGGCGCTCATCGCCCTGGTCGTCGCGGCAGCGACCCTCCTCCGGCAAAGCGAGTTCCGGATCCTTTTTTCCAACATCGGCGAACGCGACGGCGGCGCGATCATCGCAGTGCTCGAACAGATGAACGTACCGTTCAGGTTCAACGATTCGGGCAGTGCCATCCTCGTTCCCGCCGCCAGGGTCCACGATGTGCGCTTGCGCCTGGCGTCACAGGGATTGCCCAGAGGCGGGGCGGTCGGCTTCGAACTGATGGAGAACCAGAAGTTCGGGATCAGCCAGTTTGCCGAACAGCTCAACTATCAGCGTGGCCTGGAGGGCGAACTGGCGCGCACCATCCAGTCGATTGCTGCGGTCCAGGCGGCGCGCGTACACCTGGCGATACCGAAACCAAGCGTCTTCATGCGCGAAGAGCTGAAGCCTTCCGCCTCGGTCCTGCTCAATCTCTACCCTGGACGCTCGCTCGACCCTGCCCAGATCGCCGGCATTCAGAACCTGGTGGCGGCCAGCGTACCGCAGCTTGCGGCATCAAGCGTCACCCTGCTCGACCAGAGCGGCGCACTGCTATCGCAGATGAAGAGCAAGCTGCTCGATGCTGGCCTGGATCCGACGCAGGTCAAGTACGTGCAGGAGATCGAGGCGAGCATAATCAAACGGGTTGAAGACATCCTGGCACCCATCGTGGGACCCGGCAATGCACGCGTCCAGATTGCCGCCGACATCGACTTCTCACAGAGCGAACAAACTGCCGAAACCCATCGGCCCAATGCGATGCCACCGGAAATCAGCATTCGCAGCCAGCAGACCAACGAAACGGCAAGCACCAGTCCTTCCGCGCAGGGTGTTCCCGGCGCCTTGAGCAACCAGCCACCGCTCCCGGCGACCGCGCCGCTGACCCAACCCGCGGTTCCGGCGAGCACCGGTAACCCAGCGGGCGCACCGCTGCCCGGACAGATCAACGCAGCCGGAGTACAGGCGCCGATTGCCACTGTCGGGCAGCCACTCAATACCAGCAAGAGTTCAACGATCAACTACGAGATCGACAAGACCATCCGACACGTCCGGCAGTCGGTCGGCACGGTCAAGCGCCTGTCGGCGGCGGTGGTGGTCAACCAGCGCAGAGAAATTGCCAAGGACGGCAAAACAGTCAGCAAACCCTTGCCGGATGCCGAATTGAAGCAGATCAGCGATCTGGTGAAGGAGGCGATGGGTTTCAACAAGGAGCGGGGGGACAGCATCTCGGTCGCCAACGCGCCATTCACGGCGCTCGAAAAGGATGAGGGCATCCCACCCTGGCGCGACCCCGAGACGCTCTCGCTCGCCAAGGAGCTGATCAAGTACGGGGCGATCGCCGCAATCATCGCCTACCTGCTGCTCGGCGTCGTGCGGCCACTGCTCAGGACAATGCTCCCGCCACCACCACCGAGCAGCGAAAAAACGATCGGCAGCAAGATCGACCTGCTGGCCGAGGAGGAGAGTGAGGCAGCGGGCGCCGAGCATGTGCCAACGGCCTCGGAGCTACTTGACAGAAAGATCGCCGAGGTGCGCGCCGTCGCGCAGCAGGACCCGCAAGCCGTAGCCAACATCATCAAACAATGGACGGGTGCCAATGCCGGCTGAAGACGGGGTCGAGAAGAGCGCCATTCTGCTGATTGCCCTCGGCGAGGACTACGCCGCCGAAGTGCTCAAACATCTCGGCCCGAAGGAGGTGCAAAAACTGGGTCATGCCATGGCGACGCTGAAATCCGTTCCGCGAGCACGCGTCGACGAGGTCCTGAGCGAGTTCCAGAAAACTGCCGAAGAATCAGCCGCCGTACATGTCGATACCGATGCCTATGTCCGTTCCGTGCTCACCAAGGCCCTCGGTGACGACAAGGCGTCGAACCTCATTGCGCGCATCCTGCAACCCGGCGACACGAATGGGATCGAGGGGCTCAAATGGATGGATGCAGCGACGGTCGCCGACCTGATCAAGAATGAACATCCGCAGATCATCGCCACGATTCTGGTCCACCTGGCGCATGATCATGCGAGCGAGATCCTCAACCAGCTTTCGGAGCGTTTGCGTAACGACGTCGTCTTGCGCGTTGCCACGCTCGAAGGTATCCAGCCGGAAGCCTTGCGGGAACTGAACGACGTCATGCTGCGCCTGCTCTCCGGCTCCGCCAACATGAAAAAGGCGGCGAAGGGTGGCGTGCGGACGGTAGCCGAAATGCTCAATTTCATGGGGAGTGCCAACGAAACGGCGGTCCTCGACTCGATCCGGGAATACGATCCCGACCTCGCACAGAAAATTCTCGACGAAATGTTCGTCTTCGAGAATCTGCTTGACCTTGAAGACCGGGCCATCCAGCTGCTGCTGCGTGAGATTCAGTCCGAGTCGCTCATCCTCGCCATGAAGGGCGCCACCGAACCGCTGCGCGAGAAGATCTTCAGAAACATGTCGCAGCGAGCGTCGGAAATGCTGCGCGAGGATCTTGATTCCCGTGGCCCGGTGCGACTCTCGGAAGTGGAGGCGGAGCAGAAGGAGATCCTCAAGATAGTGCGCCGCCTCGCCGACGAGGGCCAGATCGTGCTCGGCGGTTCCGGTGGCGAGGAAATGGTCTGAGACTGCCAAGAGCGATGAACAACTGGATTCCCCACGAGAAACAGAACACCTACCAGCGCTGGCAGCTCGCCACCTTCGATGGCAAGCAGTCGGACGGAACGACGGCGCCCGCCCCGGTCGGTCCACCGGTGACTGAAGCAAACCCGCAACAACCGCCCCCCGGACCCCTGCTTGCCACGCAGACGCCGGCGGTCGCCCTGCCAAGCTCCGAGGACGTCGAGCGCGTGTACCGCGAGGCGCAGGAGGCAGGCCATGCGGCGGGCTATGCCGCAGGCCATGGCGAAGGCATTGCTGCCGCGCAAGCCGCGGCACAGGCGATGGCCAAGCTGATGGACAACCTGACACAGGCGATGGCGAGCATCGAACAGGGTGTTGCCGATCAGTTGCTCGGCTTGGCCATCGAAATCGCCAATCAGGTATTGCGGCAGAGCCTGCGCCTGCAACCGGAGCTCATCCTGCCGGTGATCAGGGAAGCGGTAAACGCCCTTCATCCACATCACGGTCAGCCACAGCTCTTCGTGCACCCGGACGACGCAGAACTGGTACGCAACCAGCTTGGCGAGCAACTCGCGCATGGTAACTGGCGAATCATCGACGACGGCACACTGACCCCAGGTGGCTGCCGGATTGAACTCGGCGCCAGCCAGGTGGACGCGACACTGGAAACGCGCTGGCGACGCGTCATCGAAGCGATTGGCGTCAGCCAGGAATGGCTCCAGGCACAGCCATGAAATCGATGGCTCGATGACCGACCAAACCGGCAACCCGCAGCTCGCCGCCTGGCGCGCTTTCCTGGACGGCTGCCGCCAAGCGGCGAGCCAGGCCAGCTCGCTGCTGCCGAGCGGCCACCTGACGCGCATCAACGGACTGGTCATGGAAGCTTCGGGACTCAAATTGCCGCTCGGCAGCTCTTGCCGGATCATGCCGCTGGGCGGCTCACCGATCGAGGCCGAGGTGGTCGGTTTCCATGGCGAGCGTCTCTTCCTGATGCCCACCGAAGACGTCTATGGCCTTTCGCCAGGCGCCCGGGTGGTCGCTCTCGAAACACCCAACCAGCCACCGCGTATCGGTCAGCCACCACCCGCCCGGCGCCGTTCCATCGACCGCGCCAAGCTGGTCCCGGTTGGTGACACGCTGCTTGGTCGGGTGCTTGACGGGGCCGGCCGGCCGCTCGACCGATTCGGTCCGGTGCATGCCCGGTCGCTGCGTCCGCTGCACAGCCGGCCGGTCAACCCGATGTCCAGGGCACCGATCGAGCAAGTGCTGGATGTCGGCGTGCGCGCCATCAATGCCCTCCTCTGTGTCGGGCGCGGCCAGCGAATGGGGCTGTTTGCCGGCTCCGGTGTCGGCAAGAGCGTACTGCTCGGCATGATGGCCCGCCACACCGGGGCGGACGTCATTGTCGTCGGCTTGATCGGCGAGCGAGGCCGTGAGGTCAAGGAGTTCATCGACCAGATTCTCGGTGAAGAAGGACTGCGGCGGGCGGTCGTCGTTGCCGCACCGGCCGATGTCAGCCCGCTGATGCGCCTGCAGGGAGCCGCCTACGCCACCTGCATCGCCGAATATTTCCGTGATCGCGGCCGGCACGTCCTCCTGATCATGGACTCGCTCACCCGTTATGCCATGGCGCAACGCGAGATCGCGCTGGCCATCGGCGAACCACCGGTCACCCGCGGCTACCCACCCTCGGTTTTCGCCCGTCTGCCACAACTCGTCGAACGTGCAGGCAACGGCCGCGACGGTGGAGGGTCGATCACCGGCTTCTACACCGTGCTGGCCGAGGGTGACGACCAGCAGGACCCGATTGCCGATGCTGCCCGGGCAATCCTCGACGGCCACATCGTTCTGTCGCGCACACTTGCCGACGCCGGCCATTACCCCGCGATCGATATCGAACAGTCGATCTCACGCGCCATGGTCAACCTCGTCAGCCCGCCCCATCTGGAGCACATTCGACGATTCAAAAGCCTCTTCTCACGCTATCAGCGCTCGCGTGATCTGATCAGCGTCGGCGCCTATGCAGTCGGCTCCGACCCGCAACTGGACCAGGCGATCGCCGCCTATCCGCGGTTCGAAGGTCTCTTGCAGCAGAGCTTGGCACAGCATGCCGACTTCGCCGACAGCCTGGCACACCTGCAGGGCCTGTTCGGCGCCGCAGCCTGACCGGGGTAGCAAACTGGAATGCCGTCACCTTTACGGAACCGGTCGGCTGAGGCATCGTGACCAGGCCCTTCCCACTGCAGACAGTGCTCGAACTGATGCGCAGTCGCAACGATCAGGCGACACAACGCCTCGCCACCCTGATCGCCACGGAACAGAGCGCGCAGAGGAAGCTCGCCATGCTGCTGCAGTATCGGGATGAGTACTCGGCGCGCTTTCGGCTGGCACTGCAAGAAGGCCTGGGACAACCCGAATGGCGCAACTACCAGGACTTCCTCGGCCGACTGGATGAAGCCATCCGGCAGCAGCAACAGACCGTCGCGTTACAGGCCGCGCATACCGCCGCCGGCCAAGCCGAGTGGCAGCAGCAACGGTCCCGCCGGAAAGCCTTCGACACGCTTTCCGAGCGGCACCGCGCGCGGGAAACCCGCCACGACCTGAAACAGGAGCAAAAGCTGCAGGACGAGTTTGCGGCACGCATCAAGGACGACGAACAGACGCCCTGAAATCTGGTGGCACGCGGCTTGCTTCTATGTTGATTGACAGGAACTCGCACAAAGGACCAGCCATGACCATCGCCATTGTTACGGCGTTCATCGCGCCACCCAGCCGGGCAACGGTTGCCGACGAAACGATCAATGGCATTGCCAACCAGGCGAATAGCGATACCGACTTTGCCAGCATCCTGCTCGGCCTGCCGGTCGGCATGGCCAATCCCGTGCCAGTTGATAGAACAACAGACAAGAGCGAGACGGAATCGGGCGAGACCAGCCTGACCACCGGCGAACTGGAGCTCATGGCGACCCGCCAGGCACCCTCCCTGACTGCGTTCGTCGCGCCATCGCCCACCACTGAGCAGAGCATTGGAACACCCGGCGGAGAGATCCCCAAGACGTCTACCGCTGCCGGCAGCACGCTGGCTGCCGGGCTGATCAGCCCGGCGCCCGACCAGATACGCACACTGCCACCACCAACGGCAGCAACTGCCGGGGTCAAACCGGCAAATCTTGCCGTTGCCGAACCGCCACCCACACTGCTGGAACAGACACCGACGAACGAGGTCGAGCTGCCTCTGCCGACGAGCCAGCTGAACCCCTTGCCCGCCACGCCGACAAACATCGCCCACGATGCAGGGCTGAGCAGGGAAGCCGCGCATCAGCTACAAACTCCGCTGCGCGAACCCGCCTGGGCTGGCGAACTGGGTCATAAGCTGCTCTGGTTCGCCAGCAACGGCAAACAAGTTGCACAAATGACGCTCAATCCAGCCCAGCTTGGAACACTCGAGATCACTCTGCATCTCGACCAGGATGGCGCCAAGGCACATTTTGTCTCGGCAAACGTCGAGGTCCGCAGCGCCATCGAAATGGCCGCCCCGCGCCTGCGCGAAATGTTCGCTGGCTCCGGCATTCAGATGGGACAGGTGAGCGTCGGCAGTGAATCGCTCGGGCAGCAGGCTCAAGGTCAGCGCGATCCCTCGGCCGCCCCCCGCTGGATGACCGATAACGCTATACTTGGCACCGATCCGGCAGGAGGGCTGTCAGGGCAGCCGGTCAGCATGCAAAATGGCCGCGCAATGATTGATGTCTTCGCCTAGGCGCCGACCCTGCTCGTCGCCCGCACGGCGCTGCTGCCTGCGCGCCACGCATCGATATCACCAGGGAGAGAAACGCTGAATGGCCAAGGATGCAAAGACAGCAACGGATGGCGCCGACACCGCACCCGCCAGGGACAGCAAGAAGCTTCTGATCATCATTGCGGTCCTGGTCGTGGTTCTTGGCTTGGGCGGCCTCGGTGCCTTCCTGCTGCTGAAGAGCAATGCCGAGCATGACGACGATGCTGACGAGGCCGTGGTCGAAAAAGTCAAGCCGGCGAAGAAGAAGAAGGCGGATCTGCACGCCCCCCCGGTCTACGTTCCCATGGACGCATTCACGGTCAATCTGGTGCCGGAAAACGGCGACCAGTTTCTGCAACTGGTGGTTTCGGTCGAGGTCGACGAGGCACAGATCGGCGACCAGATCAAGCTTTACACGCCCAAGTTGCGCAACGATATCACCCTGCTCCTGTCGAGCAAGAAGGCTTCGCAATTGATCACCAAGGAAGGCAAGGAAACCCTGGCCCAGGAGATCAAGGAGCAAATGAATGGCGTGCTCGACCCGGCCAGCAAAGGGAAAAAGCGTGACTGGCCAATCAAGGACGTGTTGTTCACTTCATTCATCATTCAGTAGTCGGGATGAGTGCCGATTTCCTCTCTCAGGATGAGGTAGATGCCCTGCTCAAGGGCGTCACCGGCGAAGCAGACGCGGTCGAGCCGGTTGAAGAGGCCACGGACGGCCCCCACCCCTACAACCTGGGAACTCAAGAACGTATCGTCCGCGGCCGGATGCCGACGCTCGAGCTGGTCAACGAGCGTTTTGCCCGCTATCTGCGCATCGGCCTGTTCAATTACATGCACCGCAGCGCCGAGATTTCGGTCGGCTCGATACGGGTACAGAAATACAGCGAGTTCACGCGCAACCTGGTGGTGCCGACCAACCTCAATCTGGTTGCCGCCAAGCCGTTGCGCGGTACGGCCCTGTTCGTCTTCGACCCGAGCCTGGTCTTTCTGGTCGTCGATAACATGTTTGGCGGCGACGGCCGTTTTCACACGCGCGTCGAAGGCCGGGATTTCACGGCAACCGAACAGCGGATCATCCAGGGACTGCTCGGGATCGTGTTTACCGAGTACACCCGATCGTGGAAACCGGTGTACGACCTGAGCTTCGAATACATCCGCTCCGAAATGAACTCGCAGTTCGCGAACATCGCCACGCCCTCGGAAATCGTCATCTCAACCACCTTCTCCCTGGAGTTCGGCGGATCGAGTGCGGACATGCACATCTGCTTCCCTTATTCGATGATCGAACCGATTCGCGACCTGCTCTACAGCGCGATGCAGAGCGATCAGCTGTCAACCGATCACCGCTGGATCATCATGTTGCGCAAACAGCTCAAGAACGCCGAAGTGGAGCTCATGGCGCGCCTGGCGACGACAACCGTGAGTCTGCGTCAGATCCTGACCATGAAGGTGGGCGACATCATCCCGCTCGACATCCCTGACAAAGTCGTTGCTCTGGTCGATGAGGTGCCCCTGATGGAATGCGCCTATGGCCAACAGGGTGGGCAATACGCGCTGAAGATCGAACGCTTCCTGGCGACAGAGAACATCGAGAGTGTTGCGGGAGAAATCAATGGCTAGCGAAAACGACGATTTCGGTGATTCGGCAGCAGCGGAGGCCGGACTTGACGACGACTGGGCCGCTGCGATGGCCGAACAGGCGATGGCTGAAGGGGCTTCGGCGGCCAATGCCCGGGCTGCCAACATCTTCCCCAACTTCGAGGAGCCGGGCAACAAGGCTTCGCTGATGAACGAACTCGACATGATCCTGGACATTCCCGTCCAGATCGCAGTCGAGCTCGGACGTACCAAGATCACCATCAGGAACCTGCTGCTGCTGGCGCATGGCTCGGTTGTCGAACTCGATGCGCTGGCGGGCGAGCCACTCAACGTCTTCGTCAATGGCACGCTGATCGCACAAGGTGAAGTGGTCGTAGTCAACGACAAGTTCGGTATCCGCCTGACCGATATCGTCACGCCCTCCGAGCGGGCACGCCGAATCGGCCATTGACGGCGCCGCGTGGCAGCCGAACAGGGTCGGCCGAGCGGCGCAAGGTTTTGACCTGAGCTGCGCTTGCTTTATGATGAAAACTGGAATCAACTTCTGGCCGACCTCCTTGAATCGACACGCCACAGCGATCAATTGCCCGCGCCATGCCGCCGCCCTGCTGCCTGCGTCATTGTCGAGCACCGCCTGGGCGCAGGTGGCGGGCAGCGAAGTGCCAGCGATCAGCATGGCCACTCTGCTGCAGACCGTGCTTGGCCTGGTACTGGTCATCGCCGTTTTCCTGCTCGCTGCCTATCTCCTGCGCCGGCTCAACGGAGGTCGTGGGTTCGGCAGCAATGGTCCACTGCGCATCGTGGGTGGTCTGATGATTGGCCCGCGGGAGCGTATCGTGCTGGTTGAAATCTCCGACAGCTGGATCGTCGTCGGCTTGGTGCCGGGCCAGATTCGCACCCTGCATACGCTGCCGAAAGGCGAACTGGGGACCGGTAGCGATGGCCAGCGGCATTTTGCCCAGTGGCTGAAGCAGATCTCCGAGCGCAAGAATGAAGACGGCTAAACTCACCCGCTGGGTGACACTACTCGCACTGCTCACGCCGCTTGCCGCTTGGGCTCAGTCCGGAGGACTGCCGGTCGTGACCAGCACCGCCGGCGCCGGCGGCAGCCAGACCTACACCCTGTCGGTCCAGACCCTGCTCACCCTGACCGCACTCTCGTTCCTGCCTGCGGCGCTGCTGATGATGACCAGTTTCACGCGCATCATCATTGTTCTCTCACTGTTGCGCCATGCGCTGGGAACACAAACCTCGCCGCCCAATCAGGTGCTGGTCGGGCTGGCGCTGTTCCTGACTTTCTTCGTCATGGCCCCGGTACTCGACAAGATCCATACCAATGCCTATCTTCCCCTTGCCGAGGACCGGATCGGTTATATCCAGGCAGTCGAGAACGCAGCCGTACCACTGCGCCAGTTCATGCTCAAACAGACTCGCGAAACCGATATTGCGCTCTTCGTACGCCTGAGCAAGACCCCCAAGCTCGAGTCCGCCGACGACATACCGCTGCGCCTGCTGATTCCTGCCTTCGTCACCAGCGAACTGAAAACCGCGTTTCAGATCGGTTTCGTCATCTTCATACCCTTTCTGATCGTCGACATGGTGGTCGCCAGTGTGTTGATGTCAATGGGCATGATGATGATGTCACCGGTGATGGTGGCCCTGCCATTCAAGCTGATGCTGTTTGTCCTGGTCGATGGCTGGCACCTGCTGCTGGGCTCACTGGTCGCGAGCTTCGCGACATGACCCCGGGGGTCGTCATGGAGATCGGCCGGCAGGCAGTCGAAATGACCCTGCTGCTCTCCGCACCGCTGCTCCTGGCGGCACTGGTGATCGGCCTGATCATCAGCATCTTTCAGGCGGCGACCCAGATCAACGAACAGACCCTGTCCTTCATTCCCAAGCTGGTCGGTGTTTTCCTGACCCTGCTCCTGGCCGGCCCGTGGATGTTGCAGATCATGGTCGATTACGTGCGCAGCCTGTTCGAAAGCATTCCCCAGATCATCGGTTGAGCCACCGATGATCAGCCTGACGAGCAGCGAGATCAACGCTTGGGTGGTGGCGTTTTTTTTCCCCTTGGCGCGCGTCCTGGCGCTAATCGCCGCCGCCCCGCCATTCAACAACCCGGCCCTGCCGGTACGCATCCGTCTGGTATTCGGCCTGGTCATCACGCTCGGCATCGCTCCCGTGCTGCCGCCGATGCCTGCCGTCGAGCCCGGCTCAGGAGCGGGCCTGTTGTTACTCGCTCAACAGGTCCTGATCGGCTTCGCGATGGGGTTCGCCATGCGCCTGGTCTTCAGCGCCGTGGACATGGCCGGCAACCTGATCAGTTTGCAGATGGGCCTCAGCTTTGCCAGCTCCTATGACCCGCAAAGCGCCGGGCAGACTGCGGTCATTTCGGAGTTCCTGGGTCTGCTGGCCCTGCTTGTCTTCATGGCCATCAACGGCCATCTGATGGTGATCGCCACTCTGACGCAGAGTTTCAGCATCATCCCGGTGCGCGCCGGCAACTTCGCAGCAAATACCTGGTGGACGCTGGCTGAGTCGGGTGCCATCATCTTTTCGTCCGGTCTGCTGCTCGCCCTGCCAATTGTCGTTGCGTTGATGATCACCAACCTTGCCTTGGCCGTCCTCAGTCGTGCCGCACCGCAACTCAATCTGATGGCGATCGGCTTTCCGCTGACCATCGCACTCGGTTTCATGACACTGGTGCTTGGTTTGTCGCATCTCGCCCCCCCCCTGCTCGATTTGTTCGAACAGGGTTTGCAGGCGATGCTCGGGCTTCTCGGCGTCGCGCCGCGTTAGGGCATCCTGCCGGAGTTGGTGGCCACCAGCTGAATCACGCCCTCAGCATAGCGATGGGTAAACGGGGTACTCGATTCGACCCCTTCGGAGTAATCGAGAATCCGGTAGGCGGCAAAACCCCGTTGGTGCTGCAACTGCAATGCACGCCGCTTGAGAATCAATCCCGACTCGCCATCGCCGCCCGTACGAAAACTCTTGGCTCGCATCGAAAGGCGATAGATGTTCGCGTCGAGGGGCGTTTCTTCGATCGTCCAGTTGGGCGCCAGCGGGTCATGGATCACGTAGGCGGCGATCGCCACGGCGGCGCCAAACCAAAGGTACTGCGCCGGACCACCGTACTCACTGACCATATAGCCAACGGAACCGGCGAGCGCGACCGCCTTTACTGGATCGAGGCTCACCGTCGGACTCGGCGACTGCGTGAACACATGTGCATGGCCTTCGCCCTCTGCACGCGGCGGCGCCCGCCAGTCGACGGTGCCGCAAGCGCTGAGCAAGGCCAGGAGCAACACGCCGGCACGCGTGCGCATGGGAAATTCCTTTCTCTCAGATGTACTTGAAAAGGCTCAGCCCGCTGATCGTGGCAAAGGATTTCTGTGCTGCCTCCAGCGTCACCTGCTCCCGGGTGAAGTCCGAAATCGCTTTCACGTAGTCGAGATCGACAAGATCCGACAAGCTCTGCTGATACTGGATATCGAACGCGGCAGAATTATTGCTCAGGTTTTCCAGCGTCTGCAGACGCGTTCCGACACTGGCCTGCACTTCAGCAACATTGACCAGCGCCTGATCGACGTTGCCCAGGTGCGCCTGCAGCTGACCCGAGTAAGCCATCCTCGCCACACTCGAAGAGAGAGGTGTGCGCAGCAGATCGATCATCTCCTGCATGGTCTGAAAGACACTCTTGTTCACGCTGGGTGTGACGGCGAAGCTGTCGCCCGCAGCCGGTGATCCGTTGATCACCACCTGTGCTCCAAAGTCGGTACTCACGGGAGGCGCAGGCGGCTGACTGGTGGTGATCAGCGGAATGGCCTGACCCGGGGTAAACGGCAGGACCGGGCTGACGGCCAGCGGCGATACGGTGGCCGCCGGAGGCGGCGGGGTCGAAACATCGAAGAGCTGATAACTGCTCACCCCTGCCACCGACGAAAACCTGATCTGCAACTCGCGATTGCTGCTTCCCTGCCAGGGGAATCCGCCGTCCAAGGCAGTGACCCACTTCTCCCGATCGAGTACTGAACCCGCCTCGATCAGCCCGGTTCCCTGATTCGCGAGACCGCCGTTACCGCTTGCTGCCGTCGCGAAACTCCCGTTGCCTGCCCGAATGTCCATGAAAAGCTCGCTGCCGGTTACGTTGGTCGCCAACTGCCGGGAAGCACCCACCTGCAGCAGGCGCTCGCCGTCATCACCCGAATAGCCGACCAATCCCGTCGTTGCGGGCGGCAGCGCGGCGCTACGCGCGAACGGCTGGCTGGCTCCCTGGTAACCGGAAAAAAGATACTCGCCTTCCGCACTCCGGCTGTTGGCAATACCCAGCATCTCGTCGAAACGCGCCGCCAGCTCGCTGGCAATCGCCTGCCGATCACTGTCCGACAATACCGTGTTTCCCGCCTGAACCACCCGGCTGCGGACACTCTGCAGCAGATCGGTCAAGGCAGTCAACTGGCTGTCGACCAGCCGCAACCGGTCGGTCGCGTCAGCCTGATTGCGTGCGTACTGGCCCTCGATCTCTTTTGCCTGCGTCAGCCCCAGGGTGCGTGCCGCAGCCACCGGATCGTCGGCCGGCGTCAGCAGCCGACGACCAGTGGAAAGCTGGTTCTGCAACTTGAGAAGCTGATCCTGCTTACGCTCGATTCCGGCGGTACCGGAGGAGTAAAGCTGACTGGTGCTGATGCGCATCGGTACCTCCCTATCCAGCAGCGATCTGCAGAATCGTGTCGAACAGACTGGCGCCGATCTGCAGCGCCTTGGCCGAGGCCTGATACGCTTGCTGATAACGGATCAGATTCGCCGCCTCCTCGTCGAGATTGACTCCGGAAAGCGCGTCGCGGCTCGCCTGCGCCTGTACCAGCAGGGCCTGCTGTGCCTCGCTGATCACCTGTAACTGGCGAGTCTTGTTACCGCTTTCACTCACCAACTGCGTATAGGCTTCCTGGAACGATGCGGTCTTGCCCGACATCGTGTCCAGCGTCTGCAGTTCTCCAAGCGCCAGGGCGTTGCGGCCATCGGCGGTCGCCCCGCTGTTACGCACCAGCTGGAAGGTGTCGCCGTTGTTCGGCCGACCGCTGATCGTCAAGCTGAAACTGCTGGGCGGTGTGGTATTGGCCGGGCCCAGCAGGATAATGCTTGCCCCGCTGGTATAGGCGACGCCATCCGTCGCCGCGCCAATGAGCTGCGCCGGCCCGCCATCGATCGACACCCGCGCCCCTACCGGAAAGTTGCGTAGCTGACCACTGTCATAAACCAGATTGATCGGCAATGCACCCACCGCGGCTGGAAAGCCCGGCCCGACAGCACCTGCGGAAATCTGTCCGGAACCGCTGTTGCCCGTTCCGGCCGACGTGCGAACCGGCCCGCCCGCCGGAATCAAGCGCGGATCAGCCACCAGCGCGGGATTGACCGTGATCTTTCGCGCCGCATCCCGCGTCGGCTGAATGAGGTAGCTGGCACCAGCCGGCAGTGAACCCGACGCGCTGAGTGTGAACCCTTGCGGATCGCTGGCCAGCAGCGTGTTGATTGCCCCGACATCGCCACCCGCCCACTGTTTGTTGTCCGACAAGCGGGTCAACACGACACCGCTCGCATCACCGCTGAGTCGATAATCACTGACGCCGAGATCGGTGTAGAAGTTGCCACCGAATGGTATCGGGGTGACAAAAGCGGCGCTCACCGTCGGGCTCGACGCCGGATTCTTCGCATTGGCAAGCACGACCGGCTCGGTCACCGAAAACATGGCCGGCGAAAAACCCGAGGGCGGCGGCGAAAGCAGCGATTGACCAAGCAGATCCTGCCCGAGGGCGCTCTGGGCATTGAAGGTCAGTGCCAGCGAGACGGCGTTGCGTCCGAGGTCGCTGCTCACCCGATCCAGCGATTCCCTGCGAAAGGTGACCAGGCCGCCAAGTGCACCGCCATTGATCAATGTCTCGGGCATTTCCTGTACCCCGGCACCGCTCTTCAGACCAACCACCAGACGCGACGGATCGCTGGCCGACACCGTGGTCGCCAGGCCTATCGACTGCGAACCGACAACCAGCTGCTGACCGCTGCCAACGAACACATTGATGCTGCCGTCGCTGTTGCTGCTGGTTCTTGCCTTGATCAGCTTGTTCAGCTCGGCAACCAGGTGGTCCCGACTGTCGAGCAGATCATTGGCAGGCTGACCGGTCGACGCCTGCGCTATGCCGATTCGATCGTTGAGTCCGGCAATCTGTTCGGCATAGGAATTGATCGTCGTGACGCTCTGTTTGATCTCGCCATTGATGCTCTCGTACATCTGGGCAAGTTGCGTACCCAATGACTGGTAACGTGCAGTCAAACCCTGCGCCGTCGAGATCATCGCCTGACGGCTGGGCAGATGAGAGGGATTGGCTGCCACCTGCTGCACACTGTCGAAGAAATCCTGCAGCGCCGGTGACAGACCGGCGCTCGCGTCGGCCAGCAGATTGTCGATCTGCTTGATCTGCGCCGAGTAGCTGTCGAGTTCGCTCGCGCTGCTCTGCGCGCGATCGACCTGTTCGGCGAGAAAGCGGTTGTACTGACGTTCGATCGTCACCACCTGCGTGCCTTGGCCGAGAAACCCGGCACCCGTCACCACCCCGGGATTGCTCCCCTGGATCGCCCGCTGGCGGCTGAAGCCCGGGGTATTGGCGTTGGCGATATTGTGCTCGGTCGTCTGCAACCCGAGCTGGGCGGCATACAAACCGCTGACACCTGTACCGAGAATTCCTGAGCCCATGCGTTGACTTCCTGGTTGATAGGTCGCTGTGTCGGTAAACGGTAACCCGGCGGAAAAATTTAGCAGCGCCGCAACAAATCGCTCAAGCAGCTGACAACGCCTGCCGCAGGGTCGTTCCACCGATGATGCGCGCCAGCTTGTCGGCGTACATGGGATCGGTGGCATAGCCGGCCTGTTGCAGGGAACGCGCAAACTGCACACCATCCTGCTGTCCGATGGCGCCTGAAAAGCGAGGATTGCTGGTCAGGAGTTGTGCATAGTCGTGAAACGCCTCGGCATACGAGCCATAGGCACGGAACTTTGCACGTACCGCTTGCGCCACGCCATTGACAAACTCCGTGGTCTGCACTTCGACGGTCGGTCCCGACCAGTTGCGCCCGGCCTTGATGCCAAATACATTGTGGCTTGGCGAACCTTCGGCAGTACGCAGTTCGCGCCTGCCCCAACCACTCTCGAGGGCTGACTGGGCAATCAGGAAATGCGCCGGTACTCCCGTACGGGCCGATGCTTCGACAGCATGCGGCCAGACACGGTCGACAAACTCGCGCCCACGCGGCACCCCAGCGCTGTCTTTGCCGCCCTCGACGGTGGACAGACTGGTCGGCCGCTGCACACCGGGAAAACGCCGGTCAACCGCAGGAAACCGGTTCGCGTACTGCGCCAGCAGCGACTGCTGCAGCGTATCGAGCGGGGCATCCGACGTGGTCGCGGTCGTCGTCGCCGCTGCCGCCGGCATCTGGCGCGCCAACTGCTTTTCGACCAGCCCGGCGAAGCCCAAGGGAAGCTTGGCCGCCAGGTCCTGCGCCATTTGCTGGTCGCCGATGGCGGTGAAAAAACGGCTCTGCTCGCTATCCAGCAGACCACCGGCAGACGTCGCATCACGCATGCTCTTGAGCATCAGATGCAGGAGCATGCCCTCGAACTGTTGCGCAGCCTGCTTCGCTCCGGCCTGCGGGTCTTGACGCAGTCTGACACGCAGGTCCGCCCCGACTGCCGGGTCGAGAATCAGGCGCTGGGCAGCAAGGTCGGTGGCTTTCATCACGTGAACGTATCGATTCGGCTGGAAAACGGCTCAGATGATCTCGAGTTCGGCACGCAACGCACCGGCGGCCTTCATCGACTGCAGGATGGACAGCAGGTCCTGCGGTCCGGCACCGAGGGCATTGATCGCTTTCACCACCTCTGCAAGATTGACGCCCGGCTTGAGTTGGATCAGCGAACCGCCCCCCTGCTTGATGTCGACCTCGCTCTGCGTCGTGGTGACCGTCTGGCCGGCTGCCAGCGGGTTGGGCTGACTGACCTTCTGCTCGGTGTTGATGATCACCGACAGGTTGCCATGCGCCACCGCACATGAGTCCAGGGTGACCGTCTGGTTCATGACCACCGACCCCGTGCGCGGATTGATGATCACTTTGGCCACGGTCTTGCTCGGCCGAACGTCGAGGTTCTCGACTCGTCCGAGAAATGCGACCCGGCTATTTGCTTCCTCGGGCGCGAATACACGAATCACCCGCCCGTCGACCGCCTGCGCCGTGCCCGGACCGATCTCGCGATTGATCGCCTCGACCACCCGCTGTGTCGTGCCGAAATCGGTGATCCCCAGTTCGTAGTGAACAAACGGCCCCTGCCCGAGGGCTGTCGGCACCTCGCGCTCGACCGTCGCACCACCGACCACACGACCGGCGAGCAGATGGTTGACCACCAGCTTGCTGCCGCCCGACGCAGCGCCCGCACCGCCCACCAGCAGATTCCCCTGTGCCTGCGCGTAGATCTGGCCATCGGCGCCCTTCAGTGGTGTCATCACCAGCGTCCCGCCACGCAGACTCTTGGCGTTACCCATCGACGATACGGTAATGTCGATCTGTTGCCCGATTCTCGCAAATGGTGGCAGATTGGCGGTGACCATCACCGCGGCAACGTTCTTGAGCTGCAGCGATTGAGCCGTCGTCACCGTGGTCCCGAGTTGCGCCAGCATGTTGATGATGCTTTGCGAGGTAAAGGGCGTCTGCGTTGTCTGGTCTCCGCTGCCGTCCAGTCCGACGACCAGACCATAGCCGACCAGTTGATTGTTGCGCACCCCCTGCAACGACGCCAGATCCTTGATGCGCTCGGCGGACGCCGGCTCGCTGACGAGCAGGAGTGCCACGCCGGCAAGAATTGCCGCCTGACGCAACCAACGGGTGGCTTGCCGGTCGATACTGCGGATCATCACCTGTCTCCTCAGAATGGCAGGACGGTCAGGAAGAAGCGCGCCAGCCAGCCCATGACCTCGGCTTCACTGATTGCACCACTTTCCTTGTACTCGATGCGGGCATCCGCCACCTGTGACGAGGCAATGGTGTTGGATGCGTTGACGAAATAGGGATTGACGATGCCCGAAAGACGGATGTACTCCTGCCCATGACCGATCGCCACCTGCTTCTCTCCGGAGACCAGCAGGTTGCCATTGGGCAGCACCTCGATGACCGTCACCGTGATGGTACCGGTAAACACGTTGTTGGCAGCCGCATCGCCCTTGCCGCTGGCAACATTGCTGCTGTTTGCCTTCAGCTCGGTCAGCGTCTTGCCGGGCAGGTTGAGATTCGGCCCAACCGACGCATTGATGCTGCCGGTCTTGGACACGTTGTTGTTCGACTTGGTGGCTGCCGAGGTATTCTCGGTAATCGTGACGGTGATCGTGTCGCCGACGTAACGCGCGCGCCGATCCTCGAAGAGGGTTCGCGAAGCCCCCGCCTGGTAGATGCTCCCGGTCGACGCCAGACTGGCTGCCAGCAATTCGGGACGCGGTTGAGGGCGCGCGGTCATTGGTTGGTGGACGTTGGTTGGCGGAACCGTGGTACACCCACCAACCAGCAGCGAGACCACAATGAACCGGAGGCTCTGTTGCCTAAGCATCTACCACCTCTTATAACTGCGTCAGCCGCGCCAGCATCTGGTCCGAGGTCGACACCACCTTGGAGTTGAGTTCGTAGGCGCGCTGTGTCTGGATCATCAGCACCAGTTCCTGCGCCACATTGACGTTCGATGCCTCGACGTAGTTCTGCACCACCACCCCTGAGCCATTGGTGCCGGGGGTATTGGGAGTCGGGGTGCCACTCGAGGCGGTCTCCAGGTAGAGGTTCTCACCGACGCTCTGCAGACCGCCGTTGTTGATGAAAGTGGCCACCTGGATGGTGCCGATCTGCACCGTGGCCGGCGAATTCGGTTGCGTGATGCTGACCACACCATCGGTGCCAACCGTAATCGTCAGGGCATTCTGAGGAATGGTGATCGCTGGCTGCAAAGGATAGCCATTGGCAGTGACGATCTGTCCCTGGTTATCCTTCTGGAACGACCCGTCGCGCGTGTACGCGGTCGTCCCATCAGGCAGCAACACCTGAAAAAAGCCGGCCCCGTCGATTGCCATGTCCAGGCTGTTGCCGGTCTGCTGCAGTGAGCCTTGGGTAAAGATACGCCCGGTGGACACCGGCGTCGTTCCAAGACCGATCTGCAGACCATCCGGTATCTGGGTGGTCTGCGACGACTGTGCCCCCGGTTGGCGCAGGGTCTGATAGAGCAGATCGGCAAAAATGCCGCGCGCCTGTTTGAAGCCGTTGGTACTGACGTTGGCCAGATTGTTGGCAATGATGTCGATCTGCACCTGTTGCGCAGTAAGGCCGGTGCTGGCGGTCCATAGGGAACGGATCATCGGTGTCCTATCAACGGTTGATGGCGAGCAACTGGTCTGCAGACCTTGCGTTGGCATCGGCCGTCTGCAGCATCTTGATTTGCATCTCGAACTGGCGCGCCAGGCTGATCATCCGGACCATGGCATCAACCGGATTGACGTTACTTCCCTCGAGAGCCTCCGGTACCAGCTTGACGTTTTCGTCGGAAATCCCCGGAATGCCGCTGGTAACGCGGAACAACCCGTCGTCACCCCGTACCAGATCGTTTTCTGGCGGATTGACCAGCTTGATGCGCCCCACCACGTTGGCACTGTTGAGCGCTCCGGCGCCGGGACGGGGAACGCTCGAAACCGTTCCGTCCGGAGCAATCGTGATGTTGCTATCTGGCGGCAGAGAGATGGGCCCGCCTTCGCCCAGGACATTGAAGCCCGAAGTGGTCTGCAATATCCCGTTGGCGTCAGTCTTCAGGTTGCCGGCACGTGTATACGCCTCTGTCCCATCCGCTGTCTGGACGGCAATCCACCCGGCACCCTGAAGGGCAACGTCGAGCGGGCGGCCGGTCGCGATGACCGCACCTTGTTCGAAGATATTGGCCACCGACGCGTCGACCGTGAAGGCGCGCGTCGGTTGCCCGACACCCACTACCGGCACGGCACGCAACCTGTGCTCCATGGCACGATAACCGGTGGTGGTGGCGTTGGCGAGATTCTGCGCCACGCCGGCCTGCTGCAGAAAAATCTGCTTGGCACCGCTCATGGCAGTGTAGATCAGACGATCCATGCAACCTCCACTGGTCCGGGCCCGACCAATCAGCGCAGATTGATCAGGGTCTGCATGATCTGATCTTGCGTCTTGATCGTCTGCGCGTTCGCCTGATAGTTGCGCTGCGCAGTAATCATGGAAACCAGTTCATTCGTCAGGTCGACGTTGGAGTCCTCAACTGCAGCCGACTGGATCACGCCACGACTGCCCGAGGCGGGCGCACCGATCAGTTCCGGGCCAGAGATCGAAGTCGCACTCCACTGGTTGTTGCCGAGGTTGAGCAGTCCATTGGGGTCGGCAAAGGTGGCCAGTACCAATTGCCCCATGGCTCGTGTCTGACCATTGCTGTAGCGTCCCTGCATGATGCCGTCGCTCAGCACGCCAACGCCGACCAGACTGCCAGTGGCATAGCCGCCCTGGGTCAGGCGATCGACACTCGAAGCACTGCCATACTGCGTCGTACCCGTGTAGTCGATGAGCCCGGGGGACCAGGGAGTCGCAGCGCCGCTGCTCAGAGGCCACGACGGCAGCGTGTGTGTCGGCGCCGAGCTCAAGGCTCCCGACGTATCAAAGACCAGATTGCCACCGGGAACGAGTTGCGGCGCCGCGCCATCGAGGGTGGCCCAGACCGTCCACTCGCCGCCGACCGGGGGGGTCGGTGCATTCAGCACGTAATAGGTCGTGAGATTGTGCGAAACACCCAGAGTGTCAAAAACCGTCAGCGCGGTCGAAAAATTATAAGTCGACGGGTTCGCATAGTCGAAAGGCTGCAATGCGGGAACAGTGTCCCGCGAGTCGAGATTGAGCACCGCACTGATGTCCCCAGACAGCGGATCGCTTGTCGCGCGTGGTGGAATCTGGCTCGCCGAGAGCTGCAGTTCGATCGGATTCGCCGGGGTGATCGTCCCGGTCACGCTCACCGGGTAACCCGTCAGGCGCAGCCTTTGATCGTTGATGACGTAACCCTGGTTGTCGATATGGAACTGGCCGTTGCGCGTGTAGCTGATCGCTCCATCGTCGCTCATGCGAAAGAAGCCGCCGCCATTCACCGCCAGATCGAGGGCATTGTCGGTGGTCGTCAGATTGCCCTGGGTAAACTGTTGCTGAATCCCCGAAACAGCCACCCCGATGCCGATCTGTGATGCACCGACGATACCCAGCGACGCGGCGAAGACATCCGAGAAATTTGTGTTGGCGCGCTTGAAGCCGACCGTGCTGGCATTGGCCACATTATTGCCGATCACATCAAGCGACGCGGCCGCAGCATCCAGACCACTCAAGCCTTGTTGGAAACTCATTCTTGCTCCTGATCGTTCTAGAGAATCTGTTCAACCTGCGCGAAGTCGACCCGTCCGATACCGGCCAGCTCGAGTGCAAAGCCTCCCTCGCGTCTTACCAGAGCAGACACCGTGCCAAGCTGTAGCACCTCGCTTAACACCTTGTCACTGCCACGTACCGCATTCACCGTAAAACGGTAGTTGCCCGGCGGCATGACCTGTCCGGCATCGTTCCTGCCATCCCAGACGAAGCTGAAGCTGCCCGCATCGCGTGCACCGAGATCCTGGCTCTGAACGATGCTGCCGGTAGCGTCGAGAACCTTCACCGTCACCCGGTCTGCCGGTCCGGCAAGACTCACCCCACCAGCAGCGCTGCCATTCGCCAGCGCCAGGCGCGAACCCGGCACGAGCACATTCTTGCCGATCAGACCAGTGGCCTGCATCGCTTGCGTCTCGTTGTAGGTGCCAAGCAGAGACTCGAGTGTCGTGTTGAGCTTCTCGATGCCGGTTACCGTGCTGATCTGTGAAACCTGTGTGGTTACTGCCGCATTGTCGAGAGGGTTGAGCGGGTCCTGGTTCTTCAACTGGGTGACCAGCAGCTTGAGAAAGCGATTCTGGACTTCCTCACTGGTCGACGCAGAAGCACTGGATGCGCCCTTGGCCTGCGCATTGAGCGCAGCGAAGGCCTCGCTGGCGGAATTGCCGGATTGCACACTTGCCATGACTTGCTCCTTGGATATCGGGTTGTGCCTGACCGATCCTATTCTATTGGCCGATGGTCAGCGTCTTGAGCAGCAACTGCTTGGCGGTGTTCATCACCTCGGCGTTGGTCTGGTAAGAGCGTGCCGCCGAGATCATGTTGGTCATTTCCTCAGCAACATCCACGTTCGGCATCGCGACGTAGCCTCGCTCGTCGGCCACAGGATTACGTGGGTCATACACCATGCGCCCGGGAGCACGATCCTCGACCACCTGCGTCACCCGCACACCTTGAGCAGCCGCACTCCCCATCGGTGTCGCCGCAAACACCACCTGTTTGGCGCGATACGGCTTACCGTCAGGACCGATGATGCTATCTGCATTGGCCAGATTGCTGGCGACCGCGTTGAGGCGCAGCGACTGCGCGGTCAGCGCACTGCCGGCAATGTGAAAAGTATTGAACAGACTCACGCCTATTGGCCCTGCAGCGCCGTGATCATGGTCCTGATCTTGCTGTTGATGAAGGTCAGACCAGCCTCATACTGGAATGCATTCTCGGCGAACCGGGAACGTTCGACATCCATGTCAACCGTATTGCCATCAGCACTTGGCTGGATTGGCTGGCGGTAGAGCAGACGGACCTGGCTGGAGCCCGCAGCTCCCCCCAGATGTCGGGGAGAGGTGATGGCCAGCAACAGGCTTCCCTCGCGTCGACCACTCAGGACATTTTCCAGCGCAGCGGCAAACTCGAAATCACGCGCCTTGTAGTTCGGGGTGTCGGCATTGGCAATGTTTCCTGCCAGCACCTGCTGCCGATTCGCCCGTAGGGTAAGCGCCTGTTGTTGAAGCAGGAAGTTGCTGTCAAGCTTGCTCGGCACCGGGATCTCCGCCAACGATTGGTTACCCTGAGCAGAAGCAAGCATCATGCCATGGCATGAGCACTCGCCCAATTGAACCAGCGGCACCCCCGACCGGCCACCAACCACCGGCAGTTGCCGTATTGCCGGCAAATATTGCCGCTAGCGGGGAACAGGCGCGAAGCAGCCGGCCATCCCTTACGCGGCGTCGACGGATTGAGGCAAAATGAGGGCATGAACACAAACACCGTCACCCAGCCCTGGCGCCCGCGAGCGAAACCTCCCGCCATGCTGTTTGTCTTGCTGCTGTCCCTGACGAGCGGTGCAGCACGCGCACAGACATCCTTGTCGGAAGCCATTGACGACTATCTGCGCCAGCAGACACAGGGTTTGCCGGGCAAGGTGAGTTACACCATTGGTCAACTCGATCAATACGCCAGGCTGACCCCCTGCAACAACTTCGCGCCCTTTCTCCCGGCCGGAAGCCGGCTCTGGGGAAACACGACGCTCGGCATACGTTGCCTCGGTCCGACCAGATGGTCGGTCTATGTGCCGGTCCAGATCAAGGTCATGGGAAACTACCTGGTCACTGCCCGGTCGCTTGCAGCGGGCCAGGTCGTGACTCCAACCGACGTATCTACGCAGCACGGCGATCTCGGCTCACTACCGGCCAGCGCTCTCACCGACCTGTCCCAGGCACTCGGCAGAACGGTGCGCAACGGTATCGCGTCGGGCCAGCCGCTACGCGGTGAGCAGTTGACTGCAGCCTGGGTGGTACAGCAAGGGCAAAGTGTCAAACTGTTATCGGCCGGAGCAGGTTTCATTGTAAGCAACGAAGGAAAGGCGCTCAACAACGCCGCACAGGGTCAGGTCGTGCAGGTCAGGACAGCCTCCGGGCAAGTGGTCAGTGGTCTGGCCCGCACGGGTGGGGTGGTCGAAGTCTCGTATTGAGCGAACAGCCCCTCTGGATTCTTGAAAAAGTGCTAAAGTTTGAATGCTGTTCGCCGATACCAGGATTGAGTACAACCGTTCAAAGGGCACGACCGTGAAGATCGAGAGCACAAGCAGCACCGCAGGCACTGTCGGTGCAACCCGTAATCGCTCTGCCGGCGCCCAGCCCGTGGCAAGCGCTGCGGCAGAAGTTCATCTGAGTCCGCTCGCAACACAATTGCAGGCACCTGATGATACCGGGGCTTTCGATGCCGGACGCGTTTCGGAGATCAAGCAGGCCATCGCGGAAGGCCGCTTCACGATCAATGCCGGAGCCATTGCCGACCACCTGATCGCTTCGGCGAACGAGCTCGTCGCGTTACGCAACAAGAGCTGACTCACCCACGCCGGACACTGCTGTTCATGACACAGCTCCTGCCACTGATCGAAGCCGAGATCGCCACCGTGCGATCCTTTGTCGAGCTGCTCGAACAGGAACAGCAGATGCTGATTGACGGCAGCGTCGATCAAATGATGGAATTGCTGCCCAGGAAGAACCTCCTTGGCACACGCCTGACCGAGTTCGCCGACCAGCGTAGTCAGGTGCTTGCAGCGGCAGGCTTGAGCGCCGATCGGGTTGGTCTCGACGCCTGGTTTGCATCGCACACCGAGGAAACCGGGACCCGCACTGCCTGGTCCGTCCTGCTTTCCCTTGCCAGGCAGGCCCGCGAACTCAATCGGGTCAACGGCGAAGTGATCGAGCTTCGCATGCAGCACAACTCGCAGGCACTCGACGTCTTGCTCGGCACCACCGGAGCGCTCGGTCTTTACGGTCCCGACGGACAGGGCATCCCGGCCAGCGGTCGCCGCATCAGCGACCGCGCCTAGCCTGGCCGGTTTCGCCTAACGCGTGCTTCCCCGCGGAGCACCCCCCGGAACCACCGTTTGCGCCTGCAATTCAAGCTCGGTCCCTTTTTCCGGAATCTCCGAATCGATCAGAATGGTCACCCGACGATTGCGCGCCCGGCCATCGGCCAGCACATTGGGTTCGACCGGGCGAGTATCGGCATAGCCAATGGCGGTCAAGCGTTCGGCGGCAATGCCGGCGTCGGCAAACAAACGCAGGACCGTCGTCGCACGGACCGCGGAGAGCTCCCAGTTGGAAGGGAACTGAGCGGTACTGATCGGCACGTTGTCGGTGTGTCCCTCGATCGTGATCGGAAAATCCGAGGCCACCAGTACCTCGGCGACCGATTGCATGGCTTTGGCCAACGGCGGCTGCAGCAAGGCCTGACCCGGTGAAAAGAGGATGCTGTCGTTGATCTCGATGCTTACGCCACGGCTCGTTTCGAGCACCCGCACCTTGCCCTGCTCGATCAGCGGCGCCATCACCTCGAGAATGTTCTTGGCGACATTCCGCATCTTGTCACGCTCCTTCTGGCGTACCGGTTCGGATGATTTGCTCGACAGGTTCGTTTTCGCGGCTGCGGGAGTCGGGATCACCGTCGGCGTCTGCCCCACGCTATTGACCGTCACGTTGCGAAAAGCGCTGATCATCGAGTTGCTCAAAATGCGGTATTTGCCCTCATTCACCGAAGAAAGCGCATACATCACGACAAAGAAAGCGAACAGGAGGGTGATGAAATCAGCATAAGACACGAGCCAGCGTTCGTGATTGTCGCGCTCCTCTTCGTGTTTGCGTCGTGCCATCGGGCTAGAAGATGTAACCGCGCAGACGGCTCTCGATAATCCTGGGGTTATCACCGTTGGCGATACCCACCAAGCCATCGACGATCATTTCCCGCTGCACGATCAAGCGATTGATGTGTGTCTTGAGTTTGCTGGCAACCGGCAGGTAGACCAGATTGGCCAGGCCAACGCCATAGATCGTTGCCACGAAGGCGACGGCAATGCCGGCACCGAGCTTCGAAGGGTCGGACAAATTCTCCATCACATGAATCAGTCCCAACACGGCGCCAAGGATCCCGATCGTCGGTGAGTAACCACCGGCTGCCTCCCAGATGCGTGCGGCCAGCTTCATTTCCTGTTCAAAGGTGTTGATCTCGACCTCCATCACTTCGCGCAGCCTTTCCGGCTCAGCACCGTCGACCAGCAGTTGCAGGCCCTTGCGAATGAACTCGTCCTTCAATTGACTGACGATCGCATCCAGTGCCAGCAAACCCTCGCGCCGCGAAACCTGGCTCCAGCTCGATACCTGCTGAATCAACTGGGGATGATTGACCACTGGGGGATACCAGATCCACTTCACCATGCGCATGCCGCGCAGAAAGGTGGCGTAGGGGCTCTGCAACATGACCGCACCCAGCGTGCCACCAACAACGATCAGCAGGGCGGTTGGCTGTGCCAGTGATCCGAGATGCCCGCCTTCGAGGATTTGACCGCCGACGATCGCCAGGAGACCGACCAGCAACCCGATGATGCTCGTTCTATCCATGCCGCCCGATCTTCGGCACCTGCCTGTCGGTGCATTCGAACAAGCGGGCACGCAGTCTCATCACTGCCTGACTGTGCAACTGGCAGACACGCGATTCGGAGACACCGATGACCTCGCCGATTTCACGCAAATTCAGGTCCTGCTCGTAATAAAGTGCCATCATCAGCCGTTCGCGCTCCGGCAACGACTCGATGGCCTGTACCAGTCTTTGCCGCAGATTCTCGTCCTCAAACAGCCTGGCAGGGTCTGCTGCTTCATCCACCAGATGACGTTCGAGAAAATCTTCGCCGCGCTCGGTGACCATGTCCTCGAGATAGACGAGTTGATGCCCGCGAACCTCCTGCAACATCTCCTGGTAGTCGGCAAGAACCATGCCCAAAGAATCGGCAAGCTCGGTTTCCGTTGGTGCGCGACCACATTCCTGCTCCAGTTGCGCGATGGCAGCTTCGATACGCCGACAGTTCCGTCGCACGCTGCGCGGTAACCAGTCGTTGTCGCGCAGCCCGTCAAGCATTGCCCCGCGCACGCGCTGCGCCGCATAGACCTCAAATTGAGCACCAATCCCCGCCTCAAAACGGCCGATTGCGTCCAGCAGGCCAAGCATGCCGTTCTGTACCAGATCGTCGACCTGCACGCTCGCCGGCAGACGAGCGACCAAGTGACAGGCGATGCGCTTGACCAGCGGAGCGAAGCGCTGGATCAGCTGATCTTTGTTGAGCTGACCAGCAGCGTTATACATGCGTCGTGGAGGAGCTATCAGGCGTAGATAGCCGTCGGATTCATTCGTTGGCTCAAGTTTAGCAGCAGTTGGACAAAATGTTGGAGGCCTCCAGAATCAGTGTGGTCCACCGGCCAGTTCAACAAGTCGTCAGCGACCTGCTGATAGGCTCTGGCAGCCGGTGACTCGGGAAACAACGCGGTGACCGGTTGGCACAGCCGTGCCGCCTGACGCAGATATTCATCGAACGGAACATGCCCCGCGTAATCGAGACGCGCCAGCCCGCGGTTATCACTCACGCGCGCCATGTTGTCATGGATGGCCCGTGCCTCGCCGCCACCGTGCGCCTTGTTCACGAGGATGCGGAACTGCTTGCGCGCGTACCCCAGACTCACTTTCTTGATCAGGATGTAGGCCTCGGTAATCGCCTGCACATCCGGCGAGACGACGATTACCGTTTCCTGCGCCGCGAGGCCCAGCGGGGAAAAACCCAGTGGATGGTCGAGCGAGGCATCGACCAGTACAACGTCAGGCTGGGGGACAATCTCCGCTAGGCAGGTGAGCAGAACGCGTTGCTCGGCAGCGCTCAACCGGGCCAGATGTCTGACCACCGTGGCCGCCGGCAGAATCCGGATACGCGGCGCGACCGCCACCAGCACCTCGGAAATCGGCTTCTCCCGGGTAATTGCCTGCTGCAGATCATGTGCGGCAAAGGCTCCGTGGTAGGCGGCGATGCCATCCTCAGCATGTTCGTCGACCACCAGCACTTCCCTGTCGACGCGAGCCAGCGCCGCAGCGAGATTGGCCACCGACGCACTCTTGCCGACACCGATGCTGCCTGCGGCAAAGGTGATGATCCGCAACTGTGGGCGCCCCAGCAGGCGGCGCAATCCGGCCGCCTGATCGCCACGAAAATCAGCCACGTTGGCCTCCTGCGGCGAGCACGCCGGCAGCGGCGCTGGCCATCATCAAACCGGGCTCAACACCCGCCAGACGATGTGGCGAGAGTTCAGGCAGGTCCCTGAAGGCGCGATGCAACAGGTAGGCGCGATTCGGCAAATGAAGATCTTCGGGCACCCGCTGCCCATTCGAAACATAGTACAGGCGCAATCCATGCCGAATGATCACGTCAAGCGAAGAAGCCAGACTCGCTGCCTCATCGACCTTGGTCAGCACGCAGCCAGCGACCTCCAGACCACCATAGGCACGCACGACATCGTCCAGGTTATCGCCGCGACCGGTCGCTGACAGCAGCAGCAGGGACTTGACATGGCTGTCGCCAAACATTGCCACCTGCTCACTGACCAAGCGATCTCGCTGGCTCATCCCCATGGTGTCGATCAACACCATGTGCGTATGCTGCAGGTCGCGCAGCGTCGCCCGCAGGTCCCTCGCATCACGCGCCAGGTGCACCGGCACACCCAGGATGCGGCCATAGATCCGCAACTGTTCGTGCGCCCCGATGCGGTAACCATCGGTCGTCACCAGGGCCAGCTTTCTCGCTCCATGCCGGAGGACGCAGCGGGCCGCCAGCTTGGCCGTGGTGGTCGTCTTGCCGACGCCGGTCGGCCCCACCAGAGCATAGATACCACCCTGATCGACGATGTCGGTCTCGCTGTCGATGGTCATCATGTCGCGCTCGGCGCGGCTCCTGACCCACGTCAATGCCTGTCCGACGTCCAGATGGCGCGGCAGGTCGGCGAGCAGTTCACGCGCAAACTGCGGCGAAAAGCCGGCATCGAGCATTTGGCGCAGCATCTCCGTCTTCACCGGCTCGGCCCGCGCCGATTCACCCCAGGCGAAACCCGCGAGCTGCTGCTCGACGATCCTGCGCAGGCAGCGAATCTCCTCCATCACCACGGCAGGAACCACTTCCGCCTCGCCTTTCGCCGTGTTCCCGTCCGGCCGTCGGGAAACTTCACATTGCGGCATCGAACGTGCCGCAAGCGGCGGTAGCGGACGAGTCGGGCGGACATCGGGCTGCCCACTGTCGGGTCCTGCCGGCCGTCCCCCTGCGCTCTCGGCACCCGCGACCGACTCTGGCGACGGACCAACAGCCGATGCGCCGACGTGTTCCAAGCCGTACGTCCGGCTCGCTTCGCGCGGTGGCGGCACGATCATCTCCATGTCCCGAGCGGCGACCGCCATGATCTCGACGCCTCCGGGAATTCCGCGATTGGATAGAATGATCGCGTCCGGTCCGAGCGTCTCCCTGACCTTGCGCAAAGCGTCGCGCGCTGTCGCCGCAATGAATTTCCTGACATTCATGCTCTCTGCCCGATAATGGAAGTCACTTTGATGATGCGGTTCTCGGGCACCTCGGCGTGTGCCAGAACCTTCAACTGCGGAACGCTGCGGCGCAGAAAGCGCGACAGCAAGGTGCGCAGGGCGCCCGAAACCAGCAAGACCACCGGCAAACCTGCCTCTTCCTGCCGCTGTGCCGCGGCAACCGTCTCCCGCACCAGGGTGTCCGCCAGACCCGGTTCGATCCCGACGCTGTCGCCGCCACCGCCAACCGCCTGTTGCAGCAGACGCTCAAGCTGGGGATCGAGCGAGATTACCGGCATTTCGACGCCCCCGGGGAAGAGCTCCTGGACGATCGACCGGCCGAGTGCGATGCGCACCTGCGCCGACAACACCTCCGCATCCTGCGAGCGTGGCGCGCCGTCCGCCAGAGTTTCGATGATGGTTCGCTTGTCGCGCAACGATACGCCCTCTTCCAGCAGATTGCGCAAGACCTTCTGCACCGTTCCGAGCGACAGTGCCTTGGGCACCACATCCTCAACCAGTTTCGGGATTTCCTTCGCCAGGTGATCGAGCAGGGCCTGCACCTCCTGCCGGCCAAGCAGTTCGGCCGCATGCGAGAGGATCAGATGATTGAGGTGGGTCGCAACCACGGTGCTCGGGTCAACCACCGTGTAGCCAAACGCTTGCGCCTGCTCGCGTGCGGCCGCATTGATCCACACCGCAGGGAGGCCGAACGCCGGATCCTTCGTTGCGGTGCCCGACACCTGCCCTGCCACCCGTCCCGGATTGATCGCCAACAGGCTACCCGGAAAGGCTTCTCCCTCGCCGATCTCGACGCCTTTGAGGAGAATCTTATAGGCGTTGGGTTTCAGCTCAAGGTTGTCGCGTATGTGCACCGGCGAGACGAGAAATCCCACATCCTGCGCGAATTTCTTGCGAATACCGCGGATGCGGCGCAATAATTCGCCGTCCTGCGCCTTATCGACCAAGGGAATCAAGCGATAACCGACCTCCAGACCAAGCACGTCGAGTGGCGTCACATCGGCCCAGCTAGCCTCCTGCACATCGCGCGTCACCGCCGGCGCAACGGCGACAGGCTGCGGCCGCGCCGTCGTCTGATGCTTGTCCAGCCGCCAAGCAGCAACCGCCAGGCCACCAGCCAGTAACAGGAAAACGAAATTCGGCATTCCCGGAATCAGCCCGAGCAAGCCGATGATCCCCGCCGTCAGCCAGAGCAACTTCGGGTTGCTGAAAAGTTGTGCAGCGAACTGCTGCGAAACATCCTGCTCGTCGCCGACTCGCGTCACCACCATACCAGCGGCGATCGATACGATCAGTGCCGGAATCTGGGCCACCAGACCATCACCAATCGTCAGTAGAGTGTAGGTTCGCGCAGCCGTTCCGATGTCGAGGCCGTGCTGGAAGACGCCGACGAAAAGACCACCGACAACGTTGATCAGCATGATCAGGATGCCGGCCACCGCATCGCCGCGAACAAACTTCGAAGCACCGTCCATCGAGCCGAAGAAGTCCGCCTCCTGAGCGATTGTCGAGCGCCGCTTGCGCGCCTCGTCCTCACCGATCAGGCCTGCGTTGAGATCGGCGTCGATTGCCATCTGCTTGCCGGGCATGGCATCAAGTGTAAACCGCGCGGCCACCTCGGCAACCCGTCCGGCACCCTTGGTAATGACCACGAAATTGATGATCACCAGGATCGTGAAAACCACCAGTCCGACTCCGTAGTTACCGCCGACCAGAAAGTGCCCGAAGGCTTCGATGACCTGCCCGGCAGCGGCCGGACCGGTATGCCCTTCGAGCAGGACTACCCGTGTCGAGGCAACGTTCAGGGACAGTCGGAGCAGGGTCGTAACCAACAGCACCGTCGGGAACACCGAGAAATCAAGTGGCTTCATCACGCTCATGGCGACCAGCATGACGATCACCGAGATGGCGATATTAAAAGTAAAGAACAGGTCGAGCAGGAAAGGCGGTAGCGGCAACACCATCATTGCCAGGATCAGCAGAATCAGCAACGGCCCGGCCAGTTGCCGCTGGCCAAAGCGCACGAAGAGGTCCTGCAGCGCGATGCTGGGATCAGCCATGCAGTGCCTCCGGGACAAGCGCCGACGGCACCGCGATCTCACGTGGCGGCAGCGGATACTCGCCACCACTCTTGCGCCAGGTGTTCAACTGATAGATGTAGGCCAGCACCTCGGCGACGGCCGCGTAAAGCGTCGAAGGGATTTCCTGATCGAGATTGACATGGCGATAGAGCGCGCGCGCCAGAGGCGCCGCCTCGACCATGGGAATCGCGCCGGCAGCGCCCAACTCGCGTATCTTCAGAGCGATCTCGCCAACGCCCTTGGCCAGAACCTTCGGTGCCGCCATGCCTTTGGTATAGGCCAGGGCCACTGCGTAATGCGTCGGGTTGGTGATTATCACGTCAGCCGTGGGCACCGCGGCCATCATTCGCTTGCGCGCTGCGTCACGTTGTAGTTGGCGGATACGACCCTTGATTTCTGGATTGCCCTCAAGCTCCTTGCCTTCCTGCTTCACTTCCTGACGACTCATCTTCAGCTTGTCGTGGTACTGCCAGAGCTGGAAAGGCACATCGACCGCCACGATCACCAGCATCGCCGAAACGATCACGAAAAAGCTGAAATTGAGCAGATGACCGGCACTCGATAGACCACCGGGCACCGATTGGGCAAACATGGCGAGCAGTTCACCGCGCTCGTTCCACAGGACCCATGCAGCAATGCCGCCAAGCAAGAAGGCCTTGGCCACCGCCTTGAGCAGTTCGACCAGCCCGGCCCAGGAAACCAGACGGGCGATTCCGGCGAGAGGATCGAGACGACTCGGATCAGGCTGCAGAGCCTTGGTCGAGAAATTCCAGCTGCCCAGAAAGAAGGGCGAGAGCAGGGCGGCAAGGACCAGTGCGCCAAACAGCGGGGCGAAAATCAACATGGCGTCGGCTGAAATGTCGGCCAGACGAAGCAGGATCAGCGACGGATCGCGTGTCAGTTCGGGCTCGACCACCAATCCACGCCGAAACAACGCCGACACCCGATCTACCATCCAGGGTCCCAGCAGCATGAACGCGACAGCGGCAACGATCATGACCAGGAACGCGCCGACCTCCCGCGAGCGCGGCACCTGCCCCTCCTCGCGTGCCTGTTCCAGGCGTCGCGCTGACGCAGGCTCGGTTCGTTCGAGGTCAGTTTCCTCTGCCATTTCGAGTTTCCAGGTTACTCAAGCCTATTATAAAAAAATAGTTGTTAGAATAAAGAGCTATGTCCGTTTATTTAGATTGATTCTCGAATAGTTGCACAGGAACAACAATTGTCGTAGCGCTACAAATAAAAAGGGGGCCATAGCCCCCCTGTACAACGGCCCTGCTTGTGCGGACGCCTAAACCATGAATTCGAGCGCCCGTGCCGGCGGACTGCGCAGATCGCGCTCGGCATGCGCCGCGAGATCGGTCAGCAATTCCTTCATGTCCAGAATCAAGACGATCTGACCGTTGGACAAGGTCGTTACGCCAGCCACTCCCCGCGGACGAAAGTCGTCGAGCGCCTTGATCACTGCGTCATCGCGTCCGGCAAAGTCATCAACCGCGAGGATGAAGCTCCGCTCGGCGGTCTGCATCAGGACACCGAACTCGGGCTGCCGAAGCTGCGGCCAGCCGAGCAGACGCGAGAGCGCGATCACGGGCAGAATCTCGCCGCGCACGACCAATGTCTCCTTGCCCCCCACCTCCTGCATCCTGGCGTGGTCGATCGGCAGGATCTCGCGCACCAGCGACAGCGGCAAGGCAAAGGGTTGTTCGCCCAGCCGCACCAGCAGAACGGGGAGAATGGCCAGCGTCAGGGGTAGCGAGATGACGAACACCGATCCCTTGCCCGGTTCCGAACGGATCTCGATCGAACCATTGAGCTTCTGGATGTTGGTCTTCACGACATCCATTCCGACACCGCGGCCGGACACCGCCGAAGCCCGGGACATCGTCGAAAATCCCGGAAGAAAGATCAGATTCAGGCTCTGCCGGTCATCCAGCGTATTCGCTTCTTCTTCGCTGATGATGTGTTTCTCTATCGCCTTGGCACGGATACGTTCGGGACTCATCCCCCGCCCGTCGTCGGCAATCATCAATACGATGTGATCACCCTCCTGACGCGCTTCGAGGCGAACCACGCTTTTCGCCGGCTTGCCGGCCGCCAGACGCTCCTGCGCCGGCTCGACACCATGGTCTACGGCATTCCTGATCAGATGAATCAGTGGATCGGCCAGGTCCTCGATCATCGTCTTGTCGACCTCGGTTTCCTCGCCAACCAGCGCCAATTCGACATCCTTCCCGAGCTGCCTGGCCAGATCACGGGCGATACGCGGGTACTTCTGGAACAAGCGGCCAATCGGCTGCATGCGCGTCTTCATCACCGAATTCTGCAGATCGGAAACCAGCAGGTCGAGCTGGCTGACCGCCTGGTCGAGTGCCTGCAGGGTCTCCGAATCAGTTCGACCGCCAAGAATGTCGGCCCGCAGACTGGTCAACCGGTTCTTGGTCAGCCCGATCTCGCCAGACAGGTTGAGCACCTGATCGAGCCGTGCGGTGTCCACCCGGATCGTCGTTTCGCGGGTGGCAGCTCGTTCCTCGCCACGTCGTCCAGACGGCACACCACTGACCGCCGCGCCCGGTTTGTCGGTGATGCGACGCCCTTCCGGCGGGAAATGCGGTTGCAGCGCGGCGAGGTCGACCTCGCCAACCGTGGTGTTCTTGCTCGGCGTTCCGGTCGGTGCGGCGACCGCCAGCGAACCGGCACTCTGACCAGTCACGGCGGCGTGCAGCGCCTGCCAATCCGGACCGGCCGCGGGTAACGTCGCAGAGTCTTTGGCCAGCGTGGCCTGGCCACCGGCCGCACATGTTGCCCCCGGCTTGGCGCCGTCGCCACCGACCAGTGCGGTTTGCAGATCGGCAATGATCTCGGCAGCTGCCGGGCCTGGTTGGAGACCTTGCCCGATCTCGCCAAACATGTGACGAACTCCCTGGGTGGCAGCCATGATGGTATCCATCAGGTCGGGACTCAGTTTTCTTTCACCGTTTCTCAGCTTGTCGAAAAGATTTTCAGTCAGATGGCAAAGCTTGACCAGCTCCCCGGCGTTGAGAAAGCCTGCCCCACCCTTGATTGTGTGAAAGCCACGGAAGATGTCGTTGAGCAGGCGCCGATCGTCGGGACTCCGCTCAAGATCAACGAGCTTGTTGTCGACATCCGACAGGAGATCGCCAGCCTCCTGCAGAAAATCCTGCAGCAGGTCTTCCATCCCGGAAAAATCGCTCATCCTGAACCTCCTAGAATCCCAGACTGCCCAGCAACTCGTCGACCTGCTGCTGCGAGGCAACGACATCGTTGCGCCCGGCAGCATTGATTACCGGCCCGTTGAGCAGGCTCATCACCGAATCGGTTCGCCGTTCGCCAGGCAGGGTTTCGATAAGCACGCCCATCAACTGGGACTCCAGGTCCTGCGCCACCTGGATGATCCGCTTGATCACCTGACCGGTGAGATCCTGGAAATCCTGCGCCATCATGATCTCGAGCAGTTGCGCCTTGGTCGCCCCGGTATTCTCTGGCACAGCCTGCTTGAGGAAGGAACGCGTCTCCTCGGCCAAGTTCTTGAACTCGTCCACTCCCATCCGATTGGCGAAAAGCGCATCCCACTTCGCCGCCAGCGCTGCCGAACCAGCCTCGAGTTGCTCCTGCAGGGGATTGGCAATATCCGTCGCATTGAGCACCCGACAGGCAGCCTGCTCGGTCAGGGTAGCCACGTAGTTGAGCCGATCCTTGGCATCCGGGATCGCGCTGACGGTACTTTCGAGCAGTTCGTGGTAACCCAGCTGACCGAGCGTGTCGTGCAACTGCCTGGTCATCTGGCCAACGCGGTGGAACACCCGATCCTGAACCTGCCACGCTTCACCACCCGCCACAGGATCGGCAACAGGCCGCCCGTTACTGGCTTGGGCAGCAATGACGGAGTCGAACAGGGCCTGCAACTCGGCGCTATCATCGGCACCGTCGCCTTCACGCAATTGTTGCAGGAGCGACGGCTTGGCCGTTTGTCCTGCAACTGGCACTTCTGCCGCTGCCACCACCGGTGGACGAGAGGATGAGATTCCCGAGGCAATGCTGTCGAACAGTGCTTCAAGTTCCTTCGAGTCACCAGACCTATCCGCATCGCTCATCTCAGCCACCCATCTTGTCGAAAATCTTCTGCAGCTTCTCGGCCAGCGTCGCTGCCGTGAAAGGTTTGACGATATAGCCACTGGCCCCGGCCTGCGCCGCGGCAATGATGTTCTCCTTCTTGGCCTCGGCCGTGATCATCATCACCGGCAGGTGTTTGAGTGTCGGCGAACTGCGAATCGCCTGCAGCAACTGCAGGCCATCCATGTTCGGCATGTTCCAATCGGTGACGACGAACTCGAACGCTCCGTTCTGCAGTTTCTGCAAGGCAACCGCCCCATCCTCGGCTTCATCGACGTTGGCGAACCCCAGTTCCTTGAGCAGATTTCTGACGATGCGGCGCATCGTCGAGAAATCGTCCACCACCAAAATCCTCATCTTTGGATCAGCCATGTCTTGCTCCTGTTTTCTCTCAGCGCTCAAGCAGCGGACGCAGGGTGTCGGCCAGCACCTCGGCGTCAAACTTGGCGACGTAGGCATCCACCCCGACTGTCTTGCCCATGGCATGATTCGCCTGCGATGAAAGCGATGAGTGCATGACCACCGGTATACCGGCGAAGCGAGCATCGCTCTTGATGCTTCGGGTCAGGACGTAGCCATCCATTTCCGGCATTTCCGCATCAACCAGAATCAGTCGGATCTCCTCGCGCAGCGGCATGCCGGTCTGACCGGCACGCGTCGCAATCGCCTGCAAGCGGCTCCAGGCCTCTGCGCCATTGGTGGCGTGCTTGTGCTTGACGCCCAGCTTGTCCAGGACCTCGGTGATCTTGCGTCGGGCGACAACCGAGTCATCGGCAAAGAAGATGCTCAAATCATGGTCAATGTTGGCTGGGGGAATATCGACGATCACCGCCTCGCCAAAGGCGTTGGCCAGAATCTGTTCGACGTCGAGAATGGACACCAGCTTGCCGTCTTCGAGTTCGGTAACCGCCGTGATCAGACCCTGATTGGTGGACAGCACACTTTCCGGCGCCTTCACCTTCTCCCAGTCGACCCGGATGATCCGGTCAACCTCGTGCACCA
>NZ_JAEUOL010000152.1 GCF_016789985.1 Accumulibacter sp.
CGGCCTGCGCGGTATCGTTGCCTACGAGCCGACCGAGCTGGTGGTTACCGTGCGTGCCGGAACGCCGCTCGCCGAACTGGCCGGGACACTGGCCGGAAAAGGCCAGTGGCTGGCTTTCGAGCCGCCGCATTGCGGTCCGGCAGCAACGGTTGGCGGCATGCTGGCGAGCGGCCTGTCGGGTCCGCGCCGGCAGGCGGTCGGCGCACTGCGCGACTTCGTCCTCGGCGTCAAACTGCTGGACGGCCGTGGCGAGGTCCTGTCCTTCGGCGGTCAGGTGATGAAGAACGTCGCCGGCTACGATGTGCCGCGCCTGATTGCCGGCAGCCTTGGCACGCTTGGCATCGTCCTCGAAGTGTCGCTCAAGGTGCTGCCGCAGCCGGTGGCCGAAAAGAGTCTGCGCTTTGCCTTCGACGAAGCCTCGGCGCTTCGCCGGCTCAACGAGTGGGGTGGACGGCCACTGCCGATTTCGGCGTCGGCCTGGCACGACGGCGTGCTGACGTTGCGCCTCTCCGGGGCAGCAGCGGCAGTGGCGGCAGCACAGCGCAAGCTTGCCGGAGACCTGCTCGACGATGCCGAGGCGGCTACCTTCTGGGTATCGATCCGCGAGCAGCAGCACGCCTTCTTCGCCGGTGAAGAACCCCTCTGGCGTCTCGGACTGCCTTCGGTCGCAGAGCCGCAGGGACTGGGACCGACCCTGATCGAATGGGGTGGGGCGCAACGCTGGTTGCGCGGTGGCGACGCCGCAGAAATCCGTGCTGCAGCGGCAAAGGCCGGTGGGCATGCCACCCTGTTCCGTGGCGATGACGCCTTGAAGGTCTCGGTTGGCGTTTTCCAGCCGTTGTCCGGGTCGCTGGCCAGGATTCATCGCAATCTGAAACAGGCTTTCGACCCGCAGGGGGTTTTCAATCCCGGCCGGATGTACCCGGACCTATGAGAGTTCGCCGACCATGCAAACCAATCTAGCCGATTTCATCAAGGACACGGCGGCCGGGCGCGAGGCCGACGCGATTCTGCGCAGTTGCGTACATTGCGGCTTCTGCACTGCCACCTGTCCGACCTTCCAGTTGCTCGGCGACGAACTCGACGGCCCGCGCGGCCGCATCTATCTGATCAAGCAGATGCTCGAAGGGCAGCCGGTGAGCGACAAGACGCAGTTGCATCTGGACCGCTGTCTGAGCTGCCGTGCCTGCGAAACGACCTGTCCGTCGGGCGTCAGGTATCACCGGTTGCTCGACATCGGGCGCGAAGTCATCGAGCAGCGGGTACCCCGTTCCTTCGCCATGCGCGCGACGCGCTTCCTGCTCTGCGAAGCACTGCCGCGCAACTGGATCTTCAAGCCGGCGGTGCGCCTCGGCCAGATGATGCGGCCGCTGCTGCCACGAGTGTTGGCCGACAAGGTGCCGATGGCTGCCGGTGACGACACCCGACCGTGGCCGCAGCCGGCGAGGCATCGGCGCAAGATGATCGCCCTGGCCGGTTGCGTACAGCCGACCCTGACTCCCAACACCAATGCGGCGACCGCGCGCGTGCTCGACCGGCTCGGCATCGAACTGGTCGAGATGCCGGGCGCTGCCTGCTGCGGTGCCCTGCGCTATCATCTGCACGCCCAGGACAAGGCGCTCGATGACATGCGGCAGGTGATCGACGCCTGGTGGCCGGAAGTCGAGAGCGGCCGGGTTGAAGGGTTCGTGATGACCGCCTCGGGTTGCGGCGAGCATGTTCGGGTGTACGGTGAGTTGTTGAAGCACGATCCGCTTTATGCCGCCAAGGCGGCCCGTATTTCGGAACTGACGCGCGATGCCTGCGAAGTGCTGGCTGCCGAACAAGGTCGTCTGGTCGAACTGCTGCGCGAGCGCAACAATGGGCTCGGACAGCGGGTTGCCTTTCACTCGCCGTGCACGCTGCAACACGCGCAGAAGATTCGTGGCGTGGTTGAAACACTGCTCACTGCGGCCGGCTATCAGTTGACGCCGGTTGCTGACCCGCACCTGTGTTGCGGTTCGGCGGGCACCTATTCGATCAGCCAGCCCGTGCTCGCCACCCAACTGCGCGACAACAAGCTGGCAGCGATGAACGCCGGCTCACCGGCGGTGCTCGTCACCGCCAACATCGGCTGTCAGACACACCTGCAGAGTGGCAGCAGGATGCCGGTGCGGCACTGGATCGAACTGATCGACGAGCGGCTGAGCGCAGTCGTCTGAGAGGCGGTCGGGCGGAGAGAAGCGCGCAGCATGGAGATCGACCGTCGGGCGCCGAACTACGCCGAACTTTGCCGGACTTTCCGCTGGCAGGTTCCGGAACGCTACAACATCGCGCGCGACATCTGCGGCCGCTGGGCCGATGAACGCAGCCGCTTTGCCTTGTACTACGAGGAGGAGAGCGGTTTCACTTCGGCACACACCTTCTGGGACATCCAGCGTGAAGCCAATCGTCTCTCCAATGTGCTGGCGGCGCTGGGTACACTGGCTGGCGACCGGGTGGCCGTCGCGCTGCCGCAACGCCCGGAGGCGGCCATCGCGCATGTCGCAATCTACCAGATGGGGGCCATCGCCGTACCGCTGTCACCGCATTGCCGACCGGCGGCGCTCGAACATCGGCTGGGCGACTCGGCGGCGCATCTGGTCATCCTCGACCAGGTGGCGCAGCCGACACTGGCGCAAATCCACCAACGACTGCCGCAGTTGCGGCACGTCATCGGGGTCGCTGCGGCGGATGGCGCAGGGATCAAGCCCTGGGCCGAGGTGCTCGAGCATGCCTCACCACGCTACACCGCGCTGGAAACCGGCGCCAGCGATCCGGCAATCATCGTCTACCCGAGAACTGCGACAGGTGGCGGAGCCAAGGGCGTGGTGATGGCGCAGCGAACGTTACTTGGCAAACTGAGCGCTTACGTCTGCGCGCACGACTTCTTGCCGCAAGCGCGCGACCTCTTCTGGTCGCCGGCCGGCTGGGGATCGGCTGGCGGCCTGTGGAACGTGCTCTTGCCGACCTGGCACTTCGGCCTGCCCTTGCTGGCCTATAACGGTCGCTTCGAGGCAGCCAGGGTGTTCGACCTGATGGAACGCTATGGAGTGCGCAACAGCTTTCTTTCACCGGCCGAGCTGACGATGATGATGCAGGCGGTAGCGGACCCGAGAGCGATCTACGATCTCGATCTGCGTACTCTGGCGAGCGCGGGTGAGCCGCTGGGCGAGACCGTGTTGCACTGGGCGAGCGAGAAACTCGGCGTGACGATCAATCAGCTCTCTGCTCATGACGCAATGAGTGGCGTGTTTGGCGGCGGTGCTCCGCGCTGGCCGGCCAAGCCCGGGGCGATGGGCCGCGCCTTTCCGGGACACCGGGTGGCTGTGGTGGACGGTCAGGGCAAGGAACTGCCGCCGGGTGAAGTGGGCGAATTGGCGGTGCATCGTCAGTGCTGGGGCGAAGACGATCCGGTGGTCATGCTCGGTTACTGGCAGGACGCGGCGGTGACCGCCGGGGCCTTCGTCGGCGATGGCTGGGTACTGACCGGGGAGCTGGCGAGAATGGATGAAGAAGGCTATTTTTGGCAGGCTGCCCCGAAGAGGTGTGGGGCAGTGATCGCTTGAGCAGGGAGCGAGCGCTGCTTGCGGCAACGCTGGTCGCGGTCGACATGTCGTGGCAGATCGGGCGATATCCGGTACCCTGACCGGTCCCGAAAGCGATAGAATTCGTGGCCCGACGGCAGAGAGTCGGCAGCGGCAAGATTCAAGAGCGAGTGCGGCGCGAACCGGGGAAGTGGCTTTGCATGCCGCGGGAGGGTAAGTGAATGAGCGAACAGCGGGGGCAAGTAGCCGGCGGAACGCAGGAACGGCGGCAGAACCTTGTTCTGCGCGCCCTTTTTGACGACGCTTTCCTGATCATCGAGCCCTTCTTCGATCCCGAGCAGGGCTGGGCTGGCCAGCCACTCGAGCATCTCGCCCATCGCATCGTGCGGGAGAACTTTCCACAACTGAGTGCTGAAGAAGTGCACCTCATCGTGGTGGGTGCCCATCGCCTGTTCATCGAGCGCAATCCGGATCGCAGCGATCATCTGCCGCGGCCGGAGGATCTGCGGCGGGTGACGCTCTGAATCGCCCGGCAAGGCCGACTGTCCGCTTCCTCGCGCGGCGGCCGGTATCCCGTGCTGGGCGCTGCACAGCCGTGGCGACCGGGGGACTCGATCTTTGAAAGACTCGAGTAATGCCGATTTCAGTTGATGCCTGCGTTGCCCAGCATCAGGGTGACCGCCGCGAACAGCAGGACCGTGCGGCCATCCTGCCGCACCCGCGTGGCGGCGGGGTGGCCCTGGCAGTGGTGGCGGACGGCATGGGAGGGCATACCGGCGGGGTGATCGCAGCGCAGCAGGTGATCCACACCGCGCGCAACAAC
>NZ_JAEUOL010000170.1 GCF_016789985.1 Accumulibacter sp.
TGACGATGACCCTGGGCAAGGACATCGGTGGCCAGCCACTGGTCGTCGACCTGGCCAAGATGCCGCACCTGCTGGTCGCCGGCACCACCGGTTCGGGCAAGTCGGTGGGCATCAACGCGATGATCCTGTCGCTGCTCTACAAGGCAGCACCCGACCAGGTGCGTCTGATCTTGGTCGATCCCAAGATGCTCGAGTTGTCGATCTACGAAGGCATCCCGCACCTGCTGGCACCGGTGGTGGTGGACATGAAGCAGGCCGCCAACGCGCTCAACTGGTGCGTCGGTGAAATGGACAAGCGTTACAAGCTGATGTCGGCCATGGGTGTGCGCAACATTTCCGGCCTCAATCATCGGATCGACGATGCCGTCAGGAGTGGCGAAAAGATCCCCAACCCGGTGTCGCTCACTCCGGATTCGCCGGAACCGCTGACCACCATGCCCTTCATCGTGGTGGTGATCGACGAACTGGCCGACCTGATGATGGTCGCCGGCAAGACCGTCGAGCAACTGATCGCCCGTCTCGCCCAGAAAGCACGTGCCGCCGGTATCCACCTGATTCTTGCTACCCAGCGACCCTCGGTTGATGTCATCACCGGCCTGATCAAGGCCAACATCCCGACGCGCATCTCGTTTCAGGTTTCCTCGAAGATCGACTCGCGCACCATTCTCGACCAGATGGGCGCCGAGACCCTGCTCGGCCAGGGCGACATGCTCTACCTGGCGCCCGGCACCGGTTATCCGACGCGGGTGCACGGAGCCTTTGTCGCCGACGAGGAAGTGCATCGGGTGGTCGACTATCTGAAGAAGGCGGGCACGCCGGCTTACGTCGAAGGCGTACTGAGCGGTGCCGCCGGCGACGAAGATGGGGACACTGCCCTGGGCGGTGAAAACGGGGGACTCGACCCCGATGGCGAGGCGGATCCGGTCTATGATCAGGCGGTCGAAGTCGTCCTGAAGAACCGCCGGGCATCCATTTCGCTCGTGCAACGTCATCTGCGGATTGGCTACAACCGGTCGGCGCGCCTGATTGAAGCGATGGAAAAGGCCGGTCTGGTTTCGGCGATGGATGCCCGCGGCGGCCGCGAAGTACTGACCCGCAAGGAAGAGGAATGATCTGGCGCGCCGTATGCGTGGTGATCTGCCTGCTGGCGGGCCAGATGGCCAATGCCGGGGCGGTCGACAAGCTGCATCGCTATCTCGACACGACGCACACGCTGCGCGCCGATTTCGCGCAAAGCGTGACCGCCCGCAACGGACGTTCCGTTCAGAAATCAAGCGGGGTGATGATGTTCTCGCGCCCGGGCAAGTTCCGCTGGCAGATCGAGCAGCCGTACAGCCAACTGGTGGTGGGCGATGGCGAGCGGGTCTGGCTGCATGACCCCGACCTGCGGCAGGTCACGGTGAAAAAGGCCGGCGCCGCGCTGGGCGGAACACCAGCCTCGCTGCTCTCCGGAGAGGGCACGATCGAGCGGGACTTCAAACTGCGCGAAGCCGGCGAAAGGGATGGGCTGGAATGGCTCGAAGCGGTTCCGAAGACGCCCGAGGGTGGTTTCGAGAAGGTGCTTCTCGGGTTTGCCGGCAACGAGCTGAAGGCCATGGAATTGCTGGACAGCCTTGGCCAGACCACCTCGCTGACCTTCTCGCAGGTCGAGCGCAACCCCCGCCTGCCGCCTGCGCTGTTTCGCTTCACCCCACCGGCCAATACCGACGTGATCGGCGATTGAGTCGCACCCGCATGGTCATCGCTCAACCCGTGCGGAATCGTCTTGCGAGCCAGGCGCTGCGCCCGGCCGGCGCCGCAGTGTCCCGCTTTCGAGGACGCGCAGCAGCACTGCCGTATCGCAACGCCCCCAGCCCAGCGCCATCAAGGCGTTGAGTTGCTGGGCAACCTGTCCCGAGACTGGCAGCGGCAGTCCGAGACGATGCGCTTCCGCAATCAGTACGGCGTAATCCTTGTGATGCAGACGTGCCTCGACACCGGCAGCAAAATCACGCTCGACCATTCTGCCGCCCATCACCTCCAGCACGCGGCTGGCGGCCGACCCCCCAGCCAGCGCCTGCCGCACCCTGGCCGGATCGGCGCCGGCCGCGCCACTCAGGTGCAACGCCTCGGCGAGTGCCTGGATGGCCGCCACCATGACCATCTGGTTGCACGCCTTGGCCACCTGCCCGGCGCCGTGATCGCCGACATGCACCAGCCTGCTGCCGAGCAACTCGAACAGCGGCCGCACCCGCTCCAGCACCTTCGCCTTGCCGCCGACCATGATCACCAGGGTCGCCGCGATGGCACCCTGCTCGCCGCCGGAAACCGGCGCGTCGAGCATCTCCACGCCGTGCGCGGCGAGGCGTTGCGCCACTGCGCGCGCGCTTGGTGGCGCGATGGTGCTCATGTCCACCAGGACCGAACCGGCGGTCAATCCCTCCACCAAACCATGGGCACCGAAGGCCAGCCGTTCGACGTCGGCATCGGCCGTGACCATCGTGAACACCACCTCGGATCGTCGCGCGACTTCCGCCGGACTGGCGCAGCGTAGCGCGCCGGCGTCGACCAAGGGATCGCTGGAAACCGGTCGACGCGCCCAGATCGCCAGATGATGTCCGGCGCCGAGCAGATGGAGGGCCATCGGTCGCCCCATCACGCCGAGGCCGATGAAACCGAGCTGCATCAGCCGGCCTCTCCCGACAGACGTTCGAGCAGTTTGAGAATGGCGATCGAATCCTCCTCGCCCAGCCCCGAGCCGACCATCGCGTTGTACATCTGGGCGGTTGCCGCCGATACCGGCAGACAGAGGCCCAGTTCGTGGGCGCTCTGCATGACGATATTCATGTCCTTCTGATGCATCCACGACTTGAAGCCG
>NZ_JAEUOL010000171.1 GCF_016789985.1 Accumulibacter sp.
GCGCGCGCCCTGTCGCCGCTGCTCCACATCCGATCTGACGCCATGGTTCCCTCCCCGAGCGTGTTCGGCCCGTTGCGGATCTCCGCTCCCGTTGTCGAGAGCCGGAGAGCCGACCGGTGCCCCCCTTTCCCACGGAGCCCATCGTGCCGGAGCTGCCGCGGAAGATTCAATGCCGCCGTGGGGTGTCTTTGGTCACACCCCGGCGGTGTTTCTTCCGCCGCGTGAGCGTTTGCTCACGGCCGTGAACAAATCTTCACGGCGCGGGTATGGACACCGGAGGTGCCGGCACTCGGAACGTAGCCTGGGTGCTGGCGGATGGGTACTTGAAAGGGCCTCGGTCGGCATTGACACCAAGAACCCGACGGCCCTCGGTGTCGAGCACCAGAGTCTCGTCGGGCGCGGAGGGCGGCTGAGACGAAGCGCGGGCTCAGTCGGTATAAACCTTCATGCCCGCCAAACACGATCCCTGCAACCACCCGCCCATCAGTCCGGTGCGCGCCATCGCCATGATCCTGGCGCATGGCGTCCTGCGCCTCCAACAGCGTCAGAAAGCCCTTGATAACCGGACCGAACAGCGCGTTCATGACCCTGTTTTGAACCCCAAGGGAGGCACAGCATGAATGAGGTACTCGCCCGGGTAGCGGCCCTGAAGACCGCACCCATCGCCGAGCTGAAGCAACTGTGGCGCGACCTGTTCGACACGGAACCACCGGCCTACAACCGGCGCTTCCTGGAGAACCGCTTGGCTTACCGGCTGCAAGAGCTGGCCTATGGCGGACTGAAAACCAGCACCCTCAAACGCCTCGAACAATTGGGCGAGCAACTCGATGGCGGCAGGGCGCGGGTTCGCAGTCGCCGGGTCGATGACCGGCCGGTGGTTGGCACGCGGTTGATTCGGGAGTGGCAGGGCACGCCTTACGAGGTCACCGTTCAGGCCGGGCATTTCGAATTCCAGGGCCAGCGCTATCAGTCGCTGTCGGCGATCGCCAAGGCCATCACCGGCACGGTTTGGAACGGCTGGGCGTTCTTTGGCCTGCGGTCAAGGAGGTCTGCATGAATGTGATGACCCGCAAACTGCGCTGCGCGATCTACACGCGCAAATCGACCGAGGAAGGTCTGGAGCAGAACTACAACTCGCTGGACGCTCAGCGGGATGCCTGTGAAGCGTACATCGCCTCGCAGAAGTCGGAAGGCTGGGTGGCGCTGCCAGACGCCTACAATGACGGGGGATTCTCGGGAGGGACGCTCAACCGACCCGGTGTGCAGCGCCTGCTCGACGATGTCCGCGAAGGGCTGGTCGATGTCATCGTGGTCTACAAGATCGACCGTCTCTCGCGATCGCTGGCGGATTTCGCGAAACTGGTGGAACTCTTCGATGCCCGGAAAGTGACCTTCGTGTCGGTCACGCAGTCGTTCAACACCACCACCAGCATGGGGCGGCTGACCTTGAACATCCTGCTGTCGTTTGCGCAGTTCGAACGGGAGCTTGGCGGGGAACGCGTCCGAGACAAGATCGCTGCCAGTCGCGCGAAGGGCATCTGGATGGGCGGCATGCCCCCGCTGGGCTACGATGTGGTTGAGCGCAAGCTGGTGCCGAATCCGCGCGAGGCGGCGCTGGTCAAGCGCATCTTCGTGCGGTACATCGCGCTCGGGTCGGTGACCACCCTGTGCCGCGAACTGCGTGCCGAAGGGGTCACGACGAAGTCCTGGACGACCCTCAAGGACAAGACCCGTGCCGGGAAACTGATCGACAAGGGCTATCTGTACAAGCTCGTCCGGAATCCCGTCTTCATCGGGGTTGCCGCGTACAAGGGCAAGCACTTCGCGGGCGAGCATGAGGCGATCCTCGACCGCGCGGTGTGGGAGCAGGTGCAGGCGATGCTGGGGCGTGGCGAACCAGAACAGCGGGCTCGGCAGAATCGGCCATCACGTGCGCCTGCCTTGTTGAAAGGGCTGATCTTCGCCGACGATGGGTGGGCGATGACGCCGGGAGCCACCTTCAGGGGCGACAAGGTCTATCGCTACTACGTCAATACGGCGTCGATGAAGATCGGCAAAGAGGCGTGCTCGGTGTCTCGGGTGCCCGCCGGCGAGATCGAGGCGGCCGTGATCGCGCAGGTCCGCAACGTGCTGCAGGCGCCCGAGGTGATGTCGCAGGCCATTCGCGAGGTGGTGGCGCTTGATCCGGTGGCGGATGCGCAGGAGGTCATCATGACGCTGCAGTCTATCGAGCCGGTGTGGGATGAACTCTTCCCCGCCGAGCAGGCACGGATCATTCAGTTGCTCGTGGAGCGGGTGACAGTCAGCCCAACCGGCCTGCGCATTGACATGAAGGCGGCGGGCATGAGGGAACTCATCCAGTCGGTGATGCCCGAGCGGCAGGCGGCGTGATGAGTGCTGATGTCATCTCCGTTGATCTGCCAATGACCTTCAAGAAGCGGGGTGGTCGCAAGGTGATCGTATTGCCGGATGGGAGTCAGGGCAACCCGGTGCCGATGGCAACCATCGACAACACGATGATCAAGGCCATCGCCAGGGCGTTTCGCTGGCAGCGGTTGCTGGAGAACGGCACCTATGGCTGTCTCGACGAGATCGCCAAGGCGGAGAAGATCGGTGCGTCGTTCGTCAGTCGGGTGGCGCGCCTGGCGCTGCTGGCGCCGGATATCGTCGAGGCGATTCTCGCGGGCAGGCAGCCGGCTTCGCTGACGTTGAAGGATCTGATGGCGCCGTTTCCGGTGGAGTGGGCGGGGCAGAAGCGCCACTTCCTCGATCCCGATCGGCAGACCCACCTTCCCTAAGTTCGGTCCACGCTACAGACGGCCTGGGCCGAGCGCCCCGCGTCGTGACGGATCCTACAACAGCCTGGCGCACCCGATGAGCCCGCGGCTGCCGACGATCCTTCAATCCGTCATTTCTGGATTGAAAGTCTTGCAGTATCCTTTCGTCCTTTCCGCCTAAACGCTGGCGTCCATTGTATCGAGCCCAGACACGAGCGGAATCATCACGATCGGGGAAGTCGCCGACTATCTGTATCCCAACGAGCTGACTATCTATCGGCTGGTTCGGGCCAAAATGATCCCTGACTTCATAGTTGACATTGGCTGGTGCTTTTCAAAGGCTGACATTGACATGCGGATCACCGAACAGTGCAAGGCCGCGCCAGGGGCCTTCCAAAATGAGCCTATGGATCGGGGCTCGATCATTGAGGACACACTCACGATCAACCAGGTGGTCCGTAAGCGAGTTCCGCGGAGCAGGGACTTCGACTACCTCGGCGCTGTGGCGGACTAGAAGATGGACGTTCTGCTGACCCACAAACACGTCATCGAAGACTATGCCAGCTACATCCAGAGCTTTCTGAACATCGCAGACCCGGCGATCCGCTCGACTGTCGAGAGCAAGCTCGCCGAGGGAAGCCTCTGGCCAGAGCCACTCTTGCAGTTCAACCCAGCCTACGAATTGGGTGGCACAGTCGAACAAGTGGCTGCCACAGGTGTTGTCCACTCGGCCATCCCCGACATCCTCACGGGCTACTCGCTCTACAAGCACCAGGTGGGCGCGATCAAGCTGGGCACTGGAGACCGCGACTTCATCGTGACCTCGGGCACGGGCTCGGGAAAGTCTCTCACCTATATCGGCACCATCTTCCACGACCTTCTCAGCCGCCCATCGGAGAGCGGTATTCGCGCGGTCATCGTGTACCCGATGAACGCGCTGATCAACTCTCAGTTCGAGGAATTCAAGCGCTACCAGGGCAACTTCGAGAAGGCGACTGGCAAGCCGTTCCCGATCTCCTTCGGCCAGTACACGGGCCAGGAGAAAGAGGAATTCCGTGAGCGGATGCGTGAAAACCCGCCGCACGTTCTGCTGACGAACTACATGATGCTGGAGCTGTTGCTGACGCGAACAGCTGAGCGCCGCATCCGAGACAGCATTTACGCGTATCTCAGGTACCTCGTGTTTGACGAGTTGCACACCTACCGAGGCCGACAGGGCGCCGACGTGGCGATGCTGATCCGGCGCATTCAAGCTCAGTGCGCAAACAAGCTGGTGTGCATCGGTACTTCCGCCACCATGGCCTCTGGCGACGACCCGGAGCAGCAAAAAGTCCAGATCGCTGCCGTCGCCACGGTGCTCTTTGGTCGGAAATTCCTAGTCGATCAGGTGGTTTCAGAGTCACTGGCCCGTTCGTTGGCCGATGGCGACACCGTACCCCCTAGCGCGGCGCTCCGGGCCGCAATCGAGGCAGGCATCAATCCGTCGGCCAGCTTGGACGACCTCAGAGCCAATCCCCTGGGCCAATGGCTCGAGAACAGGGTGGCTCTCCGGCAGTCCGCAGCACATCTGCTCCGCGGCAAGCCGCTGCCACCCTCGGAAGTGCTCGAGCTCCTCGCGGGGGATGCACGGGTGGATCAATCCGCGGCAAAGGGTGCCCTGGATGGCTTGCTACAGTGGATCAGTCAGATCAACCTGGGACTCCAGGCCGGCGGAAAACGCTACACCATCTTGCCCTTCAAGCTCCACCAATTCATCTCCCAGACTGGTTCCGTTTACACAACGCTTGATCAAGACGACAACCGGTTTATCACGCTGGAACCTGGCGTATTCAAGAGCGATGACGATAACAAGAAACCGATCTTTCCGAACGTTTTCAGCCGCGCCAGCGGTCACGCCTTCATCTGCGTCACCCGCGTCGGCGACCACCTCGAACCTCGCGAGTTTCGCGAGTCAAGTGACGAGGACGATGGAGGACAGGATGGCTACCTGATTATCGGCGAGGACATTTGGGATGAGCGCGACGATCTGGCCTTTCTGCCCGACTCGTGGCTGAACAAGGCGCGAACCGGGCCGGACAGCCGCAAGCGCGCGTTTTTTCCCATTCGGCTGAACTTCGACGAGACGGGGCGGTGTTCGGAGACTGAATCCTTGAAGTGGTGGGGCTGGTTCATGCGCTCGCCGTTGTTGTTCGACCCGACGGCAGGCGTGTTCTTCGACACCAAGACCAATGAGGGAACCAAGCTCACCAAGCTGGGTAGCGAAGGCCGGAGCACGTCAACGACAATCACGACGTTCTCGATCCTGAATCGCCTCAGTGACGTCGGCTTCGCCCCAAGGGATCAGAAACTCATCAGCTTCACGGACAACCGTCAGGATGCTGCCCTGCAGGCGGGGCACTTCAACGACTTCGTGCAGGTTGTACGCCTCCGGGCTGGAATTCAGCGCGCAGTCACCACGGCCGGCGATACTGGCTTGACCTTTGAGCGTCTGGGGGCAGCGGTCTTCGCCGCACTCAAGCTCCCCTTCGTTGAGTACGGCAATAAGAACGCAGAGCCAGAACTGCCGAACATCAAGCGCGGCTATGACGAGCTCTTCCAAGTATTCCTCTTGTACCGCGCCCTGGGCGATCTGCGCCGGAGCTGGCGGATCGTGCTGCCGAACTTGGAACAGTGCGCGCTCCTTGAGATCTCCTACTCAGATCTCTCGGAGGTGGCTGGGACAGACACGTATTGGAGCGAGTTACCGATCCTCGGAGAGATGGACGTCGAAGATCGTCTGCTTTTCCTCACGGCCGTCCTCGACTTCTTCCGCCTGGAGTACGCGCTATACAGCGAGAACTACCTCACCCAAGGCAAGCTTCGAGAGCATGAGAAGCTCTTTAGGGAGAAGCTGCGGGCCCCATGGACACTGGATCCGAACGAGAGCCTGCGCGAACCGTATTACATGCGGATCGAGACCTTGCACCGCTCGGCCAAAGTCGCCTCCAAGAGCATGGGGCCAGCCAGCGGTCTTGGCAAGTTCATCAAACTCTTTGTCAAGCAGCGCGAACTTGATGTTGATCTGCGCGGCGACCACTACGGGCACTTCGTAAAGCTGCTGATGAAGAAGCTGGAAGGCGCCGACTACCTGGCATCACAAACTGCCAAGGGCGAGAAGAACGATAGCATCACGCTGTATCGCCTTCGCATCGAAAAGCTCGTCTGGCGGCCAGGTGATCTCAAGACGGTCAAGGCTGACCTCATCAAGCGCCGCAGCTACAAGCAGCAGGCGCCGAGGCCGAATCTCTTCTTCCAGGATCTGTATCGGCGCGACTTCGCAGCAGCAAAGCGACTGCGTGCTGAGGACCACACCGGCCAGCTCAACGTCGATCAGCGGCGTGATCGGGAGGACCGGTTCCGAGCGGACTGGTATCTCGACCCGGACAAGAATCTGCCCGATCTGGTCCGCATCCGCAACGAGGCGATCAGCGCGCTGTATTGCTCTCCCACCATGGAACTGGGCATCGACATTGGCGGGCTCAGCGTGGTGCACCTGAGAAACGCGCCACCCAACCCCGCCAACTATGCTCAGCGAGCTGGCCGCGCGGGGCGCGGCGGGCAAGGGGCACTGGTGTTCACCTACTGCTCGACCTACTCACCCCACGATAGGCACTACTTTGGAAAGCAGCCGAGCCTGGTCGCAGGCGTCGTGCAGCCACCGCGGCTCGATCTGGCCAATCGGGAGCTACTGCAGACGCACCTCAACGCGCTCGCAGTATCGGAAGTGGGGCTACCGGGCTTGGAGAACCACGAAGGTGGCCGGCCGTCCATCACGCGATTCCTGGATGAGGACAAGCGAGAGCTGCCCTTGTTGGCCAGCGTTCGCTCAGGGTTGCAGCTTGGCAGCCTGACCAAGGACCGGATCCGCGCGACGTTCCAACGCGCCATCAAGGACTTCGAAGGCGATCTGAAGACGCGGGCCAGCCACTGGTTTACCGACGCCTGGATCGAGCAGACGCTGGATGCGCTGCCAGACAACTTGAACCACTCCATCGAGCGCTGGCGCACCCTGTACCGCACGGCGCGCAGCACACTGGATAAGGCCACACAGAAGATTCAGAGCGGCACGCTCAGCCTCGGCAGCGAGGAGTACCGAAAGTACAAGCGCAGCCAGGATCAGGCAACGCGGCAACTGGATCTGCTTCGCAACAGCGGCGGCGGGTCGTCAGAGCTGTCCGAGTTCTACCCCTACCGCTACCTGGCTTCCGAAGGGTTCCTGCCGGGCTACAACTTCACCCGGTTGCCGTTGCGCGTGTTCTTGCCTACGTCGGACACCCACGGAGAGTTCATCTCGCGCCCCCGGTCGATCGCACTGCGCGAGTTCGGACCACTCAATGTCATCTACCACAGCGGTCGCAAGTACCAGGTTCGTCAGCTGGTGGTGCAGGAGGCCGAAACTGCACTTACCGAAGCCAAGATCAGCACCAAGGCCGGGTACTTCCTGGTGGGCGACCAGCTTCAGCTGGAGTACTGCCCGCTGTCCGGCGTCAGCCTGTCGGACAACGCCAACAAGGAGCATCTGCACGACCTGTTGGAGATGACGGAGTCAAGGGCCGAAGAGGTCGACCGCATCTCCTGTGAGGAAGAAGAACGCGCGTCGCGCGGGTTCTCGATCCAGACCTACTTCAGCATCGATGGCGGCGACATGGGTCGCGTCCAAAGGGCGAGTCTGAAGGTCGGCGACGACGCATTGATTAACCTGATGTTCGTGCCTGCTGCACGCCTGGTGCATGTCAACGAGAAGTGGCGTGCACAGACAACCGATGGCTTTCCCATCGGCATGGTCAGCGGCGAGTGGCGGCCGTCCATGCCGGACCCGGCAGAACCCCAGCGGGAAGAGTTCCGACGCATTAAACTATGGACTTCGAACCTGGCCGATGCCCTCTATATCGTGCCAGTGCAACCGCTGGGCTTGAAATCTGATGGCGTGGTCACGCTGCAGCACGCACTGAGGCGCGCGATCGAGCAAGTCTTCGAGATCGAATCCAGCGAAATCGGCGTCATCTCGGTAGGCGATGCAAGTGCGCCCAACATCCTCCTGTACGAGGCGGCCGAAGGCAGCCTGGGCATCTTGTCCCGCTTCGTCGAGGACATCGCCGCCTTCCATGCCGTGGTCGCGAGAGCGGAAGAGCTATGTCGTTTCGACGATCCCGAGTACAAAGGGCCGGCGTCCTACGACGATCTGCTGAGCTACTACAACCAGCGCGACCACCAGATCATTGACCGGCACCTGATCCAGGACGCCCTGGCAAAGCTGGCTGTCTGTAAGCTGGAGATCCACACGAGCAAGGGCTACGCCAGCTATGACGATCAGTACGCCAGCCTGCTGAAGCACCTGGATCCCAGTTCGTCGACCGAGCGCAAGTTCATTGACCACCTGTACGAGAACGGCCTGCGGTTGCCTGATGCAGCCCAGAAGCGCGTGGATGGGCTCTACGTTCAGCCCGACTTCTACTACGACCCGCGCATCTGGGTCTTCTGTGATGGCACGCCGCACGACCAGCCCGGAGTGCAGGAGGACGACAAGGCCAAGCGGCAAGCCATCCTCGCGCGCGGCGACGAGGTCTGGGTCTACTACTACAAGGAAGACTTGGCCGCCAAGGTGACTGCGCGTCCTGACATCTTCAAGAAGGTCAAGTGAGCGTCGCTCTCCAACCCGGCAAGCTGGTCTCGCTGCGCGGCCGCGATTGGGTCGTCCTGCCGTCGGCCGACCCGGATCTCTTGGTTCTAAAGCCGCTTGGCGGATCCGAAGACGAGGTCACGGGCCTATATCTACCGCTCGGCGGCGAGCAACCGAAGGACGCTCGTTTCGCGCCGCCCACTGCAGCCGACCTCAGCGACTTCGCTACGGCGCGCCTGCTCCATGACGCTGCCCGTCTGGCGTTCCGAAACGGCGCTGGCCCGTTCCGCTGCCTGGCCAAGCTGTCGTTCCGCCCGCGGTCGTACCAGATGGTGCCGCTCATCATGGCGCTGAAGCAGGACCAAGTGCGTTTGCTCATTGCCGACGATGTGGGTGTCGGCAAGACCGTCGAGGCGCTGCTCATCGTCCGCGAGATGCTCGAGCGCCGCAAGATCAAGCGCTTCGCCGTCATCTGCCTGCCTCACCTGTGCGAGCAGTGGCAGGCCGAGATCCGCGCCAAGCTCGACATCGAAGCCGTGATCATCCGTTCCAACACCCAGGCGCGGCTGGACAGGCAGATCCA
>NZ_JAEUOL010000172.1 GCF_016789985.1 Accumulibacter sp.
GAATTCGTGCAGTGGCGGATCGAGCAGACGGATGGTGACGGCCATGCCGTTCATTTCGCGGAACAGGCCCTCGAAGTCGCCGCGCTGCATCGGCAGCAGTTTGGCCAGCGCGCGGCGACGGCCGGTTTCGTCATCGGCCAGGATCATCTCGCGCACCGCCTTGATGCGGTCGCCTTCGAAGAACATGTGCTCGGTCCGGCAGAGGCCGATCCCCTTGGCGCCGAAGTTGCGTGCTGCCTTGGCATCTTCCGGAGTATCGGCATTGGCGCGCACGCCCAGCCGCTTGTGCTTGTCGGCCAGTTCCATCAGTGCTCCGAAGTCGCCGGTGAGTTCGGCTTCCTTGGTTGGCACCTGGCCGAGGTAGACCTCGCCGGTCGAGCCGTCGAGCGAAATCCAGTCGCCTTCCTGCCAGGTTTCGCTGCCGATCGACATCGTGCGTGCACGATAATCGACATGCACCGCGCCGGCGCCGGAAACGCAGCACTTGCCCATGCCGCGGGCGACCACAGCGGCGTGCGAGGTCATGCCGCCGCGCGCCGTCAGGATACCCTTGGCGACGCTCATGCCGCGCAAGTCTTCGGGGGAGGTCTCCTGGCGCACCAGGATGACGGTCTTGCCCTTGCGCACCCACTCTTCTGCTTCATCGGCGAAGAAGACGATCTGCCCGGTCGCGGCGCCGGGTGAAGCCGGCAGGCCATGCGCGATCGAGCGCGCCTTCTTGATGGCGAGGGGGTCGAACACCGGGTGCAGCAGTTCATTCAGGCGTTCCGGATTGACCCGACGCAGGGCCTCCTTCTCGTCGATGATGCCCTGACGCAGCATCTCCATCGCGATGCGCACCATCGCCGCACCGGTACGCTTGCCGTTGCGCGTCTGCAGCATCCACAGGCGACCTTCCTGAATGGTGAACTCGACGTCCTGCATGTCGGCGTAGTGCTTCTCCAGCTTGGTTTCGGCCTGCAGGAGTTGCTGGTAGATGTTGGGCATCAGCTCCTCGAGCGAAGGGAACTTCGCACGGCGCTCCTCTTCGCTGACCAGGGCCAGTTGTGCCCAGCGACGCGAACCTTCGAGCGTCACCTGCTGCGGCGTGCGGATGCCGGCGACGACATCTTCACCCTGCGCATTGATCAGGAACTCGCCGTTGAACAGGTCTTCGCCGGTGCTCGCATCACGTGTGAAGGCGACGCCGGTACCGCTGTTGTCGCCAAGGTTGCCGAAGACCATGGCCTGGACATTTACGGCGGTGCCCCAGCTGTCCGGGATGTCGTTCAGCTCGCGGTATACCTTGGCCCGGTCGTTGTTCCAGCTCTGAAAGACCGCCATCACCGCACCCCAGAGCTGTTCCCAGGGATCGGTCGGGAACTCGCGGCCGACCCGCGCACGAATCAGCCCCTTGAAGCGCAGCACGAGTTCCTTGAGGTCTTCGGTATCGAGCTCGGTGTCGAGCTGAACGCCCTTCTTTTCCTTGACCATGTCGATGACCACTTCAAACGGATCGTGATCCTCCTTCGATACCGGCTTGAGGCCCATGACCACATCGCCGTACATCTGCACGAAGCGCCGGTACGAGTCCCAGGCAAAGCGCTCGTTGCTTGCCTTGCGCGCCAGGCCGACGACCGCCTCGTCATTGAGACCGAGGTTCAGGATGGTGTCCATCATGCCCGGCATCGATGCGCGCGAACCCGAGCGTACCGAAAGCAGCAGCGGGTCCGCCGAGTCACCGAATTTCTTGCCCATTTCCTGTTCCACGAACGCCACGCCCTCGCGAACGTCGGCTTCGATCAGCTTGAACACAGCGTCCTTGCCCTGCTCGCTATAAACCGTGCACACCTCCGTGCTGATCGTGAAACCGGACGGTACGGCGATTCCCAGGCGGCACATTTCCGCCAGGTTGGCACCCTTGCCGCCGAGCAGGTTCTTCATTTTGGCATCACCGTCAGTTCGAGCGGCACCGAATACGTAGACGTTCTTGGATTGCGTTGACATACATACCTCGCAGATGAGGAGACAAGAAAAGGACACTTCGAACGGCTGGCTCGAAGTGCCTCCAGAGTTGGTGACCCGGACGTGCTCGCCAGGTCACGGTGTCGCTGTGTTCCGGCCGGTGGAACTGGCCGGAACACGAGGGCTGGCGCGGTGCCGAAGAATGTCAGATCTCTTCGGCTTCCATCTTGATTGCGCCGCAGGGGCATTCGGCGACGCACATGCCGCAGCCCTTGCAATAGTCGTAGTTGAACTGGAAACGCTTGCCGGGACCAAGCTTGATCACCGCATTGTCCGGGCAGACCCCGTAGCAGTTGTCACATTCGAAGCAGTTGCCGCAGGAAAGGCAGCGCCTTGCCTCGAACAGGGCGTTGCTCTCGTCAAGCCCGCCCTGGACTTCATCGAAGGTCGACTGCCGGCGAATGATGTCGAGCATCGGCCGCACGGTTTTTGGCGCATCGGCGTAGTACCAGGTGTTGAGATTCTCGAAAACCGCAACTTCGCGCTGTGGTGGGGGGGTGTATTCCTCGTCACGCAACCAGGCATCGATATGGCGTGCCGCCTGTTTGCCATGACCAATACCGACGGTCACGTTGCGCTCGGCAGGAACCATGTCGCCGCCGGCGAAAATTCCCGGATGACCGGTCATCATGTTGGCGCCGACCTGCACCACGCCATCGCTGACTTGCAGGCCGGGTACTCCTTCGAGCAGCCCGAGATCGACATCCTGGCCGAGCGCGAGTACCAGCGAGTCGGCCTCGATGGTTTCGAACTCGCCGGTCGGCTGTGGGAAGCCCTTGCTGTCGAGAGCCATCTTTTCGATCGTCAGGGATGACTCGTGGGCCTGTTTGATGGTCGACAACCACTTGACCATGATCCCTTCCTGCATCGCCTCCTCGACTTCGAAGTCGTGTGCCGGCATCTTTTCGCGCGTGCGGCGATAGACGATCAGTGGTTCGGCGCCCATGCGCTTGGCGGTGCGGGCCACATCTATGGCTGTGTTGCCACCGCCGTAGACGACGACGCGGCGGCCAAGCATGGGTTTGTCCTCACCTTCCATGCTGCGCAGCAGCGAAATGGCGTCGATGACTTTTGCCGCGTCGCCGGCCGGGATCATCGCCCGTTTGCCGATGTGCGCTCCGACTGCCAGGAAGGCGGCGTCGAATTTGCCTTCCCGCATGGTGTCGAGAATGTTCTCCACCTTGTTGTTCAGCTTCACCGTGACGCCCAGTTCGACCACTCGCTGCATTTCTGCTTCGAGGATGTCGCGCGGCAGGCGGTACTTGGGAATGCCGAAGCGCATCATGCCGCCGAGCAGCGGGCCAGCCTCGTAGACCGTGACGCGGTGGCCGAAGCGACGCAGATGATAGGCGGCCGACATGCCGGAAGGGCCGGCGCCGACGACCAGGACGTGCTTGCCCGAGTCGCTTGCCGGTGGGGTCAGCTTCCAGCCGCGTTTGAGCGCTTCATCGCCGAGAAAGTGTTCCACCGAGTTGATGCCGACTGCTTCATCGAGTCTGCCGCGGTTGCAGGCACCCTCACAGGTGTGGTAACAGACCCGTCCCATGATTGCCGGGAAGGGGTTGTCCTTCGTCAGATGTCGCCAGGCGCTTTCATAATCGCCCGATTCGGCGTGGAAGAGCCAACCCTGGATGTCCTCGCCGGCCGGGCACTGCTTGTTGCAAGGCGGCAGGCGGTCAAGATACACCGGCCTCGATGTGCGCCAGGATCCGGTGCGGTTGGCCAGCGAAGAGCCGGGGTCTAGGGTTATGGCAAAGGGTTTGTCCATCAGTTCGCCTCCTGGTCGAGCAGTCCGTACTTGCGAATGTTCTTGTCCGCCGCTGCCTGCAGGCGAGCGATCGTTTCCACCGCCGGCTTCTTGCCGAACAGGTGGGCATAGCGTTTCTGCAGCTTCAGGTATGCGTCGACGGGCTGCTGCCGGCGGATCTTCAGTACGCCGGTGACCTCGCCGTGTTCGGCTTCGAAGACCGGGAAGATGCCGGTTTCCTTGGCCAGGCGCGCGAGCAGGATGGTGTCCTGTGATGCCGCTCCCCAGCCGAGCGGGCAGGGCACCAGGATGTGGATGTAACGTGCACCGCGTATGCCCATGGCCTTGGTGACCTTGTGCTCGAGATCGCGCAGATCGGCGACGGTGGCCGTTGCGACATAGGGGATTTCGTGCGCCATGGCGATCGCCGGGACGAACTTGCCCTGGCCAAAGGCGTTACCTGGTTCGGGGCCGACCGGCATGGTGGTCGCAGTGCGCGCTGCCGGCGGCGTCGCGGAGCTGCGCTGTACGCCGGTGTTCATGTAGCCACCATTGTCATAGCAGATGTAGAGCACGTCATCATTGCGCTCGAACATGCCGGACAGGCAGCCGAAGCCGATGTCGGTGGTGCCGCCGTCGCCACCTTGCGCGACGACGCGCACGTCGGCCATCTGGCCCTGCTGGCGCTTGACCTTGATCGCCGCGGCGATGCCCGTGGCGACCGCCGCCGTGTTGCCGAAGAGCGAGTGAATCCACGGAATCTGCCAGGAGGTTTCGGGGTAGGGTGTCGAGAATACCTCGAGGCAGCCGGTCGCGTTGGCAGCGATCAGGCGGCCACGCGCTGCATTCATCGCGGCGTCGATCGCGTACCTTGCGCCGAGCGCTTCGCCACAGCCCTGACACGCGCGGTGTCCCGAGTTGAGCGAATTGGTACGTTCAAGGTTGGCCTGCACGCTGCGTTCTTCGGGTGACAGCAGACGGTTGCCGACGGTGAAGGTGCCGGTCTGGTAGAAATGAACGGGTTGGAAGCTCATCGTGGTTCTCCTCAGCCAATACGTGCGGCGACAACGCCGATATCGCGCAGCATGCTTTCGGCTGCCGGACCCGAGCGGCGCGTCGTGCGTTCACGCTCGAGCTGCTTGTTGACCACGTTCCAGTCAAGGTCGAGGAAGGTGAGGTGGCCGAGCTCGCCGCGCGTTGCCTTGGCGAACAGGGTGGCCAGCGATTTTCTGGTGATCGCTCGTCCGCCGAGGCCGGCAACCACGGTATGCCCGTGCAATTGCAGGCCCGACATCGCCATGCGCACATCGGTCGACAGGATGCCGCCGATGCCGACCGCCAGGCTCTTTTCGAGGACCACCACGCGCTGTGCGTTCTGCAAGGCGGCGCGGACGTTGTCGATGGGGAACGGTCGATAGGAGGTGATGCCCAATACACCGATCTTCTCGCCGGCCGCACGCATTTCGTCGACCGTGTCCTTGATGGTGCCCAGCACCGAGCCCATGGCCACGACGATCGTGTCGGCATCGCCGGTCAGGTAGGAATGGGTCAGGCCACCGGAATCACGGCCAAAGACCGCCTTGAACTGCTCGGCCAGCTCGGGAATCCGTTCGAGTGCCTGCATCTGTTTGGCGTGAGCCAGGTAGCGCACCTCCGAGAAAGCCTCCGGGCCAACCATGGCGCCGATCGACACCGGTTCCTTCGGGTCGAGCACCTGGCGGGGCTCGTAGGGCGGCAGGAAGGCATCGACCTGCTCCTGCGTGGGCACATCCACCCGCTCGTACGCGTGGGTCAGAATGAAACCATCCATGCACACCATCACCGGCAGACTCACCTCTTCAGCCAGCTTGAAGGCCTGGATGTGCAGGTCGAGTGCTTCCTGGTTGGTTTCGGCGAAGAGCTGGATCCAGCCACAGTCGCGTTGCGAGAGTGAGTCCGAGTGGTCGTTCCAGATGTTGATCGGTGCACCGATGGCGCGGTTGGCCACGGTCATGACGATTGGCAAGCCGAGACCGGCCGCGTTGAAGACCGCTTCAACCATGAACAACAGGCCTTGCGAAGCGGTGGCGGTGTAGGTGCGGGCGCCGGTTGCCGAGGAGCCGATGGCGACGCTCATCGCGGCGAATTCGGATTCGACGTTGATGAATTCACAGTTCTCGACCTCGCCCGCTTTGACCATTTCGCCAAGGCCTTCGACGATGTGTGTCTGCGGCGAAATCGGGTAGGCGCAAATCACCTCCGGCCGGCAAAGTGCGACGGCTTCGGCAACGGCGTGTGAACCTTCAGTCTGTTTAAGCATGTGCTGCCTCCTGCTGGCGTGCTCCTGCGATTTCGTCAAGAACGAACTGATACGCCGCGCTGGCCGCAGCGACATTGTTGCTGGCCACCTTGTCGGAGAACTTGGTGTTGATCGCCTGGATCACCGACTCGAGCCTGATGATTCCGGACGCGGCGGCAAAGCCGGCGAGCAGCGGGACGTTGGGCATCGGACGGCCGACGTGCTTGCGGCTGAGGTCGGTGGCGGGAACCGTACACAGCCGGTCCTTCGGCCAATCACGCACGTAGTCGCCAAGACCCAGTTCGTCGAAGCTGCGGCTGGTGTTGATCAGAATATAACCGTCCTTTTTCAGGCCGGCGAAGACGTCGACCTGGTACAGCAGGGTCGGATCCTGAATGATCAGGGCGTCGGGTTCCATGATCGGTTCGCGCAGCCGGATCTCCTTGTCGGCGATGCGGCAGAAGGCAACGACCGGGGCACCGGTGCGCTCCGAACCGAAACTCGGAAAGGCCTGGGCGTGGCGGCCTTCCTCGAAAGCAGCAATCGACAGCATCTCGGCAGCCGTAACCACGCCTTGGCCGCCGCGACCGTGTATTCGGACCTGGAACATAATTCCTCCATTGTTTTACATCGTTCTTTCGACGTTCGCGCAGCATATCTGAGTTCGAATCCGATGAAAACAACGATACCGCTGCGTATGGTGAAAATTGCGGGCGGATTGCGGAACTTTCGTCGCGCGGCTTGTGTGCCCGGCCGCCAGGGGCGGCGTGGCCGCGCCGTCTGGCTTGCTGTTGCCGTCTCTCAAGCGAGGTCGACCGGCAAGGGTGTACCCGTCGGCTGGCCGTGCCGCGCTGCCGGGTAATCGGTCGGTGCTCTGCCGGTCGCCTTTACGTCCGTCGCGGGATGATCACCGTGTAGTCGAAATCGAGCACGACACTCGCCGCATAGCGGCCATCGGTGGTTTTGTAGGGAAACTCGGCGCAGGGCTGGTCCTTGGTCGCCACGGTACGCAGGCGGAGCGCTCCGAGGTCATTGCGTCCAGGCAGGATCAGACGATCGATGATTTCCGACCAGGCATAGATCGTATCGCCGGCAAACGCCGGTGCGACATGACGGCCACCATTGATCGCCACGATGCTGAACGCATTGGCCAGGCCGTTGAACGACAATGAACGAGCAAGGCTGATGATGTGGCCGCCGTAAATGATGCGGCGGCCAAAGCGCCCGGCCTTTTCGGCCTGCTGATTGAAGTGTACGCGGGCGGTGTTCTGGTACAGGCGGGTGGCCATCATGTGTTCGCTCTCCTCGATGGTCATGCCGTCCACGTGGTCGATGCGTTCGCCGACCTGGTAGTCGTCCCAAAATTCGGTGCTGCCGGCCAGCGCATGGTCGTACTGTCCGATCCTGATGCCTGTCGGAACGGTCAGCTCGCTGGTGGGAACGGCGGCCGGCAGGTCGGGCAGGCAGGGTTCAGGGGTGGGCGATTGCAGGTTGCGCTTGCGCACCATCACCCAGCGGCAGTAGTCGAGTGCGATCTGTCCGCGCTGATTGACGCCGCATGACCGTACATAGACGACGCCTGTCTTCCCGTCACTGTTTTCCTTCAGGCCGATCACCGTCGAATCGGCGTTGAGCGTGTCCCCCGGATAAATCGGATGGCCGAAGCGGCCGGCGGCGTAACCGAGATTGGCGACGGCGTTGAGCGAGATGTCGGGTACGGTTCGGCCAAAAACCATGTTGAAGGCCAGCAGGTCGTCCACCGGTGCCCGCGGGAAGCCCAGGCTGTGGGCGAAGGTGTCGGCCGATGTGACGGCAAAGCGTGAACCGGTCAGCGCCGTGTACAGGGCAACGTCGCCCTCGGTGATGGTGCGCGGCGTCGCGTGCGCGATCGTCTGCCCGATGTGGAAGTCCTCAAAGAAGTTACCGAGTCTGGTCTTTTCGCTCACTAGACGCTCTCTCCCTCGTCGTTGATCGGTTGTCTACAGGCCGTAAGCGGCGGCCAGGTCCGGATCGCGCCGGGCTACCAGTCGCGCCAGATCGACGATCACCTTGGCCTGTTTCCAGGTCGCGTCGTCCTGCATCTTGCCATCGATCGTCGCCACGCCGCTGCCGTCGGGCATGGCTTCCAGAATGCGCTTGGCAAACAGCACTTCCTTGACGTCGGGGCTGAACACCCGCTTGGCAATGGCGATCTGGTTTGGTGCCAGCGACCAGGCACCCGAACAGCCCATCAGGAAAGCATTGCGGAACTGTGCCTCGCAGGCGGCTTCGTCCTTGAGGTCGCCGAACGGACCGTAGAACGAGCGCAGGCCATGCGCCACGGCGGCGTCGACCATGCGCGCCACGGTGTAGTGCCAGAGGTCCTGCTGGAAGAAGGCGCGTTGATCGTGGCCTGTCTCGGGGTCGGCGAGGACGCCGTAGCCCGGATGCCCGCCTCCCACGCGTGTGGTCTTCATGCCGCGCGAAGCCGCCAGGTCGGCCGGGCCGAGGCTGAGGCCATGCATGCGCGGGCTGGCGCCGCAGATTGCCTCGACGTTGGTGACCCCCTGCGCCGTCTCGAGCAGGGCGTGCAGCAGAATCGGCTTGCGCACCGCGTACTTTGCCTCGAGCAGGGCGATGTACTGATCGACGAAGTGGATGTCCCACGGCCCCTCGACCTTGGGAATCATGATCACGTCGAGTTTGTTGCCGACGTGCCTGATGATCTGCTCGAGATCGTCGAGTATCCAGGGGCTGTTGAGTGCATTGACCCGCACCCACAGGGCCGTATCGCCAAAGTCGTGCTGACCGAGCAGTTCGATGAAGCCGGCGCGAGCCGCTTCCTTGGCTTCGATGGGAATGGCGTCTTCCAGATTGCCGCACATCACGTCGCATTGCCTGGCCGTCTCCGGTGCCTTGGCACGAATCTTGTCGATGTGGGGCGGGAAGAAGTGGATCATGCGTTCCGGGCGTACCGGCAGTTCGCGCAGAGGTTGTGGGGCGCCGATGGCGAGAGGCTTGTAAAAATGGACGGGCGGTTTCATGGCGTTCCCCTGGTCAATGGAAAGTGGGTGGTGGCAGCGAGCGGGCTGCCCGCGACGGCTTCAGCCTGGTCCGGCGACGATGTGGGCGTCGTGCAGGCGGCCGACTTCGGCCTCGCTCAGGCCGAGGATGTCGAGCAGAATCTGGTCGGTGTGTTCGCCCAGTCGTGGCGCCGGTATCGTCGGCAGGCGCGGTATCTTGCTGAAATCGAGTGGGGTGCCGGGCATCAGGTAAGCGCCGATGCCGGGCTGCTCGGTCAGCGTGAACAGGGGATTCCCGGTCGAGCAATCGGGGTCAAGGGCAATTGCCTCGCGCACGCTGCGGTAGGGTGCCCAGGTGACACGGTGGGTGTTGAGAATGGTGGCCGCTTCGGCCAGCGTGCGGGCGTGAAACCACGGTTCGAGCAAGCCGGCGATTTGCTGTCGGGCGCGGTAGCGGTTACCTTCGTCACCCAGGTCCAGGCCGAGCCGCATGCCGAGCGTTGCGACCGCCTCCTGCAGGCCGGTCGCCTTGGTCAGGCAGAGCCACTGCATGTCAGTCAGACCGACGACCATCAGTCGCTTGCCGTCCAGGGTCTCGAAGTCCCGGCCAAATGCGCCGTAAAGATAGTTGCCCTGGCGTGGCCGGTCGGTGTTGTTCACCATCACCTCGGCGATAAGTCCGAAATTGGCGATCATCGCCAGGGCCACATCTTTCAGTGCGAGGCGCACGAGTTGTCCTTCCCCGGTCAGGCGCCGGTGGCGTTCAGCGGCGAGCAGGCCGAGCGCGATCATCTGACCGCTGATGAAGTCCCAGGCCGGAAAGACATGGTTGACCATTTCCGGTGAAGCGCTCGGCCCGGTCATCAGCGGTAGGCCGAGCTGCGGATTTACCGTGTAATCGACCTCCGAGCCACCGTCGCGGCGACCGGTCAGATTGACCATGACCAGGTCCGCGCGATGCCTTCTCAGGGCGTCGTAGCTCAGCCAGCCCTTGGCCGGAAAGTTGGTGCTGAACAGACCCGCGTTAGCGCCCGGAGCGCAGACCAGCTGGGTCAGCAGTTCCTGCCCGCGCGGCTGGCGAAAATCGACGGCGATCGAACGTTTGCCCTTGTTGAGACCGGCCCAGAACAGGCTGTGCCGGCCATCGAGGGTAAGTGGCCAGCGACCGTGATCGAGGCCGCCACCGATCGGGTCGAAGCGGATCACATCGGCGCCGAGTTGTGCCAGGGTCATGCCGCCGAGTGGCGCTGCTACGAACGCCGAGCCTTCGACGATCCGCAAGCCATCGAGAATTCCTTGCATCGCTTCCACGATTCCTTTCAGTGTTCAGATGACGCGCTTGCGGTGCAGTTGTTCTATCTCTTCGGTGTCGAGGCCGAGGAGATCCGAGAGCACCTCGTCGGTATGTTGCCCCAGGCGCGGACCGAGGTGCTTGATGCGGCCCGGGGTGGCGGACAGGCGTGGCAGCACGGAAGGAACGATGACCGTCTCGCCGATGTCCGGTTCGTCGATCGCTACCAGATTGCGCCGCGAATGAAACTGGCGATCGCCGAAGATGTCGGCAATGCTGTTCAGCGGGCCGGCTGGAGCACCGGCGGCGAAGCAGCGTGCCAGGATGTCTTCGCGATGCAGCGAGCCACACCAGTCGCGAACGATTTCATTAACGTCATGACGGTTTTCGAGCCGTGTTTTCTGATCGCCGTACACGTGAGGCGCTGCCAGTTCCGGTCGGCCCATGGCAATCGCCAGTCGCTCGAAAAGCTTGTCGGTAACGCACGAAATGGCGACCCATTTGCCGTCGTCCTTGGTTGGGAAATGGCCGTGCGGGCAGGCAAAGTCGTTGTGCGTTGGTCCGTGCCGCTCGCGCACCCGTCCGAACATGCCGTAGGCTGGCGCCAGTTCCTCGGTACAGCGAAACACCGATTCGTACAGCGCGGCGTCTATGTACTGTCCTTTGCCGGTGCGTGCACGGTGGCGCAAGGCCATCAGGATGCCGATACAGCCGTACAGGCCGGTGAGGTAGTCTCCGAGCGTGGTCGATCCCGGAGTCACGGGTGTTCCCCGCGGCATTCCGGAGAGAAAGGCGATCCCGCCGACGGCGTGCGCGACCCGCGCAAAACCGGGTCGATCCTTGTAGGGCCCGGTCTGCCCGTAACCGGTGACCCGCAGCATGATCAGGCCGGGATTGATCTTGCGCAGAACTTCCCAGCCCAGTCCCCATTTCTCAAGGGTGCCGGGGCGAAAGTTCTCACAGAGGACGTCCGATTTTTCGATCAGTTGCTTGAACAGTTCCACCCCTTCAGGCAGATGCAGGTCGATGGTGACCGAACGTTTGTTGCGTGCTTCGCTGAACCAGGCGAGCGTGTCCCTGCGCCTGGTCGGTGTGCCGAAGTAACGCAAGGGATCGCCGCCCTTGGGGTTCTCGACCTTCAGTACATCGGCGCCGAATTCGCCGAGAATGCTGGCACTGTAGGGTGCGGCGATGACCGTGGCGGCGTCGATGACGCGAATGCCGGCGAGTGGCAGTCTGGTCTCGGCTGGGTCGGTGATGGGCATCGGAGTCCTCGTAAAAGCCTGTTCAGATGATCTTGCGCTGTCGCAGGCGCTTGATCTCCAGTGCCGAAATCCCCAGCAGTTCGCGCAGGATTTCATAGGTCGCATTGCCCAACGGCGGTCCAAGGCTGGAAATCCGCCCGGGTGTTTCGGATAAGGTCGGCACGACTCCCGGAACCACCACCTCGCCCAGTCCCTCCTCGGTCAGGCGGGCCAGGTTGCCGCGCGCCTTGAAGTGCTCGTCCTCGAACATGTCGGCAATGCTGTTGAGCTGGCCGATCGGCACTTCGCCAGCTATGCAGCGCTGCATCACCTCTTCGCGAGTCAGGGAACCCACCCATGCGATGACGATGCGGTTGACCTCGTCGCGTGCTGCCAGTCGCTTGCGCTGGTCGCCGTAGCGATCGGCTGCGGCGAGTTCGGGTCTTTCCATGGCAGCGGCAAAGCGTTCGAACATCTTGTCGGTGGTGCAGGCGATTGCCACCCATTTGTCGTCCACGGTGCGGAAATGACCATGCGGAACGGCGACGAAACTGCCGGCACCCTCGCGCTGGCGGACCTTGCCGAACAGGCCGTACGCGGCAGCAATCTCGTCCATCTGCCGGAAGACGGCTTCGTAAATGCCGATGTCAACGACCTGGCCTTCACCGGTTTCCTCCCTGTGGCGCAGCGCCAGCAGGATGCCGATTGCGCCGTACAGGCTGGAGAGATAGTCGCCCAGCGGTGCCGTGCCCGGCAACACCGGTGTTTCGCCCGGGAAGCCGGCGAGGTAGGAGAGGCCGGCGAAACCATGCGCAATGTGTGCGAAGCCGGAGCGCCGGCGATACGGTCCGGTTTGTCCGTAACCCGAGACGCGCAGCATGACCAGACCGGGATTCGCCTCTCTCAGCTCCTGCCAGCCGAGGCCCCATTCCTCCATCGTTCCCGGGCGGAAATTCTCGATCAGGACGTCGGACTTGTTGACCAATTTCAGGAACAACTCGACGCCTTCCTGCTGGCGCAGGTCGAGGGTGACCGACTTCCGGTTACGGCCTTCGCTGAGCCAGGCAAGTGTCGCGTCATGTCGCTTGGATGCCGTTCCAAAGCGCCGCATCGGGTCGCCAGCGATCGGGTGCTCAACCTTAAGGACCTCGGCGCCGAACTCGCCCAGAATCGACGCGGCATAAGGCCCGGCAAGGAAGGTGCCGACGTCTATGACGCGAATCCCGTCCATCGGCAGCTTGTCGTTATCGTTCGAGCGATCCGCGTCGGCGTCCTCATGCCGGCCTTGCTCGGAGGCAGATCGATCGCTATCCGACCCTTCGCCCGTACTATCAACAGCTACTGACTGCAGCGGGGCGGACTGCGCCGAGCCTGCTCCCTTTCCCATGGCACCACCTCCCGACAGCGTCGCCCGAGGAAGCGCGCCTGCCTTTTCTCGCGCCAGGTCCGGCATCGGCGCACCCCTCGAATTATATGGGCAAAATGGCTCCTTGGTGCAGCGATCATGCGGCCGGGGGGAGATCGCCGTCAGGAGCGTGCGGCAACCTGAGTTCCGACGCATGCTGTGCTGTACTTGCCGAATCCTCCCGCCGCCGTTCGAAAGGATCGTTTCGATGACTGACGCAAGTTCCGACTACGCCGACTGGATTGGTCGTCGCGAAACGACCGACGACGACCTGAGTCTGACGCCGGCCCTGGCCGCAGCGGCGACCCTCGACGATCTCTCGACCCATTTCGACAAGGGAAGTGCGCTGCCGCCACTCTGGCACTGGTTCTATTTCCTGCCCAGGGCGTCACAGGGCGATCTCGGCCTCGACGGACATCCGCGGCGCGGCGGCTTCATGCCGCCGATACCCTATCCGCGGCGCATGTTCGCTGGTGCGCGCCTGCGCTTCCATGGCCCGCTGCTGATTGGTCAGACGGCACGCCGGGAGGTGGTCATCCGGGACATCCGGCTGAAATCCGGGCGTTCCGGTGCGCTGGCTTTTGTCTCGCTGCTTTGCAGTTTCCATCAGGATGGACGACTGTGTATCGAAGAGGAACAGGACATCGTCTACCGCGAACCGGGTCCTCCGGTGGCCTGCCCGAGCGTGCTCGACTGGCCGCCGCTGCCGGCTGAAGCCTGCGCGCGCATCATTGCGCCTGATCCCAGGCTGTTGTTCCGCTTCTCGGCGCTGACCTTCAACGCGCATCGGATTCATTACGACCGACCCTATGCGATGGAGCAGGAGGGCTACCCCGGCCTGGTGGTGCACGGACCGCTGACCGCAGTACTGCTGATGGAACTGTTGCGGCAGCAGGTGCGGGAACCGGTGCGCGAGTTCAGTTTCCGTGGGCTCGCGCCGCTCTTCGACCTGGCGCCGTTCCGGCTGGTATGCGCCCGGAGGGGGGGCGCATTTTCGCTCGAAGCGCAAGCGCCTGACGGGGTAACGGCGATGAGCGCCAAGGCGACAACCGGGGGGAAAGCGGACCACTGAGATCGCAACGCTCCTGGCGCTGCCTGCAGAGTGCTTCTTGAGCGGTCGGCGACGGCAGCTCTCGATCGGAGTACGGCCCATCTAGCTGTCGCCAGCCGATTTCCGGGGAAAACTGGCGACGACCGAGGCGATTGCCCGGCCGACGTCGATGGTGCTGGCGCGACCGCCCATGTCGGGCGTGCGCGGCCCTTCGGCGAGCACGGTCTCGATCGCAGCCATTACCGCGGCGGTGGCTTCCGGATGACCGAGATGCTCGAGCATCATCGCGCCGCACCAGATCTGCCCGACGGGGTTGGCGATTGCCTTGCCGTAGATATCCGGCGCCGATCCGTGAACCGGCTCGAACAGCGAGGGGTAGAGGCGCTCCGGGTTGAGATTGGCCGAGGGCGCGATGCCGATCGTGCCGGTGCAGGCCGGACCGAGGTCGGACAGAATGTCGCCGAACAGGTTGGAGGCGACGACCACGTCGAACCAGTCGGGGTGGCGCACGAAATGCGCGGTGAGGATGTCGATGTGGTACTTGTCGCTGCGGATCTCGGGGTACTGCGCCGCCATCGCCGCGAAGCGCTCATCCCAGTAGGGCATGGAGATCGCGATGCCGTTCGACTTGGTGGCCGAGGTCACGTGTTTCTTCGCCCGCCGGCGTGCGAGTTCGAAGGCGAAGCGGAGGATGCGATCGACTCCGCGGCGGGTGAAGAGGCTCTGCTGGACGACGGTTTCCTGCGCACTGTCCTCGAAGATGCGGCCACCGATGCTGGAGTACTCGCCCTCGGTGTTTTCGCGCACGACCCAGAAATCGATGTCGCCCACCTGCCGTCCAGCCAGTGGCGTCGGGATGCCGGGCATCAGGCGCACCGGGCGCAGGTTGGCGTACTGGTCGAACTCGCGCCGGAATTTGAGCAGCGAACCCCACAGCGACACATGGTCCGGCACCTTGTCGGGCCAGCCGACGGCACCGAAGAAAATGGCGTCGTGTCCGCCGATGCGCTCCTTCCAGTCATCGGGCATCATGCGGCCGTGCTTGAGGTAGTAGTCGCAACTCCAGTCGAATTCATCCCAGCGCAACGCCAGGTCGAAGCGTGTCGCCACCGCATCGAGCACGCGCAAGCCCTCGGGAACCACTTCCTTGCCGATTCCGTCACCGGGGATGACGGCAATACGTCTGACCTTCATGATTTCTCCTTCGCGGTTTGTAAACGGGATGGCGGGCGGCGTCCCGGAGGAGGTGGTGCGCCGACTGCGATGGCCCCTCATTTCCCCCGGATCAGCGCCAGCAAATCCTCGGTCGAGGGCAGGGCGCCGGCCTCGCCATCGGCCAGGATGCCTTCGGCGAGGGCGCGCTTCTCCTGGTGCAGCTCGACGATGCGTTCCTCCACCGTGCCCTTGGTGACCAGGCGATAGACGGTGACCGGCCGTAGCTGACCGATGCGGTGCGCGCGGCCCATCGCCTGATCCTCGGCCGCCGGGTTCCACCATGGATCGGTGATCACCACGTAGTCGGCGGCGGTCAGGTTGAGGCCGAAGCCGCCCGCCTTCAGGCTGATCAGGAAGAGGTCGCCGGCGCCGGCCTGGAAGGCGGCGACCCGCCGGCTGCGCTCGCTGGCCGGGGTGGCACCGTCGAGGTACTGGTAGCTGAAGCCCGCCTCGTCGAGTGGGGCGCGCAGGACCTGCAGGAAGTCCACGAACTGGCTGAAGACCAGCGCCTTGTGGCCGTTGGCGATCAACTCGGCGGCCAGCTCGGCGAACGCCTGGACCTTGGCACCGGCAATGCCGAACTCCGGGCTGCACAGTCGCGGGTCGCAGGCGGCACGGCGCAGTCGGGTCAGTTGCGCGAGGATGTTGAAATGGGCCTGCGCCTCGGGTGCGCTGTCCAGGGTGGCGTCGATCTCGCGTGCGGCCTGGCGACGCAGGGCTTCATAATGCGCCGCTTCGGCCGCTTCCGGGGCAACGGCCAGGATCAGTTCGGTGCGCGCCGGCAGTTCCTGCAGCACTTCCGATTTGGTGCGGCGCAGGACGAAGGGGCCGATCAGGCGTTTGAGCACGTGCTGCGCCTCGCGATCGCGGTTACGCTCGATCGGCCCGGCGAAACGTTCGCTGAAGCGGTTGATGGTGCCCAGCAGGCCGGGGTTGGCAAAGCGCATGATCGACCACAGGTCGGCCAGCCGGTTTTCCACCGGCGTTCCGGTCAAGGCCAGGCGAAAGTCGGCGGCCAGTTCGAAGACTGCCTGCGAGCGTTTGGCGGCAGCGTTCTTGATCGCCTGCGCCTCGTCGGCGATGACCGTGTGCCACGTGCGTCCGGCGAAGCGTTCCTGTGCCAGTTGCAGCAGCGTGTAGGAGACGATCAGCAGATCCTGCGGGCCGGCCTGGCTGACCAGTTCGTCGCGCTCGCCGTCGCTCGACTCGCCGTACATCCGGACGTTGAGGGCGGGAGCGAAACGCCGTGTTTCGGCCAGCCAGTTGCCGCACACCGAGGTCGGCGCGATGACCAGCCCAGCACCGCCGGCGGCACGCTCGAGCAGTACGCCGAGCGCCTGCAGGGTCTTGCCGAGGCCCATGTCATCGGCCAGACAACCGCCCATGCCGGCCGTTGCCAGACGTATCGCCCATTGGTAGCCATCTTCCTGGTACGGACGCAGTTGGGCCTGCAGCAACTTCGGCAGCTTTGGCTCGATCGACTGCGCGTTGCGCAGCCGGTCGATGACCTTGCGGAAGTCGGCGGTGGCCGTCAGTCCGGTCCCCTCGACGAGCACCTCGTCCAGCCAGGCGGCGGCGATCGTCGGTGCCTTGCCGCCCTGCTTGTCGATTTCCAGCACGGCGGCCAGATCGCACAGCTTCTGCTTCAGTGCGCGGGTCAGCGCTGCGTAGATGCCGTTCCCCATCGGCACGAAGCGTGTCTTGTCGCGCGCCGTGGCGAGCAGGGTTTCGAGCGGCAGGACCAGGCCCTCGTCGAGGTCGGCCTGTCCGGAGAGGCGGAACCAGTCACGCTCGCGACTGACACGCAGGCCCAGTTGCCGGGTGTCGACGCTGATGACGCGCACGCTCTTGCCCTTCGGCCATTCGACGGCGGCGATCGCCGGCAGGGTCGGCAGCTTTTCGACGACGCCGAGCGCCTGTTCCGGATCGTCCACCAGCCATTCGCTGCCGTCGTCGCCGGGATCGAGGAAGGGCAGGGCGTCGAGGACCGCGTCGAGGTGCTGGCGTTCGGCACGCAGGTCGCGTTCGGTCCCTATCGTTTCACTGCCGAGCACTGCCATCAGGCGGGCTCGACCGCTGCCCGGCGGCATTCTCGGCCCGTCGGCGCCCAGAGGCGTCACCACCAGGCGCAGCGCAAGCTGCTCGCCAAGCGGTGACAGCTCGGCGCGCAGGCGCGAGTCGCTGACGACCTGGCGGGCGGCCTGCGCCGAGTCGGCGCGCACCTGGAAGCGCGCGGCGAGCGCCCGCAGGGTCTTCTCGACCTCCTCCTGGGCGCCCGGGGCGTTGGCGGGAATGGCGAAGCGGCCGGCGACGAGGTGGGCGGCCTGCTGCTGCTCGGCGGAGAAACGCACCAGTCGCAGGCGTTGCGGGCCGTCCTGGACGAGCGTGATGAGGCGCAGGGCTGCCACCTCGCGGCGCTCGTCGGCGTCGGCATAATAGGCGTTGTCGAAGGGGGCGCTCGACCGCAGCGGCGGCTCGATGCGCATCACGAAGTGGTCACCCTGACGGATCAGCTCGAGCTCGGGAGCCGTCTCCGTGAGGTCGACGAACTGCTCGGGGGCATTTGCCAGCACGATGCAGGGATGCCCGAGCAGGGCGACAATCGCGCTCGCCCGGTCGAGGCGGTGGCGGCTGTAGCCAGGCTGGGGGCGGATGGCGCGAGCGACCTTGCTGTCCCAGGCCGGGAGCCGTTCGCTGCCAGCGATCCTGGCCAGTGTGATGGTGCGTGGGCGGCCCCAGCCGCGCTGCGTGCGTTTCTGTTCGAGCGGCTTGATGCCTGCCAGAAAACCCTGTTTGCCGAGTTCGATTTCCCACAGCAGGCGGCTCGTTTCGCCGTCGCCGTCGACCGTCGGTGCGCCGCCCAGGGACTGCAGGGTGGTGAGGATTTCGCGCCAGTGTTCGCCGGCTCCGGCAATGAAGAAGCCATGCGGAGGATCGCCTCCGTCGAGCACGCCGGCGGCGCCGTCGAGCAGGCGCAGCAGCGACGTCATCTGACAGGCGAGGAGCTTGCGGCGCAGCACGAGGATCGTCTCGTGCCACTGCCTGGCCGGATGTGGGGCGCCGTGTTCGGCGATCAGCTCGTTGCCCAGCCAGGCGGCGAGCAGGATCGCCCACAGCGAGTCGAGTGGTGGATGCTGCAGTCGATCCGACGGCGGCTGAAACGCCTGGCGGATGATCGGCGCCTTGCCCAGACGCACGTCGATGGCGTGCACCCAGCGGCCCCAGCCGCTGTAGGGACTGGGTTCGCGCCGGCCTGCCTCGGCCGCGCAGAACTTGCGCGCGAGCTGGAGGTGCGCCGGTGTCGACTGGGCGAGCAGCGCCAGGGGATAGAACCAGGCGACACTATCGGGGAGGAAGCGTTTGCTGCCGCCGATTTCCTTCCTGCGCTGCCCGAACGCCGCTTCGAACGCTGCCTGTCCGCTCGCCCATTGCCCGTCGAGCACCCTTTGTGCAGCCCGTACGCCGCTTGCCAGGCCGTTATCGACGCCGCTCAGCGCGGTCTGCAACAAGCCCGGATCGGCGCGCTGCATGGTCAGGTCGCCGAGTGCCAGGCGCAGATCGACGGATAACTGATCGGGGTGCTGCGCGAGCTGGGTCAAGGCCCAATCGGCGATCGGCAGATATTCCTTCACCCAGTGCAGGCAGACGCTGGCCGTCGCCTGGTAAGCGAGCCGCCAGCGTTCGGTTGCATCGATGCGCTCGAAGCTGGGGCCATCGAAGCCGGACAGCAGCGCGCTGGTGACGATGCTGTCCCAGGCGATCGAGCGCGCCACGAGGTTTCTGATCGACCACAGCTCTTCGCTCGGCGCACCGCTGTAGTACTTGGCGCGGACATAGGCGATGGTCGTGGGAAGGCTGCCGGTGCTCCAGTAGTAAGCGGATCGCGCCGGATTGAAATGGTCGAGCTCGCAGATCAGTTGTATGAGCTTGCTGCCCGGGAAGGTTTCGAGCAACTGCCGGTAGAGCGGCGCCCGCAGGGCGTCGAGCAACTGGAAGGCGGCCGGGCGGGCGGGGTTGTCATGCAGCAGCAGTTGCCTGTCGCGCAGTTCCTGCACGGCCTGCTTGACGTCGGGGAAGGCGAATGCCTTGCCGGCGCTGCTGTGCAGCCCGCTCAGACCGAGCAGGCGATGGATTTCGGTCGACGAGCGGAAGGTCCACAGAAGTGCGCTGGCCAGCGCCACCTTGTGCGTGTCCGGGCTCAGGCCGAGCTTGTCGAGATGGTCGATGGCAGTGGCGTGCAACGGATTCTTGAGCATCGGTCGTCCGGTTGATCAATGGCTGGGCCGCGCGACGCCATCACTGGCGGGTCAGCAGCATGGCATCGCCATAGCTGAAAAAGCGGTAGCGCCGCTCTATCGCGTGAACATAGGCTTGCCGGATCGCCGCGTGGCCGGCAAAGGCCGAGACGAGCATCAGCAGCGTCGACTTCGGCAGGTGGAAGTTGGTGATCAGCCGGTCGACGATGCGAAAGTCGTAGCCTGGGGTGATGAAGATGTCGGTTTCGGCCGGGCCGGCGCGCAACTCGCCCGACCATGCCGCCGCTTCGAGGGCGCGCAGGCTGGTCGTGCCGACGGCGATCACCCGGCCGCCACGCGCGCGCGCGCGGGCGATCGCAGCGACCGTGGCGGGTGGAATGACGAAGCGCTCGGCGTGCATGCGATGCGCGGCGAGATCACGCACGCGCACCGGCTGGAAGGTGCCGGCTCCGACATGCAGCGTCAGCCAGGCCACTTCGACCCGGCGCTCGGCGAGTCGCCCGAGCAGTGTCTGGTCGAAATGCAGACCGGCCGTGGGTGCGGCGACGGCGCCGGGCGAGCGGGCAAACACCGTCTGATAGCGCGCTTCGTCGTCCACTCCGGCGGGGTGCGTGATGTAAGGCGGCAGGGGCAGGCGGCCATGTCTTTCGATCAGCACCCAGAGGTCGCCGGCGCCGAGGAGTTCGAGCGCGAAGAATTCGTTTTCTGCGCCGCTGCGGCCGCGGACGAGCAGCGGCACCGCTTCTTCGAGCAACAGCCGGCTGCCGGCTGCCGGCGGCTTGCTGGCGCGGATTTTGGCCACCGCGTGACGGGCGTCGACGATGCGCTCGATCAGGACTTCGACCTGACCGCCGCTTTCCTTGCGGCCGAAGAGGCGCGCCCGGATGACGCGCGTGTCGTTGAACACCAGCAGGTCAGCCGGATCGATCAGCTCGGGCAGGTCGCCGAAGCGGTGGTCGCTGAGGGCGCCTGCCACGAGCTGCAGCAGCCGGCTGCCGCTACGTTCGGCGGCTGGCTGCTGCGCGATCAGTTCATCAGGCAGGTCGAAGTCGAAATCGTCGAGTGTCAGCATGGCGGAGCGGCGGGGCCTCTTTCCTCAAGGAGCGGATCGTACGCGGTCGGCCGTGCGGCGAGCCTTCGGCAAGGCCCGGCCGGCGCGTGAACTTCTCGTCGGGCGGAACGCTCGCGGCAGGCTCGACTGTCTGCTTCTGCTTGTTCGTTGCCGGAGAATCAGCGATAATCGGGGCCTCTTCCGGCTCGCAGACAGCGAGCCAGAGCCGAGATGGCGGAATCGGTAGACGCAGCGGACTCAAAATCCGCCGATGGAAACATCTTGGGGGTTCGATTCCCCCTCTCGGCACCACCAAGAGTTCGGCCCTTGCCTGCAAAGCGGCGGATTATAGCACCCACCCGCAAGCCCGCTCGACCCCGCCGCGCTGGCGGCGTCGGGCATTGCGCGCTGCGACGCGGACGGCGATGAGCGGTGGAGCGGCGAGGCCAGCCCGACTGGCTGCCTGGTGGCTGGCCATCCGGCCCCGCACGTTGACCGTGTCGCTGGTCCCCGTCCTGGTCGGCAGCGCGCTGGCATGGGCGCGGCAGGCGACGCTCGACTGGCCGTCGGCGCTGGTCGCCCTGTTCGCCGCCCTGCTGATCCAGATCGGCACCAATCTGCACAACGATGTCGCCGATTTCGAGCGCGGTGCGGATACGCCCGAGCGTCTCGGTCCGCCGCGGGTCACGGCAATGGGTTGGCTGCCGGCCGGGGCGGTCAGGCGCGGGGCGTGGGTGGCCTTTGCCCTGGCTTTCAACTTCGGAATCTATCTCGCCGACCGGGGGGGCTGGCCAATCATCGCCATCGGCCTGGCCTCGCTCTGGGCCGGCTGGGGGTACACCGGCGGAGCGCGGCCGATCGCCTATACGCCGCTCGGTGAGCTGTTCGTCGTCATCTTCTTCGGTCTGCTGGCGGTCGGTGGCAGCTACTATCTGCAGACCCGGTCGATCGATGCGCCGGCCCTGCTCGCCGGGGCGATGGTCGGTCTGTTCGCGGCGGCGGTGATCACGGTCAACAACCTGCGCGATATCGACACCGACGCGCGGGCCGGACGGCGCACCCTGGCCGTGCTGCTCGGCCGGCGCGCCGCCTCCTGGCTTTACGGCGTCGAGACGCTGCTGCCCTTTGCCCTGCTGTTCTGGCTTGCCTGGCTGACCGGACGCGGGGTCTGGCTGGCCTGGCCGCTGCTGGTCCTGCCGCTGGTGGTCGGTCAGATCCGGCGCTTGCGACGTGCGGTGGCGGGGCCGGTGTTCAATGACCTGCTGGCCGGCACCGCCAGACTGCAGTTCCTGTTCGCCGTCCTGCTGATGCTCGGCCTGCTCGCCTGAGGCGTTTCAGCACTCCGCCGGGCCGGACGCTGGCGGCGGGTACCAGGCCAGCTTCTGCTGCAGGCTGACCACCGTGCCGACGATGATCAGGGCCGGAGTCGTGATGCCCGCCGCATCGACCCTGGCCGGCAGGGTCGCCAGATCGGCAGTCAGCACCCGCTGGCGGCTGGTCGTTCCGTTCTGCACGACGGCCGCCGGATGGTCGGGTGGCAGACCGTGCGCGATCATCTGACGACAAATCTCGGCGAGACCGCCGATGCCCATGTAGAAGACGACGGTCAGCCGGGGGCGCGCCAACGATGGCCAGTCGAGATTGATCGTGCCGTCCTTCAGGTGGCCGGTGGCAAAGGCTACGGCCTGTGCGTGCTCGCGATGGGTCAGTGGAATGCCGGCGTAGGCGGCGCAGCCGGCCGCCGCGGTGACGCCCGGCACCACTTCGAAGGGGATTCCCGAGTCGACCAGGGTTTCGATCTCCTCGCCGCCGCGTCCGAAGACGAAGGGATCGCCCCCCTTCAGGCGGACGACCTTGCGGCCCGTCCGCGCCAGCCGGACGAGCAGTTGATTGAGCTTCTCCTGCGGTACGCTGTGCCTCGAACTCTCCTTGCCGGCGTAGATTCTCTCGGCATTCGGGCGAGCCAGGTCGAGCACCCCTTCGCCGATCAGGTGATCGTAGACGATGGCGTCGGCCTCGCCGATCAGGCGGGCGGCGCGCAGGGTCAACAGGTCGCGGTCGCCCGGCCCGCTGCCGACGATGTAGACGGTTCCGGTGACTGTTGACGAAGGTGTCCGACTCATTGGATGCTTCCGATCCTTGGCTGAAGTGCAAGCATAAGCGCCGCAGCCGTCCCTTTTCAACTGATCCGGCAGCGAATCCGCTTGGCGGGTCGATATTTGATTGATGTCAATGAATCGGCCCTTGCCGACATGTCATCCTGCGAGCAGTCCGACAAGGGTCTGACCGCGAGTGCTGGTTGAGCAATTTCAAGAGGAGAGGAAACCAAGAATGCAGAAGGGAATTCGTAACGTACTGATGCTGGCAAGCCTGCCGTTGGCCATCAATGTCGCCTTCGCCGCGCCGGCCGAGAAGGCCGCCGCGCCGGCACCGGCCGCCAGCGCGGCACCGGCCGCCGCAGCAACCTTGTCGGCCGAAGACAAGGCTGCCTCGGGCAAGACCTATTTCGAGCGTTGCGCCGGCTGCCACGGCATGTTGCGCAAGGGCGCGACCGGCAAGAATCTCGAACCGGCGAACACCGGCAAACTCGGCACCTCGCGCCTCGAGAAGATCATGTCCTACGGCACCGAAGGCGGCATGCCCAACTTCGACGACATCCTGTCGAAGAAGGAAATCGCCAACATGGCGGCCTATCTGCAGATGCCGGCCGAAGCGCCACCCGAGTGGAGCCTGGCCGACATCAAGGGGAGCTGGAAGCTGCTGATCCCGGTCGACAAGCGTCCGACCAGGCAGATGAACGACGTCAACCTGAAGAACGTCTTCTCGGTGACCCTGCGTGACTCCGGCGAAGTGGCGCTGATCGACGGCGACAAGAAGCAGATCTGGGCGGTCATCAAGACCGGTTATGCCGTGCATATCTCGCGCATCTCGACTTCCGGCCGTTACGTGCACGTCATCGGGCGCGACGGTCGCTACGATCTGATCGACCTGTGGTCGGAGAAGCCGACCACCGTGGCAACCCTGAAAGCCGGCTTCGAGGCACGGTCGATCGAAACCTCCAAGTTCAAGGGTTATGAGGACAAGTACGCCGTCGTCGGTTCGTACTGGCCGCCGCAGTACACCATCCTCGACGGCCTGACGCTCGAGCCGCTGAAGAACGTCTCGACGCGCGGCAACACGGTCGACGGCAACTATCATCCGGAACCCCGCGTCGCCTCGATCGTCGCTTCCGAGCACAAGCCGGAGTGGGTGGTCAACGTCAAGGAAACCGGCATGATCAAGCTGGTGGACTACTCCGACCTGGCCAACCTGAAGGAAGTCACGGTCAATTCGGCCAAGTTCCTGCATGACGGCGGCTGGGATTCGACCAAGCGCTACTTCCTGGTGGCGGCCAATGCCTCCAACAAGGTCGCGGTGGTCGACACCAAGACGGCCAAGCTGGCGGCGCTGGTGGACACCGCCAAGATCCCGCACCCGGGGCGTGGCGCCAACTTCGTCCATCCGAAGTTCGGCCGCGTCTGGGCCACCTCGCACCTGGGGGCCGACGTGATCAGCATCATCGGCACCGACCCGGAAGGCAAGGGCGAGTATGCCTGGAAGGTCGTGCAGGAGCTCAAGAACGTCGGCGCCAACTCGCTGTTCGTCAAGACGCATCCGAAGTCGGCCAACCTGTGGGCCGACGCACCGCTCAACCCGGATCCGAAGGTGGCCGGCTCGGTCATCGCCTACAAGATCTCCGAACTCGGCGACGCCAGTCCCAAGGGTGAAGTGATCGACATCGCTGCCGCCGCCGATCTCGGCAAGACCAAAGGCGTGCAGCGCGTGGTGCATGGCGAGTACAACGAGAAGGGCGACGAGATCTGGTTCTCGGTGTGGACCGGCAACAAGACCGAACCGTCGGCCATCGTCGTGGTCGATGACAAGACACGCAAGGTCAAGACGGTGATCAAGGATCCGCGTCTGGTGACGCCGACCGGCAAGTTCAACGTCTACAACACCATGCACGACATCTATTGATCGGACGCCAGCATCCGCAGAATCGGGGGGCTGCGGCCCCCCGTTTTTTTAGCCGCGCCGGCGGTCAATGGCCACCGGCCGGTCGACCGGAAGGAGATACGATGAAGCTGCAAACCGTGATTCCGACGCTCGCGCTCGCCCTCGGCCACTCCCTGGCGCTCGCCGCACCGCCGCCGGTCGACCCGGCGATGCTCGAACTGGCCGACAAGAGCCGTTGCCTGACCTGTCACGATGTCGATGAAACGGTGCGCGGACCCGCCTGGCGCGACGTGGCCAAACGCTATCGCGGCAAGCCGGAGGTCGAAGAGACGCTGGTCACCAAGGTCTACGAGGGCGGCGGTGGCGTCTGGGGAAATGACTACATGTCGGCCAACAAGCGGGCCGGGATCGACAACATCCGCATTCTCGTGCACTGGATTCTCTCGCTGCCCTGATCCGTCAGCACCGGCGCGGGGTGTGCGCGCAGCGCCCCGGCTGGAATGGCGCGATCCTGTGGTGCTCCCCGGCCCTGTCGAATACCTGCTGCCGTCGTCGCAGCCTTCCGCCCGATTGCCGTGCCATGTCCTTTATTCCTCCGGCTCTTCCTGCTCCCGTCCTCGGGCTCCTGCTCCTGCTCGCGTCTGCCGGCGTCGGCGCCGAGGGCGTGCCGCAAACGGCCGTGCCGACTCCCCAACGGCAAAGGGAACTCGTTCACCTGGTCCGTCAGGATTGCGGTTCCTGCCACGGCATGACGCTGCAGGGGGGCCTGGGTCCTGCACTGAAACCGGCTGCCCTGCGGGACAAACCGGTCGACTCGCTGGTCGCCACCATCGTCGGCGGCCGGCCGGGTACGCCGATGCCGCCCTGGCACCGTTTCCTGAGCGAGGCCGAGGCGAAATGGATCGTCGAGCAACTGCTCGCCGGTTTTCCCGAGGAGCGCTAGCCGCGGTCTCCCACGCCAGGCGGCGGGGCTTGCCAGAAGCGACACTCCGGTTTAACTTTGACTCCCGTCCGCTTCCCACCCACCCGTTGTCTGGAGAGATGCCATGAATGACCGAGAAGCCCGCCGTTATGACATGTTTGGCCGTGTTCAGACTTTCGGGAGAAACCATTTCGCCGATTTCGCCAACGGCAGCAAGGCGGCCGGGCATTTTGCCCGCCTCGCGCAGATCGTCAGGGACCTCACCACCGAGCGAGCCAGGCAGGGCGGCGGCACGGCGACCGCCAAGCAGGTGCTGATCGACGAGTTGCGGCTCGATCTGCAGAACATCGCGCGCACCGCACGGGCGATCGGCGCCGGAGAAGCGGGCTTCGCCGACAAGTTCCGCGTTCCCGAGAACAGCAGTCAGGGCGCCCTGCTCGGTGCCGCCGATGCCTTCTCGCTGGCCCTGGACGAGGCGGACGTCGCCGGGAAGTTCATCGCCTACGAGATGCCCGCGACTTTCGTGCAGGACCTCAAGGACGACCTGGCGACCATCCGGGCGGCCGACAGCGAGATGGATGCCGACGATCTGAACGGCGTTGCCAGCACCGCTGCGGTCGGTCGCCTGATCAGGGAAGGCATGGCCGAGGTACGGCAACTCGACGCGATCATGAACAACAAGTACGCACGCAACCCCGACAAGCTGCGCGCCTGGGAGAGCGCCAGCCATGTCGAGCGTGCCCCGCAGCGGGAGAAGAAGGCGGCCGGCGACACGCTGGCGCCGCCGCCATCGCCGGCCGCGCGCTAGGCGCGCGTCGGGCGCCGCCGGTCGGGCCTGTTGTGGCGGGTCGGCGGTGTCGACCGGGCAGCATTTTGCCTCTGTCCGGGTCCGCTGGGCGCCGAAGCAGCCGCGGCGCGCGCGCTCCCGGATTCGATCGACAGCGGCCTGGATTTGTCCTGCACGCTTCCGGATTCGATTGACAGCGGTCCGGACTCGTCCTGCACGCTCCCGGATTCGATTGACAGCGGTCCGGACTCGTCCTGCACGCTCCCGGGTTCGATCGACAGCGGTCCGGACTCGTCCTGCACGCTCCCGGGTTCGATTGACAGCGGTCCGGACTCGTCCTGCACGCTCCCGGGTTCGACTGACAGCGGTCCGGACTCGTCCTGCACGCTCCCGGGTTCGATTGACAGTGGTCCGGGTTCGTCCTGCACACTCCCGGGTTCGCTTGACAGCGGTCCGGGCTCGTCCTGCACGCTTCCGGATTCGAAACTGTCCGCGCCGGGCATGAGCGCTTGCTCTGGCCGCGGCAACGGGGTGGCTACGCGCCGGGCAGGCGATTGACCTCGACCGAGACGTGCGCCAGTTCTTCGTGTTGGGCGAGCAGCCGGCGCACGGCGTCGGGGCTGACCGCCGGGTCGTCGCTGGCCAGGCTGAGAATCACCGCGAACTTTTCGCGGCCGACCCGCCAGACGTGCAGGTCGTCGATGCGTGGCGTTTTCTGCCAGCCGGCCTGGCCGGCGATCGCCTGCCGGATCTCGTCGACCACCGGGTGATCCATCTCGCGATCGAGCAGCACGCGGCCGGTATCGCGGATCAGCCCCGACGCCCAGCGTGCGACGAGAATGCTGCCGACGATGCCCATCAGGGGATCCAGCCAGTCCCAGCCGTAGAGCATGCCGCCGAGCAGGGCGACGATCGCCAGCACCGAGGTGGCGGCGTCGGCGATGACGTGCAGGTAGGCGGCACGCAGGTTGAGGTCGTGATGTCCGGCGTGGTCATGATGGTCATGATGGTGATCGTCGGCTGCGTGATGGTCATCATGCGCGTGGCCATGATCATGCGCGCCGTGCAGGATCAGGGCACAGACCAGATTGACCACCAGGCCGAGCACGGCGACGACGATGGCCTGACCGAACTGGATCGGTTGCGGTGCGAGGAGGCGTTCGAGCGAGCTGCTGACCATCATCGCCGCGACACCGAGCAGGAAGATGGCGCTGGCGAAACCGGCGAGCACCTCGATCTTCCAGGTGCCGAAGGTGAAGCGCCGGTCGCCGGCATAGCGCCTTGCCGCGGCATAGGCCAGTGCGGACAGGCCGATCGCCACGGCATGCGAGCTCATGTGCCAGCCGTCGGCGAGCAGGGCCATCGAGTTGAACCACCAGCCGGCGGCGATCTCGATGACCATCATCGCGGCGGTGATCAGCATCACCAGGCGGGTGCCCTTTTCGGCCGCCAGGTTGCCCTCGTCGAAGACATGGGTGTGGCTCCAGGGGGAGAGGTCGGCATGCAGCATGGGTGGTGTGCTCCGGGCGGGGTCAGAGATACTTGCAGAGTTGTCTGAAGGCGCGAATGGTGTCGTCGGGACGGCTCGTTCCGTCGCGCACGGCCTGCTCGAGGCAATGGTCGATGTGCTCCTGTACCAGAGTTTTCTTGGCGCTGGCGACGGCCCGTTCGACCGCCTGCAGTTGCTGCGCCACCTCGAGACAGCCGCGGCCCGTCTCGAGCATGCCGACGATGCTGCGCAGATGGCCCTCGGCGCGCTTCAGGCGCTTGATGATTTCCGGGTGCGCGGGATGACTGTCCATTCCCGGATGGTATCCTCCCGGGGGGGATGCGTCAAGGAGCGCTTGCCGCGTGAGGCGCTGCGGCAGGCAACTGCAGCCAGCCTGATGCCGGCCGGTGGAGCAGGCGCGGCCCGCTCTCCGGAGTGCGCAGCGGGCTGCCGTGGCGTGTGGTTTTCGGCTACAATCTGGATTTCCCGCTGCAGTCATCTCCATGATCAAATACGTCTTCGTCACTGGCGGCGTGGTTTCATCGCTGGGCAAGGGGATCGCCGCCGCGTCCCTGGGGGCCATCCTCGAGTCGCGTGGTATCCGGGTCACCCATCTCAAGCTCGATCCCTACATCAACGTCGATCCCGGAACGATGAGTCCGTTCCAGCACGGCGAGGTCTTCGTCACCGAGGACGGCGCCGAGACCGACCTCGACCTTGGCCACTACGAGCGCTTCACCAATGCCCGCATGGAGCGGCGCAACAATTTCACCACCGGCCAGATCTACGATTCGGTGATCAAGAAGGAAC
>NZ_JAEUOL010000059.1 GCF_016789985.1 Accumulibacter sp.
CGCCGCACGCATCGCAGCGAGGTCGAGCGGCTGATGGTACCAACCCACCCTGCCGTGCCAGACGCCGGTCCGGTGTGCCCGATTGACCAGTAGATAGCGATAGTGGCGCGCCCTGGCGGCCGAGCGTGCGTGGAAGTCCGGGGCGACGGCCTGTGCCCAGCGTACGGCAACCGCTGGCGGCAGGAAGGTGTTGGTGCCACGCACCCAGGCGTACAGCGAGCGTTCGAGAGCGGTATCGAAATGCACGACCTGTCCCAGTGCATGGACGCCGGCATCGGTGCGTCCGGCGCATACGACGGGCACCGGCATTCCGGCAAATTGTCGCAAGGCTCCCTGCAGCGCATCCTGCACGGTGCCACCGCCCGGTTGCTGCTGCCAGCCACGAAAACCGCTGCCATCGTACTCGACCGCCAAGGCTATGCGCATGTCTCAGATCTGCGAGAAATAGAGCAGCGGCGCGCAGCCGAGCAACAGCAGGGCGAGCAGCAGATAGTCGCGGCGGGACAATCGACGATCGGCAAGTTCAAACGCCTCCGTGTTGTGGCTACCGGGGTTTGCCAGCAGGCTTTTCCAGTCGCGCGGCCTGGGCAGCGTATCGAGGTAGTTCAGGACCAGAAGCAGGCGCACGATCGCGCGATCGACATCGAGGCCGCAACGGTGCAGGGGTCCGAGCAGGCGATGGATGGCCGTCAGCAAGTCGGTCACTGGCAGTCGTTGGCGCAGGACAACCACTGCCATCAGGATGAGCAGCAATCGCCCCGCATGGGTGCCGGCGTCAAGCAGCCCCTGGCGACTGGGAGCCAGGGGGCCGTTCCAGACGGGATCGCCGATGCCCCCCCAACTCAGGATGACCACCAGCGACAGGAATAGCCAGCGTGCACGCCAGGCGAGTTGCCGCCAGCCGCGCCAGGCGGCCGTGCCGAATACCGGCAGTAGAAGCAGGGCAGCGATCAGGAAACGAATATCGAGAACCTGGATGGTCGCCACGATCATCAGCCAGGCGAGCAGGAGGGTGCTGGGGTGCACGCTGGCTTTCGTAGCCTTGGCGTCACGCGCCGAGCGGGGTGGTCTTCCAGCCACCGCGGGCGGTCTGGTGAGTGATTGTGTTACCTATTCGCGCAGGCCGGAAAGGAGGGCCAGCGCTGCTTCCCGCTGCGCGGCATCACCTTCGTTGACCACTTCATGCAGAAGTTCGCGTGCTCCCTCCAGGTCGCCCATGTCCTGATAGGCTCTGGCCAGTTCCAGTTTGGTGGCCACTTCTTCACTGGAGCTGATGTCGGACTCGCCACTGGTTTCGGTGGTCTCACCAAACAGCGGATTCACTTCGGTATCGGTCTGCTCCTCGGTGAATCCAGGGTTGACCAGCGTGTCTTCCTGTTCGCCTTCAAAGGAGAAGTCGAGCGCACCGCCGATCGTCGGCGTGGCACCCGCCGTCAGCACATCAGCCTGGGTCAGATCAAGGCTGATCGACGACATGTCGAATGCCGGATGCTGCATCCCTTCGCCAAGCACGGTGGACTCGGTCAAGCGCACGTCGAATTCGAGCGCCTCGGCACCAGTCGCCGTACCGATATCGAGTACCTCGGTCGCCGCCTCGGCACGGGTCAGCGTCTTCTCCTCCCAGGTCGCATCGTCGGTGGAAGGTTCGGCAAGATCAAATTCGAAGTCTCCCGGTGCCTGGGGGGACGGCCCGCCACTTGGCAACGCCGGGTGGACCAGCATGGTGACTTCCAGGGAGCTCTCGTCGTCAACCAGGCGCACCTCGTCGCCCCGTTCTTCGATTGATGGAGAAGCCAGTGCCGGAGCCTTTGGCAGGGAAGTCTCCAGGTCGAAGTCGAGTGCGCTGCCGCTTCCGGTATTGGCGAAAGCAAGCGTGGTTTCAAGAGCTGCCTCTCCGATGTCTGGTGAGATCAGCGCGCTGCCGTCACTGCCCCCAAGATCGAAGTCGAGATCCGCCAGGCTGACCGTCTGTGGCTGTTCTGCCGGAGCGGCCTGGGCAGGGCTGACGGCCGGTACGCCGACTGCTTCCACCATCTGGGTGAGTTGCCCTGGCTTGGTAAAGGTATCCTCGAAGGATTCGGTGTGTTCCACAACCGTCGCCTGGGCGATGGGCGGGGGTGGCTCGCTCGCCTTGGCAGGTGCGAATAGCGGATTCCGGGGCTCGATCTGGAGACCCATTGCCACGGCTTTTTCCCAGTCGGGGCCGCTGCCACCCGTAGCGGCGAAGAGTTCGCTGGCCAGGGCAACGAACGGTTTGGCGTCCTTGCGGGCGAGGTAGATCTCGAGCAGCTTGAGATGGATGGCGTGCCGCCTGGAGTCTTTCTGCTTGGCCTCTAGCAGGATTTCCTCAGCCTGTGCGTCACGCCCATAGGCCATATAGACGTCTGCTTCAGCAACCGGATCGACTTCGTCAGTGTCGATGCTGCCTGGGCCTGCCTGGCTGAAATCGGTTTGTCCCAGCGAGTGCGAGGTGTCGACGCTTTGTCCGCCGGTGCTGCGGAAGACCGACTTGGCGGCCAGGCTATCAGCGACGGGCGCGAGTGTACTGCTGGTGGCGTCAAGCGGGGTCTCGACGTCGCCCTGGCGGCGGCGCTTGACATACCAATAGCCGGCGAGCAGCGCGATGATGGCGGCACCACCGCCCAGGGGCGCGGCGTTGTCCAGCAACTCGTCTAGGAAGCCGGGTTCTTCCGGCGGGGGCGGCGGCATCACCGGCTTCGGTGCGGGCGGTTCGGTCGGCGCGGGTGCCGCGGCCACGGGTGGTGGCGCTTCCGCCGGTGGCGGCGCGGGTGCCGGCTGGGGCTCCGCCGGCACCGCAGCTTCCGGTGGCTTGGCCTCCACCGGCTGAGCGGTCGGTGCCGGGGCGGCGGGCAACGAAGTTCCGGCGGCTGCGGCAGGCGCCGGCATGGTGGCTGCCGCCGGTGCGGGAAGTGCTGCCGGTGGCGTGGGCGTTGTGGCAATGGCCGGGGGGGCGGTGCCTGACTTGCCCGCGGACTGTTTCTCCAGATCGGCCAGGGTCTGGCTCTTCAGCTCCAGCAGCCGCTGCAACTCGGCGACATTTCTTTCCAGGGTGGCCAGGCGCTCATTGGCATCCTTGAGCGCCTTCTCCTTGGCGATCAGGTCTTCATCACCGCGTTTCCCCGCCGTCGAAGGCTTGGTCTCGGGAAGCTCGGTCCTTGATACCTTGAGCTGATCCTTCGGTTCGGCGGTCGACCCTCCCCTTTCCTCCACCTTGGTCGTAATCTTTCCGGCCGCCTGCTGCCGTCCTCCCTCGTCCCTGCCCGGAGTCTCTGCTGCCGCAGCGCCAAGTTTCTTGCGGTAAGTGCTCCAGTCGGTCGATTGAGCGACGACGACAGTCCTCGCCTCGCTGCGCGGAATCGCTTCGAGAGCGGTCTTGTCCGGCACGGAGAGGATCTGGCCTGCCTTCAGGCGGTTGATGTTGCCTTGCTCGAAGGCCTCCGGATTGGCCCGGAAAAGCCCGAGCAGCATCTGTTCGAGCGACACTCCTTCCGGGCGGAGCTCGCGCGCGATCTGGCTCAGCGTTTCTCCGCGCCTGACTTCGTAGGTGGCGCCGCCAGACACTGCTGTCGAGCGTTGTTCTGCGACACGGGAGCGTGGTGCGCGTGCCTGCCGCTCCTCCGGCGGGCGCGTCTCGGCCAGTGGACCGGGGGTGGCGAACGGTCTGGTGATGGTCGGTGGCGCGGCGTCCTTGGCCGCAAATTCGGGTGGATCAAGCAGGAAGGTGTACTCGCGCAATAGCCGGCCGGTTGGCCAGTTGAGCTCCAGCAGGAGGTCTACAAAGGGGTCGTTGACCGGTCGGGCCGAACTCAGCCGGATGAAAGTCTGGCCATTCGGGCGCCTGTCAAGGCTAAGGGTGATGCCGGACGCCGTGCTCGTGTAATCGACGCCGGCCTGCTTGAAGGCATCCTGCGAGGCGATCTGGGCCTTGATGCCGGCCAGTTCCTCTCGCGTTGCAAAAACCTCCAGTTCGGCGCGCAGCGGCTGTCCGAGTGCCGAGAACACGGTGATCTTGCCGAGTCCGGCCGCCTCGCCGCTCAAGGGCCAGGTGGCGAGCGCCAGCGAAGAGGCTACCGCCCAAACCGAGGTCCGCAGTCTGAAGTTTCTTGCTGTGTGATTTAGTTTTTTGGCCACGGCGCCACCTTGAGCGTCGAAATTGGAATTATTAAAATAACATCATGAAGTTAGCCATGCAAGCCAAACGTGCTTCTGATTCTGACCTCACGGTGAAGCCCGGAACCGGGTCGGCAGACCCGGTTCTTCCAATTTCTTTCAATCAGTTATCGAGCAGGATGCGGAGCATCCGGCGCAGCGGTTCGGCGGCTCCCCAGAGCAGTTGATCACCGACCGTGAAGGCAGCAAGATACTCGGGTCCCATCGCCAGCTTGTGCAGACGGCCGACGGGTACCGTCATCGTGCCGGTGACGGCGGCCGGTGTCAGCTCGCGCTCGGTAGTCTCGCGCTCATTGGCCACCACCTTCACCCACGGGTTGGCTTGCGCAATGATGTCGGAGACTTCGTCCAGCGGCGCATCGCGCTTGAGCTTGATGGTCAGACCCTGCGCATGGCAGCGCATCGCTCCGATGCGCACGCACAGGCCATCGACCGGGATGCTGCCCGGGGTGTGAAAGGCGGGCCGGCCCAGGATCTTGTTGCACTCGGCGCCCCCCTTCCACTCTTCCTTCGACTGTCCCCCCTCGACCGGCACATCGATCCACGGGATCAGGCTGCCGGCGAGTGCCGTATTGCGGAAGTTGCCCGTCGGAAAACTGGCCGAGCGCATGGTTTCGGCGACCCGCCGGTCGATCTCCAGGATTGCCGAAGCCGGCTCGGCAAGCTGCGCCTGCACGGCGTCGTGCAGCGCACCCATCTGCAGCAACAGCTCGCGCATGTTCTGGGCGCCGGCACCGGAAGCCGCCTGGTAGGTCATGGCGCTGATCCACTCGACCAGGTCGTGGCGGAAAAGACCACCAACGCCCATCAGCATCAGCGAGACCGTGCAGTTGCCGCCGATCCAGTTGCGTCCACCCTTGCTCAGTGCATCCTTGATGACGTCGAGGTTTACCGGATCGAGAATGATCACGGCATCGTCGTGCATGCGCAGGGTGGATGCCGCGTCGATCCAGTGGCCTCGCCAGCCAGCCGCACGCAGCCTGGGGAAGACTTGCTTGGTGTAGTCGCCACCCTGGCAGGTGATCACCACGTCGAGGTGGCTCAGTGCTTCGATCGACATCGCGTCCTGCAGCGTGCCGGCCTCCTTGCCGGCAAATACCGGCGCTTCCCTGCCGACCGCCGAAGTGGAGAAATAGAACGGATCGATGTGACCGAAGTCACCCTCGTCGATCATCCGCTGCATGAGGACCGAGCCCACCATGCCTCGCCAGCCAACCAGACCCACTTTCATCATGTGTTCACCCATCCTTCAGTTTCCGTCAAAGTGCTGCCAGAACCGCGTCGCCCATGCCCCGCGTGCCGACCTTGTGCATTCCCGGCTCGTAGATGTCGGCGGTACGGTAGCCCTGCGCCAGCACCTGCCTGACCGCCTGCTCGATACGCGCGGCGGCCTCTTCGTTCGAGAAGGTGTAGCGCAGCATCATCGCGGCGGAGAGAATCGTTGCCAGCGGATTGGCCACGTCCTGGCCGGCAATATCCGGCGCCGAGCCGTGGCAGGGTTCGTAAAGCCCCTTGTTGTGCGCATCGAGCGAGGCCGAAGGCAGCATGCCGATCGATCCGGTCAACATCGCCGCCTCGTCCGACAGGATGTCGCCGAACAGGTTGCCGGTTACCAGCACGTCGAACTGTTTCGGACTGCGCACCAGCTGCATTGCCGCATTGTCCACCAGCATGTGGCTGAGCTCGACATCGGGATACTCGGCGGCCATCTCGCTGGCCACATCGCGCCAGAGCTGGGTCGTTTCGAGCACGTTCATCTTGTCGACCGAGCACAGTCTGCGCCCGCGCTTGCGCGCCGCCGCGAAAGCCACGCGCAGGATGCGACGAATTTCGCCCTCGCTGTAGTGCATGGTGTTGAAGCCGTAGCGCTCCTGCCGGCCATCGACCATGCGCGTCTCGATCCCTCGCGGCTGCCCGAAGTAAATGTCGCCGGTCAGCTCGCGGACGATCAGGATGTCCAGGCCGGAGACGACCTCGGGCTTGAGTGACGAGGCGTTGGCCAGTTCCGGGTAGAGGATCGCCGGACGCAGGTTGGCGAACAGGCCCAGTTGCTGGCGAATCGCGAGCAGACCGCGTTCCGGACGCTGGGCGCGCGGCAGCGTGTCCCATTGCGGGCCGCCCACCGCGCCGAGCAGGACGGCATCGGCTTGCTCGGCGATGCTCCGGGTGGCCGCCGGGTAGGGCTCACCGGCGGCGTCCACGGCGCAACCGCCGAGCAGCGCTTCTTCCAGTTCGCAGTGCAGATCGAGCGCACGCAGTACGCGCACCGCCTCGGCGATGATTTCCGGGCCGATACCATCACCCGGGAGGACACAGATCTTCATGTCGCTTCCTCAGGCGAACAGCCAGGGCTGCTGTTCGCGACGCCTGGCTTCGAACGCCTTGATCAGCTCGGCGTGGCGCAAGGTCAGTCCGATATCGTCCCAGCCATTGAGCAGGCATTCCCGACGGAACGGATCGACGGCAAACGGCAGCGACCTGCCATCCGGACGAAGCACCACCTGCTGTTCGAGATCGACTACCAGGTGGCAGCCCGGTGTCGCCTCGACGAGAGCGAACAGGGCATCGATCTCGGCCGCCGGCAGGACGACCGGCAGAATGCCGTTCTTGAAGCAGTTGTTGAAGAAAATGTCGGCGAAACTCTCTGCAATCACCGTGCGCAGACCGAAGTCAAGCAGCGCCCAGGGAGCATGTTCGCGTGAACTGCCGCAACCGAAGTTCTGGCGGGCGAGCAGGATCTGCGCCCCGCGATAGCGCGGCTGATTGAGCACGAAATCCGGATTGAGCGGGCGCAGCGAATCGTCCCTGCCGGGTTCGCCGACGTCCAGATAGCGCCACTCGTCGAACAGATTCGGGCCGAAGCCCGAGCGCCTGATCGACTTCAGAAACTGCTTGGGGATGATCGCGTCGGTATCGACGTTGGCCCGGTCGAGCGGTACCACCAGTCCGTCGAGGCGAATGAACTTTTCCATGCCACTCCTCTTTGTCCCGGCGCCCTACCTGGCCGCCTTGCCAATTGCCTGACCACCCTTTTCGATGTCCTTGCCGAGTCCCTGCATGGTGTTGCAGCCGACCAGCGCGGTCGCCGAAATGATCACCAGCAGAATCGAGCACCATTTCTTCATGTTTCCTCCTGTTGCCTAGAGCCATTCCCTGATGTCGCAGAAATGCCCGGCAATCGCGGCCGCAGCGGCCATCTCGGGGCTGACCAGGTGGGTGCGGCCGCCGGCCCCCTGCCGCCCTTCGAAATTGCGGTTCGAAGTCGAGGCGCAGCGCTCGCCAGCCTCCAGGCGATCGGCGTTCATCGCCAGACACATCGAACAGCCAGGCTCCCGCCACTCGAAACCGGCGGCACGGAAGATCTCGTCCAGTCCCTCCTCTTCGGCCTGCCGCTTGACCAGTCCCGAGCCCGGAACGACCAGTGCAAGGCGGATGTTGCTGGCCACCGTGCGACCGCGGACGACGGCGGCCGCGGCGCGCAGATCCTCAATGCGCGAGTTGGTGCACGAACCGATGAAAACCTTGTCGAGCGCAATGTCGCAGATAGGCAAGTCTGGACTGAGACCCATGTAGCGCAGGGCACGTTCCATCCCTTCACGTTTCACCGGATCGGGCTCGCTGGCCGGATCCGGGACGCGTGCATCGACCGGCACCACCATCTCGGGCGACGTTCCCCAGGTCACCTGTGGCCCGATCGCCGCCGCCGGCATCTCGATCACGCGGTCGAAACGGGCGCCATCATCGCTGCGCAAACGGCGCCAATGGACGACGGCCTGTTCCCATCGTGCGCCTTGCGGCGCGAACGGACGGCCGCGCAGATAATCGATGGTCACCTCATCGACCGCGATCAGTCCCAGCCGGGCACCGGCTTCGATGGCCATGTTGCAGAGGGTCATGCGGCCTTCCATCGACAGGCTGCGCACCGCACTGCCGCCAAACTCGATGGCGTATCCCGTGCCGCCGGCCGTGCCAATGCGGCCGATGATCGCCAGCGCCACGTCCTTCGCCGTGACGCCCCTGCCGAGTACGCCATCGACCTGCAGCAGCATGGTCTTCGACTTCTTCTGCAACAGACATTGCGTGGCGAGCACGTGCTCCACCTCGGAGGTGCCGATGCCGTGCGCCATGCAGGCGAACGCGCCATGCGTGCTGGTGTGCGAGTCGCCGCAGACGACCGTCATGCCGGGCAGGGTCGCGCCGCTTTCCGGACCGACGACGTGTACGATGCCCTGGCGAGGGTCCTTGAACGGAAAGTAGGCCAATGCCCCGAACGCGCGGATATTGGCGTCGAGCGTTTCGACCTGCAGGCGCGAAACCGGATCCTCGATGCCCCGATCCCAGTGGTCGGTCGGCGTGTTGTGGTCGGCGGTGGCGACGATCGACGATATCCGCCACGGCTTGCGGCCGGCCAGTTTCAGGCCCTCGAAGGCCTGCGGGCTGGTCACTTCGTGCACCAGATGGCGATCGATATAGATCAGCGCGGTTCCATCGGCTTCCTGATGGACGACATGGTCCTGCCAAAGCTTTTCGTACAGGGTCTGCGGCATCGAAGGTCTATCCCGAGAGGTTCGGCCCCATGGGCGCTGTGGAGCCCCGGATTATGTCACACCGTCAGCGCCGCTGTCAGTGCCGCCATGGCGGTTCACCGCTTGCCGGCGATGTTTCAGGGCGCCTGGCGCGCCGTGTCGTAAAGTGGCTGGACACGCTCGGCGTAACGGCGCAGGTCGGCGATGCGCGTCTCGTGCGATGGATGGGTCGACAACCATTCCGGCGATCGTCCGCCCGCCGTACGACTCATCTTCTGCCACAGACTGACCGCTGCCGCGGGGTCATAGCCGGCACGCGCCGCCAGTTCGATGCCGATGCGGTCCGCTTCCTGCTCCATCTCGCGCGAGTTGGGGCGCATGAAGGCGAACTCGCCCAACGTACCGATCACCGACTTGCCGAGGCCGGAATCGACGCCGAAATAGGCGCCGATCAAGGCGCCGCCGATGGCGGCGGCCGCACCGACGCCGGCCGCCTGGCCAGCCTTTTCGCGGCCATGCTCGCGCAGGGCATGGGCGATCTCGTGCGCCATCACTGCCGCGAGTTCGTCGTCCGAGAGTCGCAGTTGCTCGACCAGGCCCGAGTACACCACGATCTTGCCACCCGGCATGCACCAGGCATTGAGTTCGCGCGAACGGACGACGTTGACCTCCCAGCGCCAGGCCGGGGCGTCGCTGCGGAAGGCGGCGGTCGCCGCAATCAGGCGCGCCGCGATCTCCCGCACGCGTGCCAGTTCCTGCACATCCCGATTGAGCAGATTCCCGGCTTGCGCCGTGCGCAGGGTCTCCTGGTACGCCTTGCCCGCCGCACGATTGACTTCGTCGGAAGAGACCAGCATGGTCTGCTCCCGATCGACCCCCACCTTGCCGCTGGCCGTCGTGCGCGTCGTCGCGCAGCCCGTGGCGATGACCAGCGCCAGAGCCAGCAGCCAGAGGCGGCGGGAGAAAACGCGATACCGCACCAGGAATCCTCCGTCAGGGAAGTCAGGCATCGACAACGCGCGACGACGGTCCTCCGCCGACTTCGGCCTCCGTCGTCACCCCTGTCGCGACCAGTAGCAGACCGAGCAGCGCAAGGACGGAACTGAGGGCATAGGTCGGCGCCGCTCCCCAGGCGTCCCAGGTCCAGCCACTCAGCAGACTGCCGAGCAGGCCTCCGGCGCCAAACGATACACTCGAATAGAGGGCCTGCCCGCGTGCCTGGCAGCGACCCGGGAACCAGCGGTTGACCGCGGCGATCGCCGCCGCGTGATAGGCGCCGAAGGTCAGACCGTGCAGCAGTTGGGCGGCGACGATCAACGACAGGTGCTCGACGCCGAGACCGATCACCAGGAAACGCACGACCGCCGCGGCGAAACTGACGAGCAGGATGGTGCGCAGGCCGAAACGGCGCAACAGGGTGACCATGAAGAAGAAGACCACGATTTCGGCCAGCACGCCGAGCGACCACAGGCAACCGACGAGGAATTTGCTGTAACGGTGCTCGGTGAGGTGGATCGAGTAGAAGACGTAGAGCGCACCGTGCGCCGCCGACATGGCGAAGCAGGCGGCAAACAGCGCCCGCACCCGCGCCTGGCGAAGGATCGTGCCAACCAGCGGTTGCTCGCCAGGGAGGGCGTGCGACGGCGCTTCGGGGATGAACAGGGCGTAAACCAGGATGCCGCCCAGGGTGCCGACGATGACCCACAACAGGCTGGCCAGTGGCAGTCGGTCGAGCAGCAGGCCGGTGCCCATCACCGCGACGATGAAGCCGATCGAACCCCACAGCCGGATGCGGCTGTAGCGCGCCGGTTCTTCGCGCAGATGATCGAAGGTCACGGTCTCGACCAGGGGCAGCGCGGCGCTCCAGAAGAAGGCCAGCAGCGCCATGGCGACCAGCATCGGGGCGAAGTCGCGGACTGCGAAAAAGGCCGAGAAACCGAACAGACCGAGCACGGCGGCGAGACGGACGACGGTTACCCGCTGTGCCAGACGATCGGCCAGCGCGCCCCAGAGGTAAGGCGCGAACAGGCGCATCAACTGCATTTGCGACATCAGCAGGCCGATGTCCCAGGCGGAAAACGAGAGTGACTGGAGATAAAGCCCGAAATAGGGCGAAAAGACGCCGATGAAGGCGAAATAGAAGAAGTAATAGCCGGAAAGGCGCCAATAGGGCAGCGAATGCATCCGGTGATTCTACCGGATGCAGCGTCGGGGCATTGTCGGGAGGATGGTCGGTTCAGCTACCGTTCTGGTAGGCGAAGAGCATCCGGTACATCTGGTCCTTGAGCCAGACACGTTTCTTCTTCATGTTCTCGATGGTGAAATCATCGATCGGCAGGTCTTCCTCTTCGAGGCGCTCGACCTCACGCGTGAGTTCATGGTATTCGTCGTAGAGCTGCCCGAACTGTTCACTCGAGGTCTTCAGTTGGTGAATCGAATCCAGATACTCGGGGAATTCATGGTGAAGGTCGTGGTGCTCAACTTGCATTGTCGTCGCCTCTTGCTGATCCCGGCCCGCCCGATGCGCGGCCAGACGACGCGATTATAACCATTGCCACGGCTGCCCGTCACCCTGCCGGACGGCCCGGAACGAGCGGTGTGGCGCACACCACGTCGGCACACTGGGCGCGATGGCGCAAAGCCTGGTCGATCAGCACGAGGGCCAGCATCGCCTCGGCAATCGGGGTCGCCCGAATGCCGACACAGGGGTCGTGCCGACCATGGGTGACCACCTCCGCCGGTTCGCCGCCGACCGTCACCGAACGGCGCGGCAGGCGAATGCTCGAGGTCGGCTTGATGGCCAGACTGACCAGCACATCCTGTCCGGTCGAGATACCGCCCAGAACCCCCCCGGCGTGGTTGCTGAGGAAGCCTTGTGGCGTCATCTCGTCGCCATGTTCGCTGCCCTTCTGCGCAATGCTGGCGAAGCCGGCGCCGATCTCGACACCCTTGACCGCATTGATGCTCATCATCGCGTGGGCGATTTCGGCATCGAGCCGGTCATACACCGGCTCACCCCAGCCGGGCGGCACACCGCTCGCGCTGACCGTGATCCTTGCGCCGACCGAATCACCCGATTTGCGCAACTCGTCCATGTACTCCTCGAGTTCGGGGACGATCCGCGCGTTCGGGGCAAAAAACGGGTTGCCGGCGATCTCATCGGCAGAGACAAAGGGAATGTCGATCGGGCCGAGCTGACTCATCCAGCCCCGGAGGGCGACACCGTAACGCTCGGCCAGCCACTTGCGGGCGATCGCCCCCGCCGCGACGCGCACGGCGGTTTCCCGCGCCGATGAACGCCCCCCGCCGCGGTGGTCGCGGAAACCGTATTTCTGCGTATACACATAGTCGGCATGGCCGGGACGGAAGGTGTCGGCGAGGTTGCCATAATCCTTGCTGCGCTGGTCCTGATTGCGGATCAGCAGGGCGATCGGCGTGCCGGTCGTGCGTCCGTCAAACACTCCCGACAGGATCTCGACCTCATCCGGCTCGCGTCGCTGCGTCACGTGTCGCGACGTGCCCGGCTTGCGCCGGTCGAGCTCGGCCTGAATGTCGGCCGCGCTGATCGCCAGCCCCGGCGGGCAGCCATCAACCACGCAGCCGATCGCGGGGCCATGCGATTCGCCAAACGACGTCACGGCGAACAGGGTGCCGAAGGTGTTGCCGGACATGCTTGCCTCTTGCGCGTTAGAATGGGAGCAAAGTCTACCATAGCGCCCGCCAGCCTCTCCGAGCATACCCGAATGACCGCCAAGCCGACCTCGCCGCCCGTCAGGAAACCGACGACCGCCGCCCCCGGACCGGTCGCGCCGCCGCGCGCGCCGGCGACCGACAATGTGCTGCGCCAGGCGCCGGCGCGCTGGCAGCGTAGCGCCCGTTACGTCTGGGACAAGGGCGGCAGCCGGGGTGGCCGTTAAGTGGCGCCGGTTTGGCCGCCGGCGCGCCAGCACGCCGGATTGCCTGCTGCTTGCGCAGCGAAACGCCCTGACGCGAAAGCTGCAGACGCACCTGAACCGCTACCTGCGGCGGCTCTTCCCGCAGGCCGGCCTGGAAATCGACCGGCAACCGATCTCCGGCCTCCTGACCCGGCAAGGTGCACAGGGCAGCGAATCGGTTGGCGTTGAGCAGCGCCGCGCACAGATCAGGCGTGTGCCGTTCGACGCGGCGACGCGACACCAGATATCATTGTTCACCTGTCATCCCGGGGTTCTGGCGCGTCCGCTGGACGAAATCAGGTCGCCGCTGTAGCTCCCGACATCCCCTCCCGGGCAAACCACGAAAACCACGATGCGCGTCTTACTCGTCGAGGACGATCCGATGATCGGCAGGAGCGTCCAGCAGGGACTGCGCCAGGACGGCTACACGGTCGACTGGGTAGGCGACGGGCGGGCCGCCGAACTGGCCCTGCAGACCACACCCTACGAACTGCTGCTGCTCGACCTCGGGCTGCCGGGCGGCTCCGGGCTCGATGTGCTCGCCCGGCTGCGGCGCGCCGGCAATCGCCTCCCGGTGCTGGTGATCACCGCGCGCGATGCGGTGGCTGACCGGATCAAGGGGCTGGACAGCGGCGCCGACGACTATCTGGTCAAACCGTTCGACCTCGACGAGCTGTCGGCCCGCATGCGCGCCGTATTGCGCCGGCACGCCGGGCGGGCCGCGCCGCTGCTCATCGTCGGCGACCTCTGCCTCAATCCGGCGACCCACGAGCTGACCCAGAACGGCCAGCCGGTGAACCTGGCGGCGCGCGAGTTCGCGCTGCTGCAAGCACTGCTTGAACGACCCGGCACGCCGCTGTCGCGCGCCGACCTCGAGGAACGCCTCTATGGCTGGGGTGAAGAGATCGGCAGCAACGCAGTCGAGGTGTACATCCATTCCCTGCGTCGCAAGCTGGGCGCCGAGCGGATCAGAAACCTCCGCGGCGTCGGCTATCTGGTGCCCCGGGCATGATGAAATCGATCCGCCGCCAGTTGCTGATCGCCCTCCTGTCGGCCATCACCCTGACCATGTTGCTCGGTGCCCTGGCCACCTACCGGACGGCGCGCGACGAGGCCAATGCCCTGTTCGACTACCAGTTGCGGCAATTGGCCCTGTCGTTGCGTGACCACGGCGGCAACGCGGCCGGCGGGCGCGAACACCCGCTCGAAGAGGACGCGCAGGACTTCTCGGTGCAGATCTGGGCGCCGGACGGAACCCGCATCTATCTCTCGCATCCGCGCCAGGATCTGCCGCATCAGGTGCCGCTCGGCTTTGCCACGGTGCCTACCGCGCATGGCAAATGGCGGGTTTTCGGTCTGCAGCAGAGGGGGCAGGTGATCCAGGTGGCGCAGCCGATGCATCTGCGTGACCAGTTGGCGCTGGCGGCGGCCCTGCGCACCGTGGCGCCCTTCCTGCTGATGCTGCCGGTGCTCGGGGTGCTGATCTGGGTTGTCGTCGGCCGTGGCTTGCGGCCGCTGGCCACCGTGGCGCGGGCGGTCACCACGCGCAGCGCGGTGGCGCTCGACCCGCTGCCGGAAAGCCCTGTTCCGTCCGAGGTCCTGCCGCTGGTGCTGGCGCTCAACGACCTCCTGCTCCGCCTGAAACGCGCGCTCGAGGCACAACGCGACTTCATCGCCGATGCCGCGCACGAGCTGCGCACACCCCTGGCGGCGCTCACCCTGCAGGCGCAACTGGCCGAGCGCGCGCCTGATCCGACGCAACGCGCCGAGGCCTTTGGCGAACTGAAAGGCGGCTTGCAACGCGCCACCCATTCGGTGCAACAGTTGCTCACCCTGGCCCGTCTGGAACCGGGAGGCGGCGAGCCTTGCCCGGCCCCGCTCAACCTCGGCGAACTCGCCGCGCAGGTCATCGCCGATCATCTGCCGCTGGCCGAGGCGCGACGGATCGATCTCGGGGCAACGCCGACCGGGCGTCCCGGCATGGTCAGCGGCGATGCCGAGGCGCTGCGCATCCTGATCGGCAACCTGATCGGCAACGCGCTGCGCTACACTCCGCCGGGCGGCCGGGTCGACGTGACGACCGACGAGAACGCCGACGGCGCCTTCCTCGAGGTGTGCGATTCGGGGCCAGGGATCCCGCCCGACGAGCGTGAACGGGTGTTCGACCGTTTCTACCGACGGGCGCAGACCGGCGATGCCGGCAGCGGGCTCGGCCTGGCGATCGTGCGGACCATCGCCGAGCGCCATCGGGCCCGGGTCAGGCTCGGCGACGCGCGCCTCGGCGGTCTGCGCGCACGCGTCGAATTTCCCCCGGCGGCCGCGGCTTAAGTCAGATTTAAGTCGGGCTCTTCTATCGTTCACCCATGGGAAGCCGAGTGCTTCCGGTTACGGAACGAAACAGGAGATAGCTCGATGCCAGCAAGTACCCTCAAACGCAGTCTGCTCGCCGTCACTCTGCTCGCCGCCTTGGGCGCCGGTTATGCGAAGTTCGGCGGCCAGGCGATCAACCCCGGCGCGGCCGTCGCCGCTGTCGAAACGCCGGCCGTGGCGCCCGCCGCGACCGGTCGTGCGGGAATGGCGCTGCCCGATTTCAGCGCAATCGTCGAGAGCAGCGGTCCGGCGGTGGTCAATATCAGCGTCAGCGGCCAAAGGAAAACCGCTTTCGACCCGAACGACCCGATGTTCGACTTCTTCCGCCGCTTCGCTGTCCCCGCGCCGCAGGAGCGTGGCCCCGCGCGCGGCATGGGCTCGGGATTCATCGTCAGCTCCGACGGGCTGATCCTGACCAATGCGCATGTGGTCGACGGAGCCGACGAGGTCACCGTCAAGCTGACCGACAAGCGCGAGTTCGGTGCCAGGATCATCGGGCTCGACAAGCTGACCGACATCGCGGTGCTGCGCATCGACGCCAGCCAGTTGCCGGTCGTCCGTCTCGGCGATCCGGCGCGCGCCCGCGTCGGCGAATGGGTGGTCGCCATTGGCTCACCCTTCGGTTTCGAGAACACCGTCACCGCCGGCATCGTCTCGGCCAAGTCACGCTCGCTGCCCAGCGACAGCTACGTGCCCTTCATCCAGACCGACGTCGCGGTCAATCCGGGCAACTCGGGTGGCCCGCTGCTCAACCTGGCGGGCGAGGTGATCGGCATCAACTCGCAGATCTACAGCCGCAGCGGCGGTTATCAGGGCGTCTCCTTCGCCATCCCGATCGACGTCGCGATGAACATCGAGCAACAACTCGTCGCGCATGGCAAGGTGAGCCACGGCCGCCTCGGGGTGACCATCCAGGAGGTGTCGCAATCGCTCGCCGAATCGTTCGGTCTCAGGAGCAACGCCGGCGCCCTGGTCAGCTCGGTCGAGAAAGGCAGCCCGGCGGCGAAGGCGGGAATCCAGCCCGGCGACATCATCCTCAAGCTGAACGACAAGACGATCGGTTCTTCCTCCGAGTTGCCGCCGCTGGTGGCCTCGACCAAGCCGGGAAGCGAGATCAGGTTGCAGGTCTGGCGCCAGGGGACCGGCCACGAGATCACCCTGTCGGTGGGCGAAATCCCCTCTGCCAGACCGGCGTCGGAGAAGGCCGGCGAGGCCGACAAGACGCGCCTGGGCCTCGCGCTGCGCCCCCTGACGCCGGACGAGCGCCGCCAGACCGACCATCCCGACGGCCTGCTGGTCGAGAACGTCAGCGGGCCGGCGGCACGCGCCGGCATCCGGCCCGGTGACCTCGTCCTCTCGCTCAACGGGCAGCCGGTGCGCGATGCGGCGCACTTGCGCGGCCTGCTCGACAAGGCGGGCAAGAATGTGGCCCTGCTCATCGAGCGGGGCGAGGCGAAGATTTTCGTGCCGGTGGACCTCGGCTGATGGTCCGGCCATGTCTTTCCGGAGAAGCCTGGAGGATGGCTGATGATCAACGCACTCTTTGACTTGCTCGGCGCTTTCTATCAGAGCGGCGATCTCGTGCAAGCCGAGTGGATGGCGCGCAGCATCCTGCTGGCCATCCCGGATGACGTCGTTTCCCTGCAGTTTCTCGGCCTCGTCTATTATCGGACCAGACGCCGAGCGCAGGCCCTGGAGGCGTTCAGCGCCGCGGACAGGGCAGCCGACGGCCGCTCCCCGGCCGCTGGCAAAGGCGACGACCTGTCCGCCGCGCAGCAGTGTCTGCCCGCGGCGAGCGACCACGGATCGACTCTTGCCGGCGCCTGGTACGATCTCGGGCTGGTCTTCTGCCGCCTGCGGCGTCACCCGCAGGCGATCAGAGCCTGGCAGGCGGCGCTCACCGCACGGCCCGACCTGCCCAAGGCGCAGCGCGCTCTCTCGCGCATCGGGAAATGGTCGGTAGCAGGAAGCGGTCACGACGACCGAGCGACCCGGCGGGCAGGGCAGGAAGGGGTCGATGCCGGGGCCCATGGGCCGCCCTGATCGCCTCGCGCCCCGTGCGCGTGTCGCCCGGAATCCTGACCCGCCAGGCCGGAACGATGCCCCGGATGGCTTCCCGATGCATCGCGATGCTTGGTTGTCTCCTCACCGCTGTCCGCGCACTACGTGGAGTTCTTGCCGGCGCGGACGCGGGCCTTGCGTTCGGACTTCTTCTTCAGACCGAGCGAGGCCACCTGATCGGAGTCGGCGCCGTATTGGGCGATCACCTGATCCTTGACGCCGAGCATGAGGTTGTGGAATTCCCATTGGGCGGCGATGGCAGCGATGGCGGCGTCGCGCGCCGCGGCCAGGGTGTTCTGGGCGCGCAGCTCGTTGTGGGCGGCCACCGCTTCGAGGCGGTACGCCGGGTTGGCCGGGTTGTAGCCGGCAATGGCCTGGAATGCCACGAAAGCCTCGTCATCGGCTTGCAGCACGTCTGAATCCAGGCACACGGTTTCGTTTTTCGTAAGCGCTCCATAAACCCTGCGGCGGTCACGTTTTTTCGGACATTCGGATAAGCTAAGGCCGACCGGACGAAAGGCACGTGAAACATGAGAGCAAAGCGCAAGTAGCGATGGCGGCGTTGTCGGGAGAGCAGACGCTGGCAGAGTTGGCCTCGGAGTACGGTGAGTATCCCACGATGATCAGCACCTGGAAGCAGGAATTGGTCAGAAACGCCCAGGACCTGTTTGAGGTAGGCTGAAAAAAGTGGAGTCCAACGTTTCGTAAAATGAATGGAAACGGAGGATGGAGATGACAAGGATGCCGAAGGAGTTGTACACGCCGGAATTTCGGGCGGAGGCGGTGAAGCGGGTTGCGGAGAGAAGGCTCTCGGGGGATGCGGCGGCGAAGCGGCTGTCGGTGCCGAAGAGCCGTCTGGGGAACGGGGTCAGGGCATTCCAGGCAGGCAAGTGGGAGCAAGTGGGGCAGGCGCAGCGGGTACCGAAGGAGACGGCAGTTGAGTTGGCTCGGTTGCGTAAGGAGTTGGCGGAAGTCAAGCTGGCGCGTGATCTGCCAAAAAAATGTGCGGCGTATTTTGCGCCGGAGTCGCGGTGAGATACGCCCGGGTTGAAGCCCTGCGACAGAG
>NZ_JAEUOL010000268.1 GCF_016789985.1 Accumulibacter sp.
ACGCGCGAGCAATGTGGCAATGCGATCGAAATCGAACAGCGACTCGAGCAGTTCGGCATAGTCGGCAACCGGATCGATGACGCTGACCAGCATCTCGCCGATACGGGACTCGCCAATCCGGCTCAGATCGACGTCCGGCGAGTTGACCATGCGGTAGGCGCCGATCTCCTGCGTGCGACGATAAACCGCATCGGTAAACGCCTCGTTTGCCGGTCCCCCGTTGCCGAGGTTGTACTTGATGCCGAAGTCTCCATCGGGACCACCTTCGTTGTGGCTCGCCGAAAGGATGATGCCACCGAAGGCCCGCCACTTGCGGATCACTGCACTGGCCGCCGGTGTCGACAGGATGCCGTCCCGACCCACCAGAATACGCCCGAAGCCGGCCGCCGCCGCCATGCGCAGGATGGTCTGGATGGCCACATCATTGTAGTAGCGACCGTCGCCCCCCAACACCAGGGTCCGCCCCTGCTGCCCTGAGAGGGTATCGAAAATGGCCTGGACAAAGTTTTCGAGATAGCGCTCCTGACTGAATACCTTCACCTTTTTCCGCAGCCCCGAGGTTCCCGGCTTCTGGCCGGGGAACGGCGCGCTGGGAATGCTGACCACCTGCATCTTCATTTCATGCCTCTTCACAAATTGAACGCGCTGAATGCGTGGCGCGGGAAAGCGGTCTTACGCCAGGTGCTGTCGGGTGAACGCCAGCAATCCCCGGGTCGACGCATCGAGCTTAGCTGCCAAGGCAGGATTGCCGATCGCCGGCAGGATGCTGTTGGCCACCGCCTTGCCCAACTCCACCCCCCACTGATCGAAGGAGTTGAGCCCCCAGATGACGCCCTGAACGAACACCTTGTGTTCGTAGAGCGCGATTAGTGCGCCAAGCGTTTGCGGCTCGAGCCGCGAGAGCAAGAGTGTCGACGAAGGTTGATTGCCGGCGAAAACCTTGTGCGGCAGGAGTGCCTCGAGCGCCGCCGGTGACATGCTGTCTCCCAGCTCGGCGCGCGCCTCCGCCGCCGTCTTGCCGAAAGCGAGCGCCGCGCTTTGTGCGAAGCAGTTGGCCAGCAAAGCCTCCTGGTGACCGGTCAGCGGATAATCCGAACGCACGGCGGCGATGAAATCGCAGGGTACCAATCGACCGCCCTGATGGAGAAGCTGGAAGAAAGCGTGCTGACCATTGTTGCCGAGCTCGCCCCAGACGATGGGATTGGACGCACAGGCAAGCGGCTGTCCATCGATGCCGACCGACTTGCCGTTGCTTTCCATCTCGAGTTGTTGCAGGAATGAGGGAAAATACTTCAGCGACTCGTTGTAAGGCAGTACCGCGTTGCTCGTCGCGCCCAGGAAGTTGGTGTTCCAGATACCGATCAGAGCCATCACGACCGGCAGGTTGCGCTCGTAGGGCGTATTGCGGAAATGCTCATCCATTCGTTCAGCACCGGCGAGCAGGTCGGCGTAGGCCTGCGGTCCGATGGCGATCATCAGCGCCAGGCCGACCGCCGACCAGAGAGAAAAGCGTCCTCCCACCCAGTCCCAAAGCGGGAACACGGCATCCTCCCGGATGCCGAAGGTGACGGCACGTTCGGGCTTGGCGGTCAACGCGGCAAAGTGCCTGGATACTGCTGCAGCGTCGCCCAGATTGGCCACCAGCCAGGCACGCGCGGTCTGCGCATTGAGCATGGTTTCCTGGGTGGTGAAGGTCTTGCTCGCCACCAGGAACAGGGTGGTTCTTGGGTCGAGGGTCTGCAGCAGTGGCGCCAACTGGGCGCCATCGAGATTGGAGACGTAGTGCACGCCGAGTGCCGGGTGCGAAATCGAACGCAAGGCACAGCCAAGCATTTTCGGACCAAGGTCGGAGCCCCCGATGCCGATGTTGACCACGTTGCGGATCGGCAGACCGGTGAAGCCAAGCGCCTGACCCGAACGAATGTGGTCGGCGAAAGTGGCCATGCGCTGGCGTGTGGCGAGCACCTCGGGCATGACATCCAGCTCGTTGCTGGGGAACGGGCTGCTCGATCGTCGCAAGGCCACATGCAGCACCGAGCGATCCTCGCTGGCGTTGATTCGCTCACCCGAGAACATGCGTGCGGTCCATTCATCGAGGCGTGCCTCACGAGCCAGCGCCACCAACAAAGGCAGACTTGTCGAATCGACACGTTGTTTCGAGAAATCGTAAAGAATTCCGTCGAAGCTCAGTGAAAGGGACGCGACGCGACCTGGATCGCGCGTAAACAGTTCTCTCAGATGCACGGGTGCAAGCGACTGCCGGTGTGCTTCAATAGCCTTCCAGGCGGCTGAGGCGGTGATGTTCATGGCGGGTGAAAGCTCTTTGATGAAAGATCAGACCGTCGTCAAACGGCCTTCGGAAAGGGGCGCACGATGAAATATGACAAGATATGCTGTTCCGGTTATCAGCTTGCCAGAATGCTCGAAAGAACGCAAAAAAGAATGAAGGATGGTCATTGCGAAGACCATTTCTGACTCTTTTACCCGGTTATTTTGAACCCATGCGGGCCATCGTTGCAGCGCTGTGGTCGAACTGGACAAGTTTCGCCCGATCAACGCGGACAGCAAGGAAGGTTGGCACGGATCGACCCCGCAAGTCAGATGCCAGCGGTCGACTGGGGGCGGCTGTACGACCTCAGCTGACAGATTCGCACGCTGTCTGCAAAAGGCTTGTCTTCCTCGCAAATATGGCGCTCAAACCAGTACTCGGCATAGCGCAGGAAAGAGTGAACATCACGCGCACCGTTGCGCACTTCGCCGAAGGCTTTCTGCAAGGCGTGCAGGTTGTCCCGGTGGATGGCGGCGTGGCTGTCGAAGTCGGCCCCGACCTCCAGAGCAAGACGCTCCTCACTGGCGAAGTGGTACTCCAGATAATCGAGCAGGCTTTCGAACTGATCGAAGGAAACGGGACCCGAGCCGAAACAACTTACCTTTAGTGACTCGATGCGCCGGAAGATCTCTTCATGCTGGGCATCAATCTCCGGCAGGCCGATCAGCAAGGCTTCCGGCAACAGACCGGCAAGTTTGATCTCCACGGCAGGGCTCCCCCGGGAAAACGGTCGATTTCTTTTTCCAGATGAGACAGTATAAAAAGTGGGCTTGAGAAATTCCAGTAAAATCAGCCAGACCTCAGCAAAATAAGCCGTGCAGAAGCCGCCTGCGGCATGGCTGAGACCGGGAGTGCGCTGGCCGGCACTTTTTCCCCATTGCCGGCCTTGTCGCTTCCGACACCGCCGGAATGATCTGGGCTGCCCGACAGCCGGCGAAAAAAGCGGCCTCGGGAGCGTCCGACAGGTCTTTCGAAGCGCTCTCAGGCAATCAGCAGCGAGGTTTCGCCGGCCGTCTTTGCGTAGTAAAGCCGGACGCCGACCCGATACTGGCGGCCGCTGGTCAACAACTGGTCAATGCGCGCGTTGGCATCCGTCCCGCTATCGTCATCGGCGGCCACCTGCACGTTGCCCGACGCAGTGACCTCGAAAAGCGCCATCACGCTATCCGAGCTGCCCGTTGTCGCCAAGCGGTAGATCCGCGTCTCGGCCGGAGTGAAGTCGAAGAGGCGAGTCTCTCCGGCGCCGATTGCCAGCTTTTGCGGCACGCCCACGACCAGCATCGGGTTCGGCGGCTGGGCCGCAGAACCCGGATAGGTTTGCAGGATCCATGCCTTGTCGGCGGCTGACAGTCCTCCCTTGGGCTGCAAACCGGCACGATATGCGACGGGTTCGACGATCAGCCCGGGGCCAAAAGCATACTCCATGACCGAGTCCGGATCCCAAGTACTGCCCTTGACTTCGGCAGGACTGATCTTCCGCAGGATGTTCCAGTCGATGTACTTCGCATCCCAGTTGTTCGGTGGACCCTGGAAGTACTGGCGAACCGCCTCGACGTTCCAGGTGATCCCGGCATACGGATTCTGATGTTCATGTTCAAGCCCCAGCGCATGGCCGATTTCGTGCATCGCGGTATCTCGCCCGTAGGGTGTATCAAGCGGCCAACCGAAGTTCATCGTTCTTTGTCGCGCTTCCCGGATGCCCAGATTGTCACGCCCGACGTAGGACCACGACCCACCCGTCTGGTCGAAAGCGATGCGCAGTCGGGCCTCTGCGGGGCTGGCAACCTCGCGAAAGCTGATGCCGATGCCCAGACCGAACCAGGCCGCAAAAGCCTGTCTGACCGCGTCGATGTCGCTCGCCTTGCCCTTCCAGGCACTTGCCACATCGTCGTCTGCCTGAAAGCAGTGAAAGGTCAGTTGTGTTCCGTTGACCCATTTCTTGCCCCCGGCAACGATTGCCCGGACGCGCGGTTGTTCGACGGCCGGATCGAACTGTCGGGCCTGTACGATCGGCTGGCAACAATAACGCAGGGTCGGTGACGCTTCCGCAAGCAATCCGCCGCGTTCAGTAAGGGGCTCGTTGGGCATGTCGTTCTCCTCTCCGAATCAATCGATCAGGCCACCAATGGCGGCCACTCAGGCCAGGCAACGCGTCGCGCGGAGCACTGTCGGTTGGCAGCATGCCGCGGGACACCGGCAGGGTCAAGTCGGCTTTCATCGGGTACACCAGACGGGCAGCGAATGAACGGCAGAAGGCGCAGCGGAGTTCCCGGGTTTCCGAAAACGGTGCGGGGCTCATTGACCCATGGGGCGCCAGCTTGTAGAATGCCGCCTTTCTCGGGGCGTAGCGCAGCCTGGTAGCGCATCTGCTTTGGGAGCAGAGGGTCGTGAGTTCGAATCCCACCGCCCCGACCAGTAGGGCAAGTAGCAGTTGCATAAACAGCAGGATGCGATATTCGGTGGATACCATTGCCAGGCAGTGTCGCACTCGCGCCCGTAGCTCAACCGGATAGAGCACCGGCCTTCTAAGCCGGGGGTCGTGAGTTCGAGTCTCGCCGGGCGCGCCACAGTAACGGCGGTGTTAGCTCAGTTGGTAGAGCACTGGATTGTGATTCCAGTGGTCACGGGTTCGAATCCCGTACATCGCCCCAATCAACCAGAACGTCGGAAGTGTGCAGGTTTGCTCACAGGCTGTCAGCTGGCTCCGTCCCTCGCGCTGCCCGTCCGACACCGCCCCCGGCGGTCATCGAGTTCGCCCGACGGCCTGCGTGAATCGACCGCCCGACTTGAGCCAGAGCCCACCATACTGCGCGTCTCCGACGAACCGAAGGTGCTGCAACCAGCACATGAGTTACCCGGCGGCGCCCGGCCCGCCTGGAACTCGCCGGCAGGCTGTTCCTGTCCGGCAGCCACCAGCGACGGCGTGCCTTCACTGCCCCTTGTCGCAGTGAATACGGCGGCTCTCGGAGAGGGCTGGACTATACTCATCAAGACTCCAGGATCCATGCCAGCATGAACAGGCGCGTTGCCATCGTTTCCTACTCCTTCCGACTGCCAGGAACGAGCAGCGACCGCTTCTGGCAGGACCTCCTCGCCGGTCGCGACCTGGTCACCACGGTCGATGCGCGGCGCTGGGCACAGGATACCTTCCTGCATCCGAACAGGAATCATCCGGGCACCAGCTACACCTTTGCGGCCGGGTCGATTGGCGACGTTTCCACCTTCGACGCCGGCTTCTTCGGCATTTCCCCGCGCGAGGCGGCGCTGATGGACCCGCAGCAGCGCTTGCTGCTGGAAATGGGGTGGGAGGCGATCGAGAATGCGGGAATCCGGCCATCGGCCCTGCGCGGCAGCCAGTGTGGCGTCTACATCGGCATCGCCAGTGCCGACTACTCCTATCGTATGGCCGACGACCTGGCCGTCGCCGACTCGACGATGGCCACCGGCAACACGGCGAGCATTGCCGCCAACCGCATCTCCTACGTCTTCGATCTGCGCGGGCCGAGCATGGCGATCGATACCGCCTGCTCCTCGTCACTGGTTGCCTTTCACCAGGCTTGTCGGGCGATCCTGTCGGGCGAAACCACGCAGGCACTCGCCGGAGGCATCAGTCTGCATCTGCATCCCTACGGTTTCATCGGTTTTGCCAAGGCATCGATGCTTTCCAGGCAGGGCCGCTGCCGGGTCTTCGATGCCTCGGGCGACGGCTACGTTCGTTCGGAGGGTGGCGGGATCTTCCTGCTCAAGGATTACGATCAGGCGCTGGCCGACGGTGATCCGATCCTCGCCGTGGTGGCCGCCTCGCTGGTCAACACCGACGGACGGAAGTCCGGCCTGACCGTCCCCAGCCCGCGGGCGCAGGCAGAACTGCTCACGCAAGCCTATGCGCAGGCCGGCATCGACCCGGTAGAAATCGATTATCTCGAGGCCCATGGTACCGGTACTGCGGTCGGCGACCCGATTGAAACACGGGCCATCGGTGAGGCGCTGGGCAAACGCCGGCCAGGCGGGCAGCCGCTGCCGATCGGCTCGGTGAAGAGCAACCTGGGTCACCTCGAAACCGCCTCGGGAGTGGCTGGCATGGTCAAGGCGATCCACTGCCTGCGACACCGCGAAGTACCGGCGACCATCGGCGTGATGAACGTCAACCCGAACATCCAGCTCGCTGACTGGAACCTTGAACTGGTCACCAGCAACAAGCACCTGAAGAAGAGCGGGACGCTCTTCATCGGCGTCAACTCCTTCGGTTTCGGGGGAGCCAACGCCCACGTCATCCTCGCCAGTCCGCCGCCGACCCGTGCCCGGGCACGGTCAGCTCCGCCGCTCGAGCCGCTGCCGATCGTCGTCTCGGCGCGCGATCACACCGCCCTGAAAGCTGCGGCGCGCGATCTGGCGGCATTCGTCAGCGGACGGCCGGCCAGCAGCTTTTACGACGTCGCCTACAGCGCGGCTTTCCACCGCGAATGGCACGAGCAACGGGCGGTCGTGTACGCCATGCAGCCACAATCGATGGTCCAGGCGCTGGACGTTCTGGCCGACGGCAACACCGATCAGATCGCGGTTGAAACGGGCACGGCGCTGACCACGTCCGGTGCACTGGCTTTCATCTACTCGGGGAATGGCTCGCAATGGGCAGGCATGGGCCGGTGCCTGCTGGCCGAGGAGCCTCTGTTCCGTGCCGCAGTCAGGGAAGTCGACGCGCTGTTCCAACAGTACGGCGATTTCTCTCTGGAAGACGAACTGGCCGGCCACAATGGGGATGATCGCTACGCCTCGACCGAGGTCGCGCAACCCGCGCTGTTCGCCCTGCAGGTCGGGATGACCCGCCTGCTCGGGCAGCTCGGCATCAAACCGACGGTGGTCGCCGGACACAGCGTCGGGGAGGTTGCCGCGGCCTGGGCATCGGGCGCACTGACGCTGGCGGATGCCGTGCAGGTGATCTACCAGCGCAGCCACCTGCAGGGATTGACCAGGGGTCTTGGACAGATGAGCGCGGTTGGCCTGGGCCAGGAGGCTGCGCAACAGCTACTCGACGAATTGGGCTTGAGCAATTCGCTGACCCTGGCCGGGATCAACAGCCGGCGCGGCGTAACCGTGGCCGGCGAGCCGGAGCAACTGGCCCGTCTGGAATCGGCGCTGGAGGAGCGCAACGTCGTCCACAAGCGACTTGGCCTCGACTACGCTTTTCACAGCCCGGCGATGGACGTCATCGAGCCTGAGCTCAGACGCACCCTGCAAGACCTGCAGCCACGCAGGGCGCGCTTCCCATTTTACTCGACGGTCAGCGGCAAGCTGCTGCCCGGTCCTCGCCTCGATGCCGCCTACTGGTGGTACAACATCCGCCAACCCGTGCTCTTCGAGCCGGCGATCGGCAGCATCATCGAACGCGGCGTCAATCTCTTCCTGGAGATCGGCCCCAGTCCCGTGTTGCGCGGCTACATCAACGAATGCCTCAAGGCACGGGCGATCGAGGGCCGGGTGATGGCGACGGCGGGGCATGGCGACGACTCGCCCACCCGTCTGAGGGCAGCCGCCAGCCAGGCGATGATCGCCGGCTGCCAGGTCGATTGGCAAGCCCACTTCCCCAGACCCGGCCGCTTTGTACAACTTCCCAATTACCCCTGGCAACGCGAGCGACACTGGCACCCGGTCACCGCCGAATCGCTGGGGCTGATTTACCGCCACCGGGTGCATCCTCTGCTCGGCTACCCGCTGCCACAGCAAGACCTGACCTGGGAAAACCCGCTTGACACCCAGTTACAACCGTTGCTCGCCGATCATGTCGTCGGGGAAGCAACGGTCTTCCCGGGCGCCGGCTTCGCAGAGCTGGCCCTGGCCTGTGCCCGCGCCTGGCTCCCGGCTGAAGTTGCCGAGATCGAGGAACTCGAGATCCGCTCGCCCCTGCTGCTCAGCGACGAGCGCTCACAGGTCGTGCGCTCGCAGGTCGATCCCCAGGATGGCCGACTGACCATCAGCAGCCGCCAGCAACTGTCCAATGATCCCTGGGCGCTGCATGCTGTGGCACGCATCCTGCGAGAAGCGCAAACGACGCTGCTGCGCGAGACCGCCCCACCGCTGCCCACCCGCCTGCCCGACTTCAACGGCAGCAGCCACGCGCTGCTGACCAGAGCGGTTGGCATCGCCTATGGTCCCGCCTTCCAATGCATCGATCATGGCTGGATCGAAGGCGATTCGGTGCTCGCCGTGTATCGCGTCCCGGAACTGGTGGGAGATCAGTTGGCCGCGACGCATCTCCATCCGGCTTTGCTCGACGGCGCCTTCCAGCTCGTCTTTCAGGTGCTGCGCGAGATGGTCGGCGTGTACGAGGGACTCGCCTTCGTGCCGACCCGGATGGGCCGCATTGCGTTCCGTGGTGGCAACGCGTCGCCCAGACTGGCACGCGCGACGCTGGTCAAACGCAGCCCCCGCTCGCTGCATGCGGACTTTGCCCTGTTCGCCGCCGACGGGAGCAGTATCGCGGTCGTCAAGGGTGCCCGTTTTCGCGCCATTCGTCTCAGTCGGGGTGCCGCCGACCGCCTGCGTTTTCTCGCTTACCATGCGACGCCGAAACCGCATGCCATGAGCCCGGCGCCCGAGGCCGGCATTGCCTTCACCAGAGTCCGGTCGGCGCTGGTCGAACTCGTCCGGCGGGCCGCGCTGAAGGGCACGCACCGGCGCTATTCGGAAGAGGTGGACCCGCTGCTCGACAGCCTGTGCAGTCGTTTCACGCGACTCGGCCTGCAGCGTCTGGCAAGCGACTGGCAGGGACTGGCGCTGCGCTCTATCCTGGACTGCCAGACAAGCAACCCGGAATGTGAACCGTGGCTGTGCAGTCTGCTGGATCTGGCAGTCGATGACCAGTCACTGGTGAAGACTCCGGATGGCTGGGAGATCCTGCCCGACCAGCGCGAGCAATCATCCGCCCAGGATATCTGGAACAGTCTGCTGGCCGACGACCCCGACTACTTCCAGATCGTTCATTCGGTCGGACGCGTCGGCATGCATCTGCACGGTTTGCTGGTGGGCAGCGCCAGCCTGGCGGAGATCTGCCCGCAGGAGTCCTCGCTGAGCGCCCTGTTGCGCCAGGTGCTGGGGGCCGGTGGCGTGCAGCGCCTCGGACAGGCGGTACGCGACCTGATCCGCCAGGGACTGGGTGATCTGCCCGAAGGCCGCCGACTGGGCATCGTCGAAGTCAGTGAAGGCGCCCCCTTGTTGGCCATGGACGCCTGCGTCGCCCTCGACTTCAAGCGCGGTGACTATCTTTTTGCCAGTCCCTCGGCGTCGACACTGAACGAGGTGGTCGGCAGGCTGGGGGAATCGTTTCCCGGCATTGCCACGCAACTGCTTGACGGCTCGCCAAGCGCGGCGGATTCCACAGGCGCAGCCAGTCCCATCTGTGCAATGGCCATCGTGACGCTCGATTTCGCCACGCCAGGCCATGCCCGGCAGGCCATCGAATACGCCTACGGCAGCCTTGCTCCGGGTGGCGCACTGATCGTCATCGGCCAGCACCCCTCGCGCTGGATCGATTTCGTTTTTGGCGCGCGGCGCGCCGGGTGGTCCCCAGCAGAAAACGGTCGCTGGCTGTCGAATCAGCGCCCGAGTTCCTTCTGGCAACAACAGCTGGAGACGATCGGCCTGACGTCGACAGAACTGCTCGAATTCTCGCCGGACACCCTGTCCGGGCCTTACCTGCTGCTCGGCAAGCGCGCCGAGACCGAACAAATCGCCGCTCCAATCGCCCGTTCGACCCTGCGTAGCTGGGTCCTGGTGGCGGATTGCGAGGGCTACTCGGCCCGCCTCTCCGACCGCCTGACCAGACTACTGCAGGCGCGCGGAGACCTGGTGATCCAGACCCTGGCCGACGACGTTGCGCAGATCGAGGCACTGCTGCGTGAAACCACCGCCAACTACGGCGAGCTTGACGGTCTCGTCCATCTCGCCGGGCTCGACGTCCAGACCAGCGACACCCGTTCCGAGGCAGCGCTCGAACGGCAGGTCGCCCGCTGTGCCCTGGCAGCGCACATCGTCCAGGCCTGCGAGCGCTCGCAAACCAGAACGACCTGCTGGCTGGTCACTGCCAATGCGGCCAACCACCTGCTGCCGCAGCCAAGACCATGGCCAGCCGGCATTGCCGCCGATGCCGCGCTGTGGGGATTCGGCCGGACGATGCTCAACGAAGCGGACAACGGCAGCGTCCGCCTGGTCGATCTCGAATCCCCGATCGACCTGGAAACGGCCGCCGCCGCCCTCGACCGTGAATTCGAACAACCCGACGATGAACAGGAGGTCGTTCTCACCCATAGCGGTGAGCGCTATGTCCCTCGCCTGTACGTCGAGCCGCGCCCTGATGCTCGACAGCAGGCTCCCATCGAGGAAGCAACGGTGTCGCTCGGTTTCCAGTTCCCCGGACAACTGCGCAATCTGCGCTGGGAAGCCTACCCACGCCGAGCACTGGCAGCAGACGAGATCGAGGTGGACGTGCGCGCGACAGGACTCAACTTCCGCGACGTGATGTATGCCCTGGGGCTGCTGTCCGATGAGGCCATCGAGAACGGCTTTGCCGGTCCGACGCTGGGTTTCGAGTTTGCCGGCACGGTCAGCCGGGTAGGTAATCCGGGCAGCGCGTTCAACCCGGGCGACCAGGTCGTGGGTTTCGGGCCGTCAAGCTTCGGCAACCGCGTGGTCACCCAGGCGGGCGCCATCGCCCACATTCCGCCCGGGGTCTCCTGCGAAGCGGCGGCGACCATCCCGAGCACCTTCTTCACGGTTTACTATGCCCTGCACCACCTGGCGCGATTGCGCCCGGACGAACGGGTCCTGATCCACGGCGCGGCAGGCGGGGTGGGAATTGCTGCGATCCAGGTCGCCAAGTGGATCGGCGCCGAAGTCTACGCCACGGCAGGCTCGGACGAGAAACGCGACTTCCTGCGCCTGCTCGGCGTGGAGCACATCTTCGACTCCCGTTCACTGGCCTTTGCCGACCAGATCCTGGAACAGACCGGTGGACGCGGAGTCGACGTGGTGCTCAACTCGCTGGCCGGCGAAGCGATCAACCGCAATTTCCAGGTCCTGAAGCCATTTGGTCGCTTTCTCGAACTCGGCAAACGGGATTTCTACGAGAACACGCGCGTTGGCCTGCGCCCTTTCCGCAACAACATCAGTTACTTCGGTATCGATGCCGATCAACTGATGCTGGTGCACCCCGAACTCACCCGCAGGTTGTTCGGCGAAATCATGGCCCTGTTTGCCGAAGGGCTCCTGCACCCCCTGCCCTATCACACCTTCGAGGCCGAGGATGTGGTGGACGCTTTCCGTTACATGCAGCAGGCGCGGCAGATCGGCAAGATCGTCATCACCTATCATCACGGCATCCAGCACGCGCACAACCCGGCACCGGTGGCACGCCGGCGACTGCAGCTCGCTGCCGATGCTTCGTACCTGGTCACCGGTGGCCTGCGCGGCTTCGGGCTGCGCACAGCACAATGGCTGGCCAGCAAGGGCGCGCGCCACCTCATCCTGATCGGCCGCAGCGGCCCCGACAGCGCGGAAACGCGGGCGATCATCGAACAACTCGAAGCACAGGGGGTACGCGTTTACGCCACCATCTGCGACGTCACCCGACGCGACGCGCTCGACCAGCTGCTTGCCGCAACAGCCCGCAGCATGCCACCGCTGAAGGGTGTCGTGCACTCGGCCGCGCTGATCGATGACGGGCTGGTGCGCAACAGTGACGCCAGCCAGATACGCAGCGTCCTGGCACCCAAGATCCTCGGCGCCCGCCATCTGCATGAACTGACCGAGCGGCAGCAACTGGATTTCTTCGTTCTCTTCTCGTCGGCGACCACTGCCTTCGGCAATCCGGGCCAAGCCAGCTACGTTGCCGCCAACCTCTGCCTGGAGAGCCTCGCCGCGCATCGGCGCGCACTCGGCCTGTGTGCCACCTGTGTTGCCTGGGGCCCGATCGACGACGTCGGCTTTCTGGCGCGCAATCCCCAGATCAAGGAAGGGCTGCAGAGCCGCATGGGTGGCTCGGCAATCAACTCGACGATTGCTCTCGAAGCGCTCGAGGAAATGCTGCTCGCCGACAGCTCTGGCCTGGCGGTCCTCGAACTCGACTGGCACGCGCTGAGCCGCTTCCTGCCCACCGCCGCGAGCCCGAAGTTCCGGCCACTGAACTGGCATGTAGCGCCCGGCGACGGCAACGACGACCAGTCGCAGGACATTCAGCGGCTGCTGGCGGAACTCCCCGACGATCAGTTGCGGGCGGCATTCGTCGATCTGTTGAAGAACGAGATCGGCGAGATCCTGCGCGTCGCTCCGGACAAGATCGACCCGGACCGCTCGCTTTACGACATGGGGCTCGACTCGCTGATGGGGGTCGAACTGGTCGTCGCGCTCGAGGCACGTTTCGGGATTCGCCTGCCGGTCATGGCGTTGAGCCAGACCCCGAGGATCACCCAACTGGCCGAGCGCATCGTCCAGCAATTGCGCGGGCAGAGCGAGTCGGGTGAACCGGCGGTTAAAAACGACATCGCCGAGCAGGCCGAGCAGGTGGCCAAACAACAGGGCGTCGATGCTTCCGCCGAGGCAATCGCCAGCCTGGCTGAACACCTCCGATCGGGCCAGCCTGCCTTGGGCGAGAGAGTGGCCGCGGCCCACCCCCCCCCGAAGGACTGACATGCCACGCAAAGGCCTGCCCGGGCTGACCGCCCAGATCAAGGACAAACTCATTCAGCAGGCACTGGAACGTCGGCTGCGCCAGGCGGAACAGGGAAAGAACCTGACCCTGCCGTCACCCGCCTCGAACAGTGCCGGCAGCACACCCGAGCAGCACTACCGTTTTGACCTGCATCCCGGCTACCAGCAGATTCGCATCATCAGCGAGGGCGCCAATCGCCTCGGTATCGACAGCCCCTTCTTCAAGGTGCATGAAGGAATTGCCGGTGCCACGACGCGGATCGACGGTTGCGAATACATCAACTACGCCAGCTACAATTACCTCGGCTTGTCCGGGCATCCGGCAGTGGCTGCCGCAGCCAGGCAGGCGATCGACCGCTACGGCACCTCGGTTTCCGCCAGCCGGCTGGTTTCCGGCGAGCGCCCGGTACATCGCGCGCTCGAACAGGCAATTGCCGATGTCTACGGCACGGACGATGCGATCACCTTCGTCAGCGGCCACGCCACCAATGTCACCACCATTGGCCATCTGTTCGGTCCCCAGGATCTGGTGGTGCATGACGAACTGATCCACAACAGCGTGCTGCAGGGGATCAGCCTCTCGGGGGCACGCCGACTGCCCTTTCCGCACAACGACTGGACTGCCCTCGAAGCCCAGCTTGGCCAGCAACGCCACCACTTCCAGCGCGTCTTGATCGTCCTCGAGGGCATCTACAGCATGGACGGCGACTACCCCGAGCTGCCACGCTTTGTCGAGATCAAGCGCAAGTACCGCGCCTTCCTGATGGTCGATGAAGCCCACTCGTTTGGCGTCATGGGCGGCAAGGG
>NZ_JAEUOL010000274.1 GCF_016789985.1 Accumulibacter sp.
CTTCCGCGAATTGGTGACGCGCTTTCCGGACAGCAAGTACACACCCGATGCGATCCTGCGCATGAAGTACCTGGTCAATGCCCTGGCCTCACTCGAACTGCACGTCGCCCGCTATTACATGAAACGCAACGCCTACCTGGCGGCGGCGAATCGCGCCCAGTACGCCGTGTTGAACTACCCCGAGGCACCCGCCACCGAAGAGGCTCTGTTCATCATGGTCAAGGCCTACGACGCGCTCGGCCTCACCGACCTGCGCGACGACGCCGAACGCGTCATGCGCAGGAATTTTCCGAACAGTGAATACTACGTACGCGGCCTGGATCGCAAGGAACCGTGGTGGAAACTCTGGTAACAAGACAGACAGGACACCGCCTCGACGCACCCGCCGTCAGACCGACTGCTTGATGGCCAGCACCGCCTGATTCCGCAAGGTGCGCATCAGTGACAGTTCCTGCTCCGAGATCACGATCTCGCCGGCCAGCGCGCGATCGGCATAGATCATCGCCACCGCACTGCCCTTGATGCAGAGCGGGAAGACGACGAAGGTCTCGGCAGCCACCGCCTTACGGAACCACTCCGGGATGCGCGCTGCAATTTTCGGATCGTTGGTGTCGCTAATCAGGATATCGACCCCGTTCGCCAGCGCCGCGTGAAAGATGTCTGGCGCAAAGACCAGTGAAAACCTGAAGCGTTTCGCCACCTCCAGCGCATCGGGACCGAAGCCGAAACGACCAAGCATGGAATTGCTGCGCGGATCGCGGATACACAGGATCACCCGCTCGAAGCCCTTGGCCCGATAAATCGTCTCGAGCGTGATGCGCATGACATCATTGAGCCTGAAGTCACTGACCAGCGCGTTACTGACGTCCTGAATCCCGGCCAACAGGGTGATGGTGCTCGCTGCCACAGAGACTTCCCCGCTCCCGGCGCCTGCGGCACTCACCACGCTCCCATCGCTGCCCGTCGCGCCGGCGGTGCCATCCCAGGGTAGCAGTTCGGGCGCTGTCGAAAGCGGAGTGGAATCAGGAAGCGCCGTCCCGTGCAGCTCGTCATCGACCCGCGGCACGGTCGCCGGTTCACCCTGCGTTACACCCCAGGCCTTGAGTTGCCGGCCGAGACGGGTCTGCTGCAGATTGAGCTGGATGCTGCGTGCAAACTCGGCCACCTGCTCGAGTGACTGGTCGACCGCCTTGCGCAGATCTTTCTCGTCGACGGCGACAGCCTCGGCAAAACGACTGGCGACCCGGCGCAGGTCCTTGGTCTGCTGGTCGACACTGCTGTCGATGAGCACCGTACACAGCTCATTGGACAGCGCCGAAAGCACGCGCAAGCGCTCTTCCTGGCTGCCCGGACGGCGAACACTGCCGGCAGGCAGCCGACGCATGCTATTGACGATCAGCCGCGGAAACCCCCAGGTCTGGGCAATCGCCATGCCCAGTTCCTCGAACGAGATACCGAGCACCTGTTGCGCCGCAGCGTCTTCCGGGCAGTTCCTGTACAGCAGGATGCGTTTGATTTCGGCGCTTTCCTCCGGGAAGTAGTACTGACTCAACAGGCGACCAAGATTGTGGAACATCGAGCAGATGAACAATTGCTCAATCTCCTGGCGCGCAGCGACCCTGCCACCGACATCCCGCGCCAGAACACCGGCCAAATGAGCGCGCAGGAATTCATCCCTGAGCTGATTGGCATTATCCTTGTTCTGCAGGTGATCGAGCAGCAGCACGGTAATGGCGATGCTACGTACCGCATCGAGGCCGAGAACGACAACCGCGCGCGATACGGTGCTGATATTCCCGCCCCCAGCCTGCCGGTAATACGCCGAGTTGACCATTCGCAGGATCTTGTTGGTGAGCGAGAAATCCTTGAGGATCGTATTCGAAACCTGGGAAACGCTCTGATTCTCCGATGCCGTGATTCGGTTGATCGCGCCAACCGACTCGGAAAGCGCAGGGAAATCACTCTTGCGCCGCATGCGCCGCAGCAGAAAATCGATCGTACTCTGCCTGGGATTCCCGGACTCGAGCGGGACCTCCGGATGAAGATAATCGCCCAGCGCTTCGCGCATCTGCGCAGCGGACTCGTATCGACTCGCCGGATCCCGCGCCAGTGCCCGGTGCACCAGATGCACAAGCCGCTCGTCAAGCAGACCATCGGTTTCGGCGGGCAAGGAAATGTCCTCGCTGACGATCCGCCGCATCACCTGCTGGACATCGCTCCCGGCAAACGCCCGCTGGCCGGAGAGCAGCTCGAAGAAGATGAGTCCGGCAGAAAAGACGTCCGATCTTTCGCTGCTGATCCGTTGCGCGATGTATTCCGGAGCCATGTAGGCCGGCGTCCCGGTCAACTGGCCACCGTCGTTCGAGCGGACCTCGGCCCGCGCGGCGATTCCGAAATCCATGACACGCGCAGTCCCGTCGTCGTCGATCAGAATGTTGCTCGGCTTGAGGTCACGATGGATGATGCCGCCCGCGTGTGCATGGCTGATCGCATCAAGGATCGCCTGCATGATCGGGATGGCCTTGCCCGGTGGCAAGGCACCGGTGAGCTTGAGGTGTTCGGCCAGGTTCTTGCCCGGTACAAACTGGAAAACCAGATACAGGTCGCCCTCCTCTTCGGCCGCCTCGAAGATTGGGACGATGTTCGGATGGCGCAACTGGCTGACCATTCGTGCTTCATCGAGCAACCGGCCATTCTGCCGGGCATCCGGGTGCACGAAATGCAGCGTCTTGATTGCCACCTGGCGCTGCAGGTGCGGATCACGGGCAAGATAGACGACGCTCTGCGCCCCACGGCCCAATTCGCGAATGATCTCGAAACGCCCGACGTGTTTGCCCACACCGCACCACCCTCACAGAAAGAAGCCACTTCAGGTGCCGCCAAGTCGCCAACCAGGGTCGACCGGGCAAGCTGCTCAAACGTCTTCCGCAGCCGGATCAAGGTCGGCGAGATCACCAAGCTGCAATTGTGCTTCGTTCGTCGGTAACGCTTCGATCCCCTTCAGCTTGCGTTCGATCTGGCGCGTCCGGATACCCGCCGATTCGATGCTTCTGCTCGCCTGATCGAGCTTGCGGCGGGTCAGTTCGAGCGCTTCCCCAAACTTGCCGAACTCGGTCTTGACCGCGCCGAGCACCGCCCAGACCTCCGACGAACGCCGTTCGATCGCCAGCGTCCGAAAACCCATCTGCAGGCTGTTGAGCAGGGCAGCCAGCGTCGTCGGTCCGGCCACGCAGATACGCAGATCACGTTGCAGGGCATCGACCAAACCCGGTCGACGCAAGACCTCAGCGTACAGACCTTCGGTCGGCAGATAAAGAATCGCGAAATCGGTCGTATGCGGTGGCTCGACGTATTTGTCGCGGATCTTGCGGGCCTCTTCGCGCAAGCGCGCCTCGAGCGCCCGTGTCGCCGAGTCGAGCGCGGGCAGATCGCTGCGCTCCTGCGCCTCGACCAGGCGCTGGTAGTCCTCCAGCGGGAACTTGGCGTCGATCGGCAGCCACACCGGCCGCTGCTCGTCGCCGTTTGCGGCGAGTCCCGGTAAACGAATGGCAAACTCGACGCGATCCAGCCGATTCGGTCTGGTCGCGACGTTTCTGGCGTATTGCTCGGCAGTCAGCAATTGGTCGAGCAGTGCCTCGAGCTGCACCTCACCCCAGGTACCTCGAGTCTTCACATTGGTAAGTACACGCTTCAGGTCACCAACCCCGGTAGCCAGCGTCTGCATTTCACCGAGCCCGCGATGCACCTGCTCCAGGCGATCGCTGACCAGTTTGAATGACTCGCCAAGCCTTTGTTCGAGCGTCGCGTGCAGCTTCTCGTCGACTGTCCGCCGCATTTCTTCGAGCTTGAGCGCGTTGTCCCCCTGCATCACGACGAGGCGCTCCTCGATCGCCCGACGCAGGCTCTCGAAGCGTCGTTCGTTACTGTCGGTCAGGCGCGACAACTGCAGTGCGAAAGACTCGAGCTGCTGCCCCTGCAGTCTGCCGAGCTGGGCGAGTTGGCCGGCCAGGTTCTGTGCCAGGCGGCTCAGCGACACCGCCTGCTCGTCGCGGTCGCCGCGCGCAGCGCTGGCCGCCTCCTGCCGCCCGAGCGCCAGTTCCTGGCGCAGTTCGCGCTCGCTCCGCTCGAGAGCGGCGTGCAGGTCGTGCAAGCGCGCGTCGACCATCTCGCGCGTCGACCCCGAGCGCAACAACACCAGGATCTGCAGCGCGATCAGCAGCGCACCGAGTGCCAACGCCACATGGACCATGCCTTCAGTCATTCCTCGCCGCGTCCTTCAGCCGGCCCCCGCCGCTGCTTCTACTTCAGCGACAGTGCCACCTTGCTCTCCTTGGCCTGCTTCGCCGATTCCGATTTGCCCTCCGTACCGACCAGCTTCACCGGCCGCAGAAACAGGCGCTCCGACGGCAGATCATGCGCCAGCAACCAGTCCAGCACACTCTTTGCCCGCCGATCCGCGAGATCGCGCAGTTCCTCTTCGCCGACCGTCGTGTTGGCGAGTATCAGTTTCTCCATCTCCTCGACAGGCAGCCCCTTGACCATGCCGATCAGATTGCGTGGCTTGGGGAACTTCTCGGCACGGTAGACCCGCTCGAGCAGTACCGGATATTCCTTGGCGCTGACCTCGACGGTATCAACCGAACCGCTTTCCACGGCTTTCTTGGTCAGTTCCTCACGCTTCAACGCCCGTACCTTGCTGTCCAGACGATAACGCTTCAGACCCTCGGTGTCGGTCTCCGGATCGGCCCGCCCCTCGATCTCCAGCTTCAGTGCTGGTCGGTCAAGCAAGGCCTTGGCCAGGCTTTCGAGACGCTTTTGCGCCTCCGGCGTGATGCTCGCCTGTCCAGTGTCGAATTCGATGCTCGACAGCTCCTCGCCGCCACCAAAGATTGACCCCAACAGGGCAAACGGTGCAGTGACCGCCTTGACCAGGACATTGACGATCACCTTGACGATCAGGCCGCCGATACTGAACTCCGGATCATTGAGGGACCCTGATATCGGAAGGTTGATATCGATTTCACCGTTCCGGTTCTTGAGTAGCGCCACTGCCAGAGTGACCGGCAGCTTGGTTGCATCCGGACTGCTGACTGGTTGGCCGAAGGTCAGTTGGTCGAGAAACAATCGGTTCTCGGCAGTCAGCTGCATGTTCTCGATCTTGTACTTCACGAACAGCGACAGCTTCCCTTTCTCGATCGCGTAACCGGCATATTTCCCGGAGTAAGGCGAGAGCGGGGTCATTTCGATGCCCTTGACGTCGGCCTGCAGGTCGAGATAGGGAGTCGCCGACAGCGGATTCAGCCGCCCGCTGACGGTCAATGGCGCGATGTTGTCGTAACTGCCGCGCAGCTCGACCGTGGCAACGCTGTCGGCAGCGGACGACAGCCCTTTGATCGTGCCACCGATCTTTTTCAGGTTCGCCGAGTAATTGGGCTTGATGAAATTGTCGGTAAACCTGATGTCGCCGCCCTGCAGGGTGACCTTCCCGATGTTCACCGGCCACACCGTCTTGCCCGCCGCCACCGGCGCGGAGGCCTTTCCTTCCCCGGCCGCCACCGGTGGCGCGAGCGCCCGCGGTTCGACCGGTTTTGCATCGGATTGACGCAGCACCTGCAACAGGTTCAGTTTGCCCTCACGCGAGATGATGACGCGGGCAAAGAAGTCGCTGAGCGCCACCTCACCGATCGACACCGAGTCTGGTTTGAGCTGCAGGTCGATCTTGCCCAGATAGAGCGACTTCCACTTCAGGAAGTCGGCCGAATTGATCTTGTCGACCGCATAGAAATCACCCACCGTGAGTTGTCCGGCAAAGCCTGCGCTCAGTCCTGCAGCGTCTATCGCGCCAGCCGCCGGCTTGGCCGTCTGCGCTGCCTGCCGCAGCCGGAAGGCACCATCCAGAGTGACCTGACCGCGTGTGACATCGATGTTCAGGTGCTCGGTCACATAAGGTTGCAGGGGCAAGAGTTCCAGTGTCTTGACCGCCACCTTCAGATCGGCGTCAAGCGGGAACGCCCTGATGCTGCCGCCGACCTCGACCTCTCCCTTGCGATTGAACTGAAAACGGGTAGCCAGCCGGGCGATGCTGCCGGGCTCGGTCGACAGGTTCTCCGCCCTGATGTTCATTCCATCGATCGTATGCGCCACCGGCGGCGACACGGCGCCATCCTCGAAGCGCAAACCCAGATCCTCGCCACGATACCGGCCAACGGTGACTTTCCATGGACCGGCGGTATCCTTCTGCGAGGCGGCAACCGCAGCCAGCGTGGGTGTCTGGACAAATTCGATGCGGCCGTCAACCGCACGCCGAAAAAGCATCCGGCCGCCACGCGTCGTCAGCTCGTCGATCACCACTTCGCGCCTGGCAAGGTCGAGCTTTCCGCCAGTCACCGAGTTGGTTGCTGCCTTGATCCACGGCTCGGCCTGCATGCGCCAGGCGGCGTCGAACTCGGCCGATGTGCCTCCCTTGCTGTCGAGCTTCCGCAAACCCAGATCGATTCCATCGATGCTCGCCGAGAACGGCTTGCCGTGCGACTCGTCGAGCCAGCGCAGCGCGCCGCCGCTCACCTTTCCTTCGCCGAGCGACCAGGCCAGCAGTGGCGACGCCGCTTGTGCTGTTGCGTTGCCGGCAGCCGCCATCTCCTTGCTGAGAAACTCCAGCCAGTTGATCTTTCCCTGCCGGCTGACGCGAGCGTAAATCTCCGGCGACTCGACCGAAAAGCGGTCGATGGCGAAGTTCCGGCGCAAGGGATCGATTTCTCCCAACAGCACCTCCAGCCGCCTTACCGAGACCAGGGGAGCCCCCTCGGCATCCTTGACCACCAGATCCTTGACTGCCACGCTGCCGCCAACACTGAACGTCGGCTGATCCGCTTCCACCCGATGAAACAGGAGCTTCAGGTCACCGTCGATGGCGCCTGAAACCCACTGGATCGGCAGGCGAAACGGCAGATAGTCGAGATACTGGCCGATCTGTATGTCGCGCAGATCGACCACCAACTCGCTTTCCCGCGTTTCCGCAAAGGGCTTGCTCTTGCCCTGGATGACCAGCGGCGAGCCGTCGATGGCGGCCGAAAATGCTGGTTCGACGAAGATGTCAACCGAACTCGGCAAGCTCGAAACGAAAGGCAGTGCGATGTTCAGGTTACTGAGCGAATGTTTCTCGCCCAGTGCCTGATCGTCGAAGTCGACCTTGCCGCCCGAAACCTGGATGTTGTTCAGCGAAAAACGGGGCGTCGGGTCATCCGACGGGGGCTTGGCCAGAAACTGGTCGATCAGATCGGAAAAGTTGAGGCGCCCATCAGGCAGGCGCACGATCTTCAGCGCCGGACCGAGCAGCCTCAATTCGCTGATCACCGGCCCGAAACGGAACAGCGAACTCGACTCAAGGTTCAGATATAACTGCTCGAATCCCGCGACCACCGCCCCGCCACCTTTTTCCTGCACCTGCAGTCCGTCTACTTGCAGCGACAGGCTGTAGGGGTTTATCCTCAGCCCCTCGACGGTCACCGGTCGCTGCAGGGCTGTGGAGAGCTGGTCGACCAACACCCATTTGACGAGCGGCGGAAAGACGAGGAAGCCGAGCACGCCAATGGCCAGCAATCCGAGTGCGAGGCGCAGCCCGTATCTTTTTAGTCGCTGGGAGACGTTCACGTTGACGGAATCGGTTTTTTCGGTCATGGCAGAGGGCCGTGCACTGACTGGGAAAGGCGCCAATTTAGCACGAAGAGGCCCCTGCCGCACTCAGGCGGCTGCCGCGTCACGGTGTCGGGAAAAATGAACTCGACTTCACGTCCGAAAGTCCTTGTCGTCGACGACAACGACCTGATGCGCACCCTGTTACGCGGCATGCTGCGCGAGAGCGACTACGACGTGATCGGCGAGGCCAGGAATGGTGTTGCCGCACTCGAACTGACCGAGCGCCTCCAACCAGACATCATCTGCATGGACCTGGTGATGCCCGAGATGAATGGCGTCGAGGCACTACAGGCAATCAAGGCCAGGCACCCGGATGTCATCGTCGTCATGATCACCGGCAGCCCGAGCGTTGACAATGTCCGCGAATCGATTCGGAACGGCGCCAGTGGCTTCATCATCAAGCCATTCAACGCCGGCAAGCTGCTCGACACGATCGACCGCGCCTGGCAGTCGACAAGACGGGAGTTCAACGGCCAGGCACGTGTCTGAGCGGGCACCAACGATAATCAGAAGCTGTTTTTCCACTCGCGCAGGGCGGTGAACACCGCCAGCGCGTCGCCGACGTCTGCTACCCGGCGCCTAACCGAATTCGCCACCTCCGGCTGAGCGCAGCGCAAGAAGGGGTTGCTTGCCTTCTCGACCCCGATTGTCGACGGCACCGTCGCCCGCCCCTCGCCCCGCGCCGCGGCAACCTCTTCCGCCCGCCGCCGCAGGAGGAGATTCCCCGGTTCGACCGCCAATGCGAAGCGCAAGTTGGCCTGGGTATATTCGTGCGCGCAATACACCGCCGTAGCATCCGGCAGCGCAGCCAGCCGAGCCAGGGAGTCGGCCATCTGCGCCGCCGTCCCCTCGAACAGACGCCCGCAACCACCGGCGAACAAGGTATCGCCACAGAACAGGCTGCCTGAGCCATAATAGGCAATGTGGCCCAGGGTGTGTCCGGGCACCGCAATCACCTGGAACTCGATGTCGCAGGCGGGAATCCGTATGATTTCGCCGCCGCACAATGGCTTGGTGATGCCGGTGATCGACTCGGCTGCCGGACCGTAGACCTCCGCCGGATAATGCGCCAGCAGCCCGCAGACCCCACCCTGATGATCGGCATGGTGATGGGTGACGAGAATGCTGGTCAGCGACAGCGCCTCGCGCTCGAGAACTTCGAGCACCGGACCGGCGTCGCCGGGATCGACCACAGCCGCCGCCGCGCCTTTGCGCAACAACCAGATGTAGTTATCCTTGAAAGCTGGAATACGGATGACGTCGAACATCGCCGAATTTTGGAAGAACTGCAGAAAATGTCAATTCCTGGGCTTGGCGCCTGGCTGCACAGTGCGCAAGGGCGCTACGTCATGGCTTGGGAGCAAGCCCGGATCGATTCGGTGGTGGCCGACCTGTTCGGCTACAACGCGATCCAGATCGGTTTGCCGGAACGCGAGTTGCTGGCGCACAACCGCATCCCCTTGCGCCAGGTGGCTGGCGATTCAGGCCAGGTCGACATCCTCTGCGATCTGCGCCACCTGCCCTTCGCCGCACACAGCATCGACCTGGTGGTGATGGCACACGTCCTCGAGTTTCATGACGACCCGCATCAGATTTTGCGCGAAGTTGAACGCATACTGATTCCCGAAGGTGAACTGCTCATCACGGGCTTCAACCCGATCTCGATCTGGGGCCTGCGCCAGCGCCTCCCCAACTGCCCACATGGTTTTCCCTGGAATGGCCACTACCTGTCCGTGCTGCGTCTCAAGGACTGGCTGCAACTACTCGGCTTCGAGGTCGAACGCAGCAGCTTCGGCTGTTACTCGCCACCCTGCACGCATGAGCGCTGGTTGCAGCACTGGCAGTTCATGGAGGCGGCCGGCAACCGTTGGTGGAATTTTGCCGGTGGCGTCTATCTGCTGCGCGCCATCAAGCGCGTGCACGGCATGCGCCTGATCCTGCCGAGCTGGAAACAGCAAGGCTCGGCGCGCAAGGCCCTCTCGGCGGTCAGCAAAAAGGAAAGGGAACAACATGAGTGATGAAACCCTGGTCATCATCTACGCCGATGGCGGCTGTCGCGGGAACCCGGGACCCGGGGGCTGGGGCGCGGTTCTGCAGGCCGGCGATCGGGAAAAGGAATTATGGGGAGGAGAACCCGCCACGACCAACAACCGGATGGAACTGACGGCCGCCATACGCGCCCTCGAAGCACTCAGGAAACCGGCAACGGTCCACCTGCATACCGACTCGCAGTACCTGCAGAAAGGCATCAGCGAGTGGATCAGCAACTGGAAGCGCAACGGCTGGCGTACCGCCGACAAGAAACCGGTGAAGAACGCCGACCTCTGGCAGCGGCTCGACGAACTGGCCGGCCAACACCAGATCCAGTGGTGCTGGGTCAAGGGGCACGCCGGCCATGCCGGCAATGAACGCGCCGATGCTCTGGCCAACCGCGGCATGGACGAGCTGCCACCACAGCAGCGTGGCCGCACGCCACGCTGAAGCGCACGCCGGGAGCAACCCACATGCGCAAGATCTTCCTCGACACGGAAACCACCGGCCTGGAGCACAAACTCGGCCACCGCATCATCGAAGTTGCCGGCGTCGAGATGCGCAATCGCCACCTGACCAATCGGCATTTCCACAGCTACCTCAACCCGGAGCGGGAGATCGACGCCGGAGCCTTGTCGGTGCACGGCATCAGCCGCGAGTTTCTGCTCGACAAGCCGCGCTTCGCCGACATGGCGACCGAATTTCTCGACTTCATCCGCGGCGCCGAACTGGTGATCCACAATGCCCCGTTTGACATCGGCTTCCTGAACGCCGAACTCGCGCTGCTCGACATGGCACCGGTCGAAACCGTCTGCCATGGGGTCTGCGATACCCTGCGCATGGCCAAGGAACTCCACCCGGGCAAGAAGAACAACCTCAACGCCCTGTGCGAGCGCTACGGCGTGGACCACTCGCACCGCACGCTGCACGGGGCGCTGCTCGATGCCGAAATTCTCGCCGAAGTATACCTGGCGATGACCCGCGGCCAGGAAAGCCTGATCATCGATCTCGCCGACGAAAGAACGCCCGGGATCGAGACCGTCGCTTCAACGCACCGGTCAGGTGAGTGCCGCGCGCAACTGGTCCGGCGCGCCAGCCCGGACGAAATTGCCGAACATGAGCGCATTCTGGCGGCGATAGACCAGGCCAGCAAAGGCAAATGCCTGTGGCTAATACGGTCCGCGGCCGACGGCTGAGCTGGCGCCAGTGCCTGCCGCATGCCCTGGCGATCACCGGTGTCGCCGCCCTGCTGACCGCCCTGCTCGGTTCCCCGGGGGCAGCGCGCACGGGCACGCCGGCACCATCGCTGCAAGCCTGGATCGACGCGACTCCGGCCGGCGCCAGCCTGGACGCGCCGGCCGGCACCTATTCCGGACCCGTGATCATCAGCCGGCCGATCCGCATCGACGGTCGGGGAGAAGTCACCCTCGACGGTGGCGGCAGCGGCAGCGTCCTCACCGTACGCGCCAGCGGCGTCACCCTGCGTGGACTCCATCTCACGCACTCGGGTGATTCGCATGACAGAATCGACTCGGCGATCCTCATCGAACAGGGCAGCAACAACGTCATCGAGAACAACGTGATCGACGACGTCCTGTTCGGGGTCACCTTGCAGGAGGCCAACGAAAACCACATCGTCGGCAACCGCATCCGCTCGCGCCCGGTCGATCCGGCCGACCGTGGCGATGGCATCCGGCTCTGGTACAGCATGGGAAACAGAATCGAAAACAACGATATTGCACGCATGCGCGACATCACGGTCAGCAATTCGCTGCGCAACCGCTTTGTCGGGAACAGCATCCGTGAGAGCCGCCGGGCATTGAATCTGCTTTTCTCGCACCGCACCCTGATCGAGAACAACCGGCTGAGCGACAACTCGACCGGAATCACGGCGCTCAACTCGGACGGACTGATCATTCGTCGCAACCGGATCATGCACGCCGTCGATGCCAGCGGCGCCGGCGTCGCCCTCAAGGAAAGCGGCACCACCCTGATTCACGACAATGAAATCATCCACTGCGCGATCGGCGTCCTGTCGGACTCGCCGATCCACGCGATCAATCGCATCACGCTGATCGACAACCGCATCGCGCACAATTTCACCGGTGTCAGCTTCTACGGAGAGAGAGGCGGCCATCTGATCCTGCGCAACCGTATCGAGCACAACCTCTGGCCGGCGCTGGTTGGCGAAGGCGGTCGCGCGGACGGCAATGAATGGCGGGGCAACTACTGGGACAGCTATCAGGGCTTCGACCTCGACCATGACGGTGTCGGTGACACGCCCTACGAGCTGTGGGCGCACGCCGACCAGATCTGGATAGAGACGCCGATGGCCAGTTTCTTCCGCAACTCACCCGCTCTGGAACTGCTCGATTTCCTGGAACGTCTCGCTCCTTTTGCGCCGCCGACCTTGCTGCTGCGCGATCCGGAGCCCCTGGTCCGGCGCTCGACTGCCGACGATCGACGCTGACCCGCCGGGTGCCTCAGGGGCCACTTGCCGATCAGCCGCCACGGCCCGCCAACACAGGTTTTCTCCGGCAAAATGATCGGCACGCCACGGGCATCCCGCCGACCAACCGGCTCTCAGCCCTCGCCGGGCGTCTCCGGGGTGCGCCGCGGCCGCCGCACGTGCCTCCTGGGCGGGCGCGCTTCGGCGGGACGCCCATCGACCGCGGCCTCGGGAACCGGGTCAGGCCGCTGAACCGGCGGCCGCGGGTCGGGACGAGCCGCCGGGGGCCGACCTCCGCTCTTCCTTTGATCCGGCCGACGACTCGTCCCGGGAACACCAGGGCGCTTCTCTGGCTGGCGTTCGCCCGGTCTGTCGGAATGTCTTTCGGACTCACGGTTTCCCGGCGCCAGGGTGATCTCGATCTCGATGATCTCGTCCCATTGCTCATCGGTCCGGTCGCGCTCGGGGATGGCGAGCAGTTCACGGAGTCGCCGACGGGAATCCTGGGGAGGTAAATCGTTCATGCCGACATTATGACTCACACCATAGCCATCGTTCAACAAGCATCGACGCCGGCAAGGAACGAGGATGTCGAAAACTCGTGCCTTGCCGTGTGAACCGGCCTCGGTGCTCGGCGGACGACCCGAACCGGTCGTCCGCACGCTGCAGCAGCGTGGCGCGCGCCGTCGTTTCGGTCCGGCAAGCACCCGCAGACGGCAAGCGCAGACGCGAAAAGGCCCGCAACGCAGCGGGCCCTTTACTTCCCCGACACCCCGGCATCAGCCAAGGATCGGCGGACTCGACGATGCTGGTCGGCCGACTGGCCGACCAGCCAATGATCAGTGTTGCGCGCGCAGGCTGGCGGCAAAAGTGGTCTGCAGACCCTCGGGAAACTGGAAACGGGCCAGGGTGCGGTGAAGATCGGCTTCATTGACGCCGCTGCTGCTGTCCTGAAAGCGGATTCCCAGGGGACGGCCATTGGCCGCCAGGGTGGCAAAGGCAAAACGCCAGCGCTGCGCCTCGGCCAGACGCTCGCGCAACTCGCCCTCGTTGCTGATTTCGACACCAGCCTGCTTCAGGGAATCGAGAAACTGGTCGAAAGATTCGTTGCTCAAGCTACCCATTTTGTTCTCCTGTCCAAGTATCGGTAAGTGTTCCACCCATGGCCGGAATAACGCCTGCTTCAGCAGGCGGTTGACAGGTTTCCTCAAGAAAGACTCGACACCGGCAGACGGCCATGCCGGTGCGGAAGAGCACGCCTTGACGGCCTTGGCGAACGCTCGGGCGAATCGGACACGCGAAGCGTATACAATGCCGCCATTACCCGATCACGCCAGCCCATGCAAAAAACCCGCAAGCATCTCGAACTCCTGGCCCCGGCGAAGAACGCCGACTTCGGTATCGAGGCCATCATCCATGGCGCCGACGCCGTCTATATCGGTGGCCCGGCGTTCGGCGCGCGCGCCAAGGCCGACAATTCGCTG
>NZ_JAEUOL010000276.1 GCF_016789985.1 Accumulibacter sp.
CCGGCCGAACTGATCCAGAATGCGCGTCATAGCATGTGCCTGGAGGCGTACTCCAGGTCCTCCTCGTCAGCGCCCCGGCGAGGTGCCGAGACAAACCCGTCACACCGGCCCGGCAGGCCCTCGACCCGCAGCGCGTAATCCGCCAGGAACAAGGCAATCGCAAAATCCCCGTGCCGCTGCACCTTCCCGGTACCGCCGGCGCCCTGGCGCTGCGTCGCCGCATTCGGCAGCTTGGGCACCCCGTTGATCGTCCGGATGGCCCGCAGATCGTCCCGGCACTGATCGTCGCGCGGCAGCGCATCGAGCATGGCATCCTCGAACGCCGCCTTGAAGCGGGGCATCTGCTCGCGGTAAAACGCCTCGGAGAGCTTGATCTGCTCAATCCGCGCCGCGCCGTAGCGATCCGCCGCATACTCCGCCAACGCCGCGCCGTTGCCGCCCGCATCCATCGCCCCGCGGCGCATTCTCGGCACGCGATCGACCACGTAGGTCAGAATCTGCTCCTGCTGCCGGAACGGGCAATTTCCCAGCTCGACCACCAGGCGCACGCGCCGCACCAGATCATGACCTTCTTCGAGCACCGTGATCACCGTCAGATCGCCGACCCGCGCAAAATCCTCGCCGAAGCCATGCCAGAGCAACGGATCGAGCCCTTCGAGGAGCGGCCGCAGATCCTCCGCGCACCAGGCGAGCACCTCCCGCTGCCGCTCGCCTTCCGGCAACTGCCCGAAACTGTCCGGCCAGCGCCGGCGCACGATGGGCGTCTCCAGCACCATGCGCGACTCGATCAGCGCCATCGACAGAAACACCCCGCCGCCCTCCGACGGAATCACATCGAGTTCCTCGGTAGCCGTCTCGCCATACATCGCGTAGATCTTGCCCACCCAGGCGGTTTCGGTCTTGTCCACCAACCGCTCGCCATGGATCAACGCCACCCGCTGATACAAACCCTGCGCCACCGCCTCGCGGAACGTCGTCCGATGCAGCGAATAGCCTAGCCGACCGGCACGAATCGCCCCAACGATCTCGTTGAATGGATTGTTCGTGCCATTGTGCGACGAGAGCAGGCGCACCTTGCCGCCCCAGATCAGCATTGCCAGAGACGCTTTCATCAGCCCCGGCAGATCATCATGGAAGGCCGCCTCGTCGATCGTCACCCGGCCCTGCTTGCCGCGGATCGAGCGCGGCCGGCTACTCAGCGCCAGAATCTTCTTGCCGCTCGCGAAATCGATCCGGAACGCCTTGATGTCCTGTCCCTCATCGACATAGACCACCTCGCCGAACCATGCCGCGGCGAACGAAAACGCCTTCGCCCACATCGCGCAATCGTCGATGTACTCCCGAGTCATGTCCTCGCTGTAGCCAATGTACAGCGCATCCATGCCCCCCTCCGGCGCCGCCGTCAGCACCGCTTCGGAGGCATCGCACCACGAGGCGCCGATCCGGCGAGACTTCTCCCACACCGCCACTTCGGCCGGGTCACCGACCCAGGCCTGCTGATACGGCAGCAGCACCGTCGGCGTCATGCCGTAATTCCGAGAATCTCGCGGCGGATCATCTCCACTGCATCCGCTGTCAGACCGCCCCGGCGTGCCACCGCCTCGCAGGCCGATGCGGCGGCCAGCGCCTTGGTGCGCAGCTCGTCCTGCCACTTGCTGAGGGCGACCTGCATCCGTCCCACATCGGCATGCGCGCGCGCCACCTGCGAGATGGATTTCGCCGCTTCGGCCGGGTCAGACTCCGCCTGGCGCAGCGCGATCGAAATGCGCAACAGTTGCTCCTGCAGAATTCCGCTGGTCGCCGAGAGCACATCGCCCTCATCGCCCTCGTTCCGCACCGCCTTGGCCAGCGCGCGCGTACGCCGCACGTCGGCCATGGCCTCCTCGAAATCCGCTTCCAGTTGCGTCCCGTGCCGCTGCAGGGAACTCTTGCTGATCTCGTAACCGATTTCTCGCAGCCACCCCGCTAGCCCCGTGTATCCGCCGAACCCAGATTCGACCAGTCGCCGATTGAGTTCATCCCTGACCTCCTCGGGGAGCTGCGAGACCGCTGAACGCTGCCCCACCTCAGATCCCTGACCGTGGCCGCGGCCGTGCGACACCGGGAACCTGTGATCGTCCTGCCGACACATCCTGTCCAGCCTGCGTCAGCGTCGCCAGGGTCATCCCGAGTTGTCCTCCTGCCGTCTGCCTGATGACCAGACCCTGCTCATCGAGCCAGGCCAGATGAGATCGGATCGCGTCATACGATTCGCCCAGACCGATGCCCACCAAGTATCCGTGCAAAATCCCATCCGTGGCGGTGTATTCCGGAGCGTCGGAGAGGCAAATCAGGATGGCCAGGCGTGTTTCCAATTGAATTCTTGCCCTGAACGAGAGGCCACACAAATCACCCATGTTAGTGTTTATCCAGTAAGTGCTGATTGATCATCTGCAACGTTTTCTGCAATGCCCCAACCGATCCGCGCAGTTGGTTGGCCAGCTCGGAGACATCGCCGATCGCCTCGTACAGGCGTGACAGATCGACCCGTGTCGGAGCCTCGGCGAGGCGGGTACCGATTGTGCGCATCTCCTCGTCTATCCTCCTGCGTCGAAGATCGATGTCGGCCCGGAGCGCATCCAACGCCCTGGCGTGCTCCTCACGCAATTTCGAAACGGCCTCCTGAGTCACCTGGTTGCGCCTGTCCCAGTACAACCATCCGGTGACCGCCAGGCCCCAGGCCAGAATGCCCATATCAACCCAGAATCGGATCGCCTGATAATCAACGGACACGCGCCGTCCTCTCCCTGTCGCGCTGACAGTAGACACATCGTTTGACTCCTGGATAAATGGCCCGACGCGCCTCTGGAATGCGCTCGCCGCAGTCCACGCACGTCTCGCTCGAGTCGTCGATTGACCGTCCGGACAGCCCGGACAGACGTCCGTGCTGGTAAATATGCTCGGAGAGAATCTCCTGATCGCGCTCCTGAGCGCGATCGATCTGGTCAGTCATCTCAGGAATTCCTCTCGCCGATCTCGTCATCGATATCCAACCATTGCCGCCGCATTGCCTCGGCTCCACGCAGATACAGCGTCGCCTCGTCGTTGCGCCGCCAGAAATGATCCGTCACCGCCCAGTCAGGCCCCTCCCCAAGTTGTGGCCCGGCGCGTATTTCTGCCGCTACCCAATCCCTGTCGAGGCAGCGCACGGCTTCACGCACCTCCGAATGCTCATAGGCGCAGATCCCAATGTCCAGGATCAGTGAAATGAGGGCATCGAACTCGTTCTGTCGAAGGGCGGCCGGCAGGGTTGCCAACAGGTAAATTTCGATCGGTCGTAAATCGTCCCTCAGCAGGCGCAGCGCCGCCGCATGGTCCACCACGCAGCGCGGTTCGCCGGGTCGCAGCACGTGCCCGTAACCGACAGTCGACAGGCCGAACCGTCCCGGCTCAGGAACCGGTCTGAAATGGGTATGGCGGGAAATCAGATCCAGACCATCTGCTGAGGTTCTGCGGAAATTATTTTTTTCCGCTCGTTCGTCGGGTTCGGGAAACCAGACCATCATGCGGTGCGCACCGGGAGCGTCGCGGCGAGCGCCAGGATGCGCCCGCTGGAGAGGGTGGCGAGGCAGCGGAAACGGTAGTTCGCGCCGTCGACACCGCCCTGAAAGGCGTGCAGGACGACGCTGCCGCCGGCGATCTGGGGCGCGCCGTCGAGCAGCGCCGAAGGGTTGGCGTCGCCGCCGGAGAGCAGCGTGACGCTCAGCGTGGCGTGGTCGATCGTTTCGCCGCTGTCCAGTTCGGGACTAAAATCGAAGCTGCAGATGAGCTTCTCGGCGGGGTCCTTGGCCGGCCAGGTGGTGCTCATCGGCGGCGCCCCGAGGCGCAGTGGAGGACCACCCGATACGATCGGGCGGCGCTCCGGGTGGCGAGGTAGCACGGGTGGGCGACGAGCCCGCCGAGCCGCTGGCCGCCCCAGGTGGCGTTGGCCGGCCGCCAGGGGAGGTGCGGGCGCCAGGTAAGCGAGGTCACGGCAGCGTCGCTGCGTAGCGGTAGAGCGCTCGCACCTGCTCTTCGCTGACGCCCAGTTTGGCGACGAAATGGGCGAACACCGGGTTGGTGCGGTCGAAGTCGGTCGCGCTGTCCATGATCAGTTGCTCGCGCGCCGTCAACTGGCCCTTTAGGCCCTGGATGGCCGGCAGGTAGCCGAGGTCGAGACAGGCCACCCAGAACTGGCGGGCCGGGATGAGGGTCGGCGGCTCGTTTGCCGGAGAACGATCGACGCCGGTACGCACCCGGTAAATCGGCGACTGCCCCTGGCGGGGGAGAATCTGCAGATCGCTTTCCGGTATCGCGCGGGCCGCGGCTTCGCTGTCGTAGTCGGTGATCATGGTCAGGCTCCGTAGGATCCACAGCAGCGCCAGTGGTCGAGAACCAGATATTCACTGGCCGAGGCGCTGTTGAGGGTGATCGAAACGGTTTTGTCCACCGTGGTGTCCACCGAGGTGAGCAGTTCGACGGACGCCCCCGTTGACCCGGTGCCGAATGGCGACGAGGTCGAGCAGAGCCCGGTGACCTGTCGATTGGTGACCCCTCGGTTACTGACCTGCATGACCGATTTGAAATGGCTGGTCGTCGTCAGGTTGATGCTCGGCCCCATGTTGGTGGTACCCAGGAATAGCTTGTACACCTTGACATTGGCCGAGCTGACGTATTGCAGGGTCACCAGGCTTTCTAGGCAGCCATTCGGCCCCAGACTGTTTGCCGGCAGGGTGAAGCTCGGCCCGGTGATGTCTGCAGAAGTCGTCTGGGTGTAAGCGCCGCCGGTGGTCACGGCATTGACCAGGGTGACGACCGTCGTCGTCGTCGAGGAGAATTCCAACCAGCCTCCGGGGTGGCTCCCGACGGCAGGCACATAAACCCAGCCTCCAGAGGTGTAGGAGCGGACCAGCGCCGTGGCCAGGTTGTCGATGGTCGCCGATCCCGCCGACCCCGCGTTGAGCGTCCCGGAGGGCAGCAGAATCCACGGTCTGGCGGTGTTGTGGAAAACCTTCAGATAACCCGCCCCGAAAACCATCTCCAGCAGACGGGCCTTGAGGTTGGACCACGAGAAACCCTTCAGCAGGTTGCCGGCGGCCGAGTCCGTCAGACCGAACCAATCGTTATCGTCCGGCGAGCTTTTGGCAGTGGCGCCCTGGATCAGACTACCGATCGTGGTGGTTGTCTCGTTGCCTGTATTGGTTCCGGAACACGTCCCGGATCCGCTCGGCGCGCCGACCATCGCGGCGGTAATGCCGCCGACCACACCGGTGAAGTTCGGCGAGTCCAAGTCGGCCTTGAGGCCGAGGGCCGTCTGTTGCGCCGAGCTGACCGGTTTGTTGGCGTCGCTGGTGTTGTCGACAGCCGCCAGGCCAACGTCTGTTTTGGTTAGCGTGACCGCTCCGGCACGGCCAGCGACGCTTTGCACGGGAGCTGCGGCAGAGGCTTCTGCAGAGGTCGTATAAATCGGGTGCGGATCACTGGCGATGAGGTGTGCCGCAATCGCCGCGGCGGCGGCCTCGATTTCGTCGCAGTGTTCGTTCCAGAGCAGGTCGATTTCGACGCCCGGGTCGTCCATTTCTTGAGTCGGCAGGACTCTGGGCAGCGGCAAGGTCATGACAGTGGGTGGTGGGTGATGGACATGCGCGGCCATTGTCGCGCGCGCGCAAGGCGTGAAGCAGGGGGAAGGGGTTCGTCACCCCGCAACAAAAAGCCCCGCACGGGGCGGGGCAGGTCGTTCAGGTAGGAGCTGAGCACTGAATTGCGCTCATCAATTCTCCAACGCCAACGAAAGCTGGCCCCAGCCAGAGACCTGGCGTAGCGCTGCGCGCCGCGACGCCCCGACTTGCGCCGCGGCAACCTTCGCCGGCGCCAGCAGGCCGATCTGGATCATCCGCTGGATCGCATAGCGCACCGCGCCGACACTGCGGGCAATGGCCGTCGCGATGTCGCGGTAGCGCTCGCCGGCCAGCACCCGCGCGCGGATCGCCGGCCAGTGCGGGTACTTCGAGAAATAGTAGTTTCGGCTCTGGTTGCGCTCCCCCTCGGCCTCGCCTGTCCAGTGTTCCCAGAGCACGTCGTCGCATCGCCGCTGGTAGTCGAGGATCGTTTCGCGCAGTTCGGGGCGGACCTTGTTGGCGGAAACCGTGTTCAACCAGGCGAAGGTTTTGCGCAGCGGAATGCAGACACTTTCGCGCAAACCGGCAGGGGTCTCCGTGGTCATTATGACCACGGACCAACGATCCTTGTCGGCCATCAGTTTGCGGTGCTGGGTCTTCCAGTCGAGCCCCATCCCTTCGACGATCGGCCGCATGGCGACATACGGCTGCCCGTCGTGACCAATCATTTCCAGGGTGGTGTTGCGGAATGGCACGTTGATCAAATCGTTCATGGTCAATTCCCTTTCGAGGCGAGTTGGCGGTGCAGGTCGTGCAGATCAGAACCAAGCGCGTACGCGAGATCCTCGGCCGGGCCGAGCAGGCGGCTGACGGCGCTGGCCAGGTTAGTGAGGTGCTGCAGGCGGGCCAGCGTCATGGCCTCATCGCCGTCGGGAATGATCGCCGGCAGCGCGAGCGCCACCGAACGGCAATCGCCGATCAGCGCGGCGAGGTCATAGGCACGATGAAACAGGGGAGCGCCCGCGGCGGGCGTGGGTTGGCAGGGGCACATGGTCAGGCCTCCCCGGTGAGGGCGAAGAGTTCGCCCTGGGCGGCTTCCGGCAGGGCGGGCGTGGCCAGCAGGCCGGCCTTCAGCGCCTCCCTGCGGTTGCGGCGTGCCGATTCCAGGCAGCGGAAGCCGGCGGCGCCGGCCTGGTCGCGCGTCTTGAGGCCGGCATCGGCCGCCTTGAGGCCGGCATCGGCCGCCTGGGCCACCAGGCGCATGCGCGGGCGCTTGCTGTAGATGTAGTGCTCCCGCTGCAGGGCCTTGAGGCGCCAGTGCTCGGCCTGCCGCTGCAGGTGCGCCAGCACGAAGAGGCCGAAGGCCTTGGCCTGGTCGGTGGTGGCAAAGAGTGCGACCTTGAGACAGCCCTCGGGAAAAGACCAGATGCGGGTGGTCTTGGCCCCGGTTCCCGGGCCGCGTTTCTCGGTATTTGATGACTCACAGTGAGTCATCAAATCGACGTCAACGAGGCGGGTATCGGCTTCGGTGAACGCCTCCGGATGGCGGTCAATGATGTTCTGAATGACTCGCCGATTGGTGCCGAGGCAGCGGCCGAGCACCCGGTTGGTCAGCCAGTCCTGGCCGGACTGGCGCGACAGGTCGAGGGAAATGCCGGAAAAAGCGAGGGAACCGGCGGGCGCCGGCAAGGGGGTGTTCATGGGGTAACTCCTTTTCAAGCGGATAGAGAACCGCCCGCCCGCTGCTAAACGGGGAGGGCGACCGTGCGGGTTAGCAGACCGGGAAAAGGAACCGGCAGGGCCGAAGCCCTCCCGCACGGCCGCCCGAAACTGGGAGTGCCATGCTGACGGACGTAAAAAAACCGCTCGCGGCGGTTCGTCCGCCTTTTCTCCGGGCTGCTAAACCCGTATCGCTGAAGTGCAGCGATCGAGAAATCATGCACCCGGATCGTGGCCATGTCAAATCACGTCTGGCGCCGCGGTGCACCCGGCGGGTTGAGCACCTGCCCGTGCGCCCAGTGCGCGCCGGCGATCGCCGCGCAGGCAATCGTCACCGGCGCCCAGGCCAGGCGCCAGAAGCGCCACAGCGCGGTATTCAGGGCGACATTCGGCGCGCTGGCGATCAAGGGTTGTGCGGCGCGTTGTTCTGCGGGGGTCATGATGGGTCTTGCTCCTCGTGAAAAATCATTCTGCTCTGTCAAAAAAGGTCCGGCTGCACCGGCCCGGAGTCATCCGCCCGGGTACAGATCCCCTCGATCGCCCGGCTGGTGATCGGCGCGAAGGCGAGCCCGATCTCGTAGATCGCCTGCCGGCCGGAAAACCGCTCGACGCCAATCAGCCGGTCGTACATCGCGCGGATTGCCCGCGCCCGCAGCTCGGCGCGAGCCGCCTTGCACACCGGGATCGACAGCACCTCCCCGCCAAAGCGCGCGGCCAGGGCCGCCATCGCCGGCTCGCCGATCAACTCGGCCAGTTCCGCCCAGCGCCGGGCGCCGGCCGGGTTCGCGTCCGGGCGCCGGGGCAAATTGATCGTCACCCCCGGCCGCTCGTTCAGCAGCGTGCACGCCGCCGCTGCCCCGATCGTCGCGATCAGCACCAGCGCCGTGTAGGGCAGCAGGCCGGAGACGGCCTCGCAGTCCTCAGGCGTCAGCCGCAACAGGCTCGGCACGGTTCTGCACGCGTCGGATGTGAGTCACCAGCGCCACCACGATGCGCCGCAACTCGAACTCGTCACACATCGGCAACGGTTTGTCGATCGCGGTCGCGCCCAGGCCCGCCATCTGCCGGGCGATCCCCTCCACGTACGCCACCTGCTGCCCGCGCACGACAGGGAGCGCGCGCATCAACATGAGGATCTTGCGCAGCAACGGCTGCCGGGGAACGGCGGCGTTATCGACAAAGGCCCACTCCTGCGCCAGCCGCGCCGGCAGCGGCTGGCCATCCGCACGCTTCGGCAGAAAGCCGAGTCGCCGCAGATGCGCCAGCGCCGTGCGCAGCCGCGTCAGCGACAACTGTGTCGACGACTGCACCAGGAACGCCTGCTGCAGGTACGCGCGCCAGGCGTCGTCGCTCATCTGGATCTCGCGTCGGGCGATATGGATCAATTGGATCACGGTGGCGCGTTCCTTGGTCGCATCCGGCTTCGCCGGCACGGTCTTCGTGCTCATGGCGAGGTCCCGTTGAGTTCGAGTTCGAATGGCGTCACCACGAAATCCTCGATCTGGCTGATGAATATTCCCGGAACGCGTGCCACTGCCTCCGGCTCGTTGAGGATCGCCTCGCGATTGATCTCGATCCTGAGGCGCACAAATCGGTTCAGCCCCATCTGCTGCAGACTGAACAGCACCGCGTCCTGGCCAGTGATGCGCACCGACGGTGGACGCGTCCGCCAGCACACCTCGCCACTGGTGAATTTGTAGGTTTTGATTTTGCCGTGATCCGTGAGAACGGCACGATGCGCGTCGCAGTAGCCCTGCACCCCGCGCTGGGCGTCGGCGATCCGCAAACGGATCGGGTCGGCGCGCTGCTCGTAGGCCTCTTTGATTCGGCTGATCGTCTCGTTCATCTCGCACTCCATGAGCGTCAGTTCCCGCGAGTCGATGCCGATACCCGAAATCAGGTCGGCCACTTCCTCCAGCGTCTGCGGCACGTTCGGCGTTGCCGGGGACTTGAGGCGCTTCTTAGATCCATTGATCGTTATCATCATAATCAGTACTCCAGTAGGGGCGCGGCATTCACAGCCGCAGTGAAAATTCGGCGTAAGAGCACCCGCGCCGTTCCTCGGAATTTTTACAGGTCGGACAGATGCGGATTCGCATACGGTCCGGAGAGTGGAACGTTTTCCCGCAACCGCCCAGGCAGCGCACCTCGCCATCCGGGCTGCGGTATACGAACGTCTCGACCGGATCCAGGTCGTGGTCGGGATCCGCAACCTCGACACGTCGAGAGAGGAGAGGCGGCCGGTCACCAGATTTTCTCTGCAGTCTCCGAAAATGATTGCCGACACTGCTCTGCGGGCGATTCATGAGGTGCCCGATCGCCGCGAACGTCATCCCCTCTCCGCGTAGCCTCATGAGGAGACGATCCTCGTCACCGGAGAATCTGCGCGTTTTACCATCCAGGTCGTCCATCATTCCTCCCGATCCGCATTGCGCCACGCCACCGACCAGCGGCGGCCGAGGTGGCGCCATAGGCCGAGCGCCAGCCAGAAACGCGCCCACAGTGCCCATCCGCGCTGCCAGGCCTGGCGCAGCAGGGTCCCCAGCAGGATCAGCGGCAGAGCGGCAATCAGAAAAAACATCATCAACAGGCAGGCCACGAACTGCAGGGACTCCCAGAAATCCGGCGCCAGATCAGAAATCAGCGCGGCCACCAGCAATCCGGTGATGACGACTGCTGTCCACCAGCCGGCCTGGTCAGCCAGTGGTGCCAGCAATCCCCAGGAAAGCGGCCCGATCCCGGACATCGCCCCGGCGTAGGCGGATTCGCTCCCGGAGACCAGAAGGGCCGGCCACGCCGAAGCGGACAGAACGATGGAACCTGTCATTGCCGCTCCTCCCATTCGATCCGCGTCCCGTAACGCACGGCAAACCAGGTGTAGATCGTGGTCTCTCCCTCCAGTCGGCGCTGCCGCCAGGCGCAATCGCCAGCGAACAGGCGCCACAGGAAGGGTGTGCTCTCTACGGTGATTACCGCACGGTCACGCTCGTACACCACGCGGGTGATTTTGACGCCCAGGTTGAGCAGGTACGTCGCTGCGTGAAGTACCTCGTCCAGGCTACGGCTCAATTTACGCAGGCGCTCGCAGCGCACCTGGTAGATCAGTCGAATCGCCAGTTGCGCCGGATCCTCCGTCGCGTCCGCGATCAATTCACCAGCAAACCGTTTCATCCCACCCATCGTTCAATCCTCCCTCTGATAAATGCCGAATCCGTGTTCGGCGTCGATTTCCGTGGCCACCCCGTGCATTTCAATGACCGCGCGCCGCAGCGCAGCGCGCCACATCGGGTCTGTGAACTTGTTCTTCAGGTATTCCAGTGCCGTCGCCAGATGGGCCAGATTCGCCACATCCGCGCGCGCGATCGGGGTCGAAACTGCCGGCAGGCTCATGGCATCGACTCCCGCACCGCCCGGACAAGATCAGCGGTCACCCGTGGGGCGCCCAGCAGCGCCGCCTGGTTGATCGCCGCCGTCAACAGGTTGTTGGCCACCAGCGGATGCGTCAGCGAAATCACCTGCGTATCAGCGGCCCCGTGGCCGACCCGTTGCTGGATCGTCAACGCCTGCATCAACGCATCGATCGCCGCCGGCTCGACGATCGATGAAAGATCGAGCCCCGCCGACGTAAAACGGTGTGCCAGATACTCGCCGAGCGCCGTATCGAGCGGCGGCAGCCAGACGATCTGGCAGCGCTGCGCCACCTCGCGCACGGCCGCCCGCCGCTCGTCCAGCTTGTCGCGCAATTCCGGCTGACCGAGCAGCAGTACCGAGACCAACCGGCGCATGCCGTCCTTGAGTTCCAGGAAGCGCTTCAGGTGCTTGAGCGTCGGCAGGGCCAGACCGTGCGCCTCCTCGATCACCAGCAGATGCTGCATGCCCACCCGGCTGCTGGCCGTGAGGGCCTCATGTACCTGCCGAAAGCGCGCCTCCGGGCTACGCTTCGGGGATTCGCCGCTGGCTACCGCATGCAGCATCGCCTCCGCAATGTGGTCGCTCCGCAGGGTCTTGCCCTTCTTGTCGCTATCCTCCATCGCCAGCACGTACGGCTGGATCAACCGGACCGGCCGGGACTCCAGGCGCAGGCGTTCCTCCAGTTCCTCGCGCAGCGTGCTCTTGCCCGCCCCCGATTCACCGATCACCGCCAGGAACTTCGTATTGCCGATCGCCACCTGCCACATGGCCTCGCGCACCTGGCGAATCGCGCGGCTCAGATACACCTCGCTGGCCTGTTGCGGATCGTCGAACGGATCCCTGAAAATGCTGAACTTGCGGCGCGCCGCCTCGCTCAGCGTCTGTTTACGTAGTAGCATTTCGCTCTCCACCTCCCGTGGGGTTGTTGTGGTACCCGACGGCGCCGCGCTCGAACGCGGTGCCGTTCCTGCCGGATCGCCCGGCGACTTTCCCGGCCCGCCCACCTCGGGCGACTCCGTCTCAAAAAAGCACTCCACCAGTTCCGATTCCGCGACGCCCCGCCCGCGCAGCGCCGCGAGAATCATCGAGCGCAGCGCGCGGCGCTCCGTCTTCCGGGGATACTGCCCGCGCTGGATCAACAGATTGATCGCCGCCGGTGACAGATGCAGTTGGCGCGCCAGGCTCGCCTGCGAGAGGCCATGCCGCTTCAAGACTCCGCCCAGAATCAGCATGCCTGGCGTACCTCCTGGTGATCCTCGGGGCCGGCAATCGCCGCCTGCCACTGCGTGGCGAGGCTCCGGAATTGCGTTTCACTGATGCCGCCGGCAAAGCGCTGCGTGATCCACGCGTAGTGCTCCGGCTGCCAGTTCGCATCCAGCAGTTGCTGCATGCGAAGGCAAGCCGTCGTGGCCGACATCAGCGATTCGTCGGTGGGTGTGCCCACGTCGATCGCCGTCCCCGCCAGCGGCAGATATGCCGGGATGGCCACCTGGCGCACGTCGGCAAAGGGATCGATCTGCCCCGCGAAAGCCACGCCGCGCTGTCCACCCTGGCCCTTGCGCGTCTTCGCGATCGCCAGCGGATCATCGGAACCCCACGCCGCGCACAACGCCCGCTTGCGCTCCACGTCGATGAAGGTGTCGGCGACCGACTTGAACTCCTGGCCGAGGACTGCCGCCGTGCCGTCGAATCCGAACTCGGTCTTCGGAATTGGCGAACGCCGGTAGCGCACCGCCTTGCCCTCGGCGTTCACCGCCAGCACGTCGATATCGGGCAGCGTGTAGGGGCTGGCCACCACCGAGACCCTCTCGCCGACGGCAACACCGGGGATGCCGGCGACCGAATAGGTCGCCTGCCCCTTTCCGGCCGCAGAAAATGTAATCTGCAGCAGACCGTCCACCACCCGTGACACCGCATCGGCCATCACCAGCGCGCGCGTCACCTCGGCCCCCCCCGCGATCACCCGCAAGGCGCCAGGGAACTGGGTGATCTTCATCCAACCCGCAAAGCGCGAGAGCTTGGTGCGCGTATGCACCGCGCGCGACTGGAACGCCGCGCTCCATAGATTCGCCAGTTCGTTCAGGTGTTCGAAATCCCGCACCCGCTGCGCGTGCAGCCGGCCCTCGAACTGGTGCTCGATATGGTTGTGCATCGACTCCACGGCACCCTTGGCGCGCGGGTTCTTGGTCTTGTGCACCCGCACCTCGATATCCAGGGCTCGCGACAGACTGCGGAACACCTGCGAGGCCTGCGCACTGCCCGGGTCCACCTGCAGGATCTTTGGCACGCCATAGAACGGCAGGCCATTCCGCGGATGAAAAGCCGGGATCAGGAAATCGAGCAGGTTCCGGGTGGATTCGTGCCCAGCCAGGTACTGCAGGTAAAACGCCCCCGTGCAGTGATCCACCACCAGGTAGCGCTGCACGCGCAACTGCGAAACGCGCTCGTAGTTGTGCGGCTTGTTCTTGTTGAACGCCGCCTCGTCGCAAACCTCCATCCCGCCGTTGGCCAGGTAGAACAACACGCAGGTCGACACATCCAACTGCCAGACATGGTTCGGGTGCAGCGACTGCAGCGCGAACGCCGGGCTCTGGCGCATCATCTGCTCGGTATGGCAGCCGAGTTGGCGCATCGCCCGCGCGATCGTGCTGCGATGCGCGGTCGTGTGCGCGACCTCCCCGGTCTCCGGGTCTGGCGCCGCGTTGGCGTTGGCGATGTCGCGCACCATCCCCAGCGTCGGCAACACCTTGCCCGTCTCGCGCGCGCCGGCGATCTGGATCGCCGCCATCTGGCGCACCTGCGCTTCGGTCAGCGCCTTCAACCGGCCGGCGTCCGAGCGACGCTTGCGTGTCGACCCATAGCCCGCCTCGCGGATCCAACGCCAGAGCGTCTGCACGGAAATGCCGAGCGTCTCGGCCATCGACTGCACCCGCGGCGTCCCCTGGCCGTGCGGCAACGCGGGCAGCTCGGCGGCAAGCTGCAGGACCATCGGCAACTGCAACGGGCTGGGCGGCATGATCATCATTCCTCCCTGAGCCTAGTGGGTGTCGGTCGGCTGCCGGGTCCAGCTCGGCGTGAGGATTTCGGCGAAATCGACGGTGATGTCGTGGCGGACGTAGAGGGCGGAGACTTGCTGCGCCAACCAGACCGCCGTTTCCTCGGCGAATGTGCCCTCGGCTTCGCCGTGTTCCCAGCACGCGGCCAGCACCGTGCCGAAGTGATTGACGTTGGCCAGCACCCCCATCGCCGCCGCGTGCAGTTCCTGCAGCCGCGCCTGTTGCTGTTCATCCGCCTCCTGCCGGGCCTGATCCGGCGTAAAGCGCGTGCGCGCCACCGCCTGCTCGCGCAACGCGCTGTTGTCTTCCTGCACCGCCTGGATCACCGCATCCTTGGCTTCTAACGTCAGTGTCGCCTCGCGCAGGCTCTTCTTGAGTTCGGAAACGCTCATCCGCTCGACGGCGTCGAGTTGCGCCGGGTCGGCGGCCAGGTCGTCGAGTTGCGTCTCGTCGAGCAGCGCCAACTCATAGACCTTCGATCGGTCGAGGGCCAGCAAGGGTTTCAGATGATCCCGGCCGCGGAATTTCAGGGCCACGGACGCCAGGCGCCGCGCCGTTTGTTCCGAGAGGCCCACCGCGCGGATCGCCTCGCCGTAACCGCCGCGCGGTAGCTCACGGAACAACAGCACAGCGCGACCGATCTCCAGCATGTCTTCCACGCTGCGCTGCACGTACCGGCGAACCGTCATCTTCAACATGTCGAGCGTCGTGTCCGTGTAGCCGAAGCGCTCCAGGAGCCGGCGTGTCTCGATCTCGTCGGCCGCCTGCCTCTGCAGCGCCTCGACACCGATTGGCACCAGTTCACCGCCTTGCCCTTCCTCGTTCATTGTCTTGTCCCTTGTGGATGATGGATAACAAACTCAACCGGGCAGGCGCGTATAGCGCTGCTCGACTTCGGAAACCTTTGCCTGCGCCTGGCGCAATCCGTAAGAAAATTGCACCGCGATCTGCACCGGTTCCGGGCCGAGACGCCAGGCCTTGGTCGCGTCCTGCACCGCCCAGCCCTTGTGCGCCATCGTCTGCAGGTCGCGCAGCACCATCGACTCCCTGGCGCCGACCGCCTTGGCGAGGTCCGCCAGGCGCAGGCCAAAGACCTCATGGCCCGCGAGTGCGCGCATCACGTCCATCAGCCGCAGTTGCGCGGCGTTGTGCGAGGCGAGCCGCGCCGGGAGATCGCTCATGCCACCCCCCGCTGGCGCAACTCGGCGACCGTCGTCGCTGCCCACGATTTGGCATAGAGCCAGCCCCCGGCACGGCTCGCCTCGACGACCAGCCGATAGCGCAGCGCGAGGCGCAGCCGGCAGAGTGAGATATGGTTCATGCGACCTCCTGGGCCGGGTACTTGCCCGGCCACAGCGTCTCCAGCGACAGCCCGGTGGCGGTGCTGATCGCCGTCGCAATACGCCGGCTGGTCGTGATGCCGGCTACCACGTAGCTGACCGTTACCTTGCTGACCTGGCATTGGCGAGCGATCTCGGCTTGCGAGCTGCGCGCCTTCTTGAGGGCGCACTGGATATCAGCGGACTTCATTTCGATTTGCTATCCTGTAAGTTCGGCTAACTGGTAAGGCGAAAGGTGAACAGGCATGGGACGTTTCATTGTTGAAATCTACGAGCCGGGAGACGACCGCACCCTGGTCGCCTCGCTGGAGTCCGACGCACCGCTGGTGGTCTCTGCTGGAGAAGTTCTGCACACCGGCCCCCTGACGGGAGCAAACAACCGGGTGCTGACCGTGACTCGTGTCGAGCACACGTTCTGGCAGAGCAAAGACGGGGTAGTCCACCAGCGCCGGCTCTTCACCGAACCTTGTGGACGGCGCCGCAAGTCGCATCGAGGCCGTCTGCGAAGTAGCCCCCGTTGCCGTTCTGCACGACTTCGACGCGACAGCCCAGCGGGTTGGCTCTGACCTGGCGGATCAACGCGGCGGCGTGCACCAGGGCCTCCTTGAAGGGGTAGGCGCTGGCCAGGTCGGAAAAATCGAGACGCACGGTGACCCCTGAGAAGCCCACCGGTGGTTCAGATGCGGGGGTGAATCCTGTCTGACACATCCATGACTGCAGGGATGCGTAGGAACTGAAGCCAAGCCTGTCGAGCCGGATGATGAATCTTCTGGCGCTGTCCTCTCTGGCGAAGCGACCGGGGCGCAAGGGGCGGGTTCTTTTGATTGGGGATGTCATGCGACCTCCTGGAAGTGCGGGGTTTGAGGAAAGCGGATCGGGTCAAAACGGAACTCCGGGTAGCGGCCCGGCCAGGCGGTGTCCGGTTCGAGGCCGGTGAGTTCACAGATGCGGCGGGCGATGCGGACGGAACGGTGCCGAGAACGGATCACGTGCGAGACGTTCATCTGCGACACACCAGTCTCCCGCGCGACGTCAGCGGGGCTTGATCCGTGCATGCGCAGTTGCGCTTTGATGAGTTCGGGGTGCATGTTTGCCGCCAATTGGTGTTTGTGTTTATTAGTAAAGGTAACTCGTTAGCCGAATCATAGGTATGTTTTTTCATACCGTCAAGACCTATTTGAGGTTTGTCTATGCAAACTATTGGCGAGCGGTTGAGGTTGGAACGTGAGCGCTTGGGGTTGAGCCAAACCGCATGTGGAGAACTTGGCGGCGTCAAGAAATTGGCGCAGATCAACTACGAGAAAGGAACATCGTTCCCGACAGCAGCCTACTTGGCAGCGGTAGCGCAGGCAGGTGCAGACGTGCTGTACATCGTCACTGGGGCTCGGGGCGGAATCGTGATGACCCCCGAAGAAACGGCCCTCCTCGACAACTTCCGCCACTCGCCCCCGGCGGCGCGGCAAGCCCTCAAGACGACGAGCGATCTCTTCGCGAAACACGACTGCCCCGGCGCCACCGCTGAAAGCGCATGAGCCCCTTTGACCGCATGGCGATAATCCGCGTGATCCTGGCGGCCGTTTGGCTGATCTCGACGGGACTGGTCAGTGCCGAAACGCTGGCTGGCCAGGTCGTCGGCGTGACCGACGGCGACACGATCACCGTCCTGGACGCGAACCACGAACAGCACAAGATCCGGCTGTCTGGCATCGACGCCCCGGAGAAGGCGCAGCCCTTCGGTCAGCGCTCAAAGGAGTTTCTGTCAGCTCTGGTGTTCGAGAAGGAAGTCGACGTGCACTGGCACAAGCGCGACCGGTACCAGCGCATCGTCGGCAAGGTGATGGTGGCGACGCCGAAGTGCCGGGAGAGTCCCTGTCCCAAGACGCTCGACGCTGGCCTCGTGCAGCTCACGGCCGGACTCGCCTGGTGGTACGAGAAATACGCGAAGGAACAGTCCCCGGAGGACGCGGGGCGGTACGAGTTCGCCGAGCACGAGGCGAGGGCGAAGAGGGTTGGGCTGTGGGTCGATGATCATGCGGTGTCGCCCTGGGAGTGGCGCGCCCGAAAGCACGCCGGGGACCGGGACGCGCGTGCGGAGCTATATTCTGCCACCGACCGCAGATATTCCACGGCAGGAAAATAGGGCGCAGCGGCGTTTATAAATGGCCTGCGCCCCCTTTTTTGCGTCCGGCCATCTTTACCAGGGAGGATTTTGCGATGACTACGCCGACCTTCAGCATTGAGGTGGTTGTCAGTCACGACGAAGAGCTGGCGGCGCTCATGCGCCTGGCCACGCAACATGCCGACGCTAAAGACTGGGACGCGGCGCTCGCCACCCTGTACGAAGCCAAGGCGCGCATGATCGAGTCGTTAGGCCATCAAACCAACGAGGCGTGGTGCAAGCTGCCGCTCTACCTGTCGCGGGCCGGGCGCTTTGCCGAGGCCATGGCCGAGTTCGACTGGCTCTTGGCTGACGCGCCACGCCGGGCGCGCAAGGAAAGCTACCTGGACGATCCGTCGGTGTCCTATGGCAAGGGCACGACCAAGCAGTCGATGTACCGGCTCAACCTGCGCAACATCAAGCGCGTCGTCGCCCAGAGTCGCGCGGTCGCCTTGCGCAGGCAGCAGAAGGCGGAAGCCAAGCTGCCGTCGAATCAGCGCGGCCCGACCGCCTCATTGCAAGGAAAAGCGGAAGGCGCCTCAGATCATCGTACAGGGCTGCGCAATATGAAGGCCGTGACCGCCGATGAGGTTACCGAACCACTGTTCAAGTTCATGCAGATGGCCTTTGCCGGCGCGAGCGACCAGCCGCATCCCCTTGAGCGTCAGCATGCCGAAACCATCATTCTGCGCATTGCCTCGGGCAGCCCGTTACCGATCAAGGAAGCGATCTCCCTTCCCGGCGGCGAGCGACGCGCACTGAAGGAATTGCTCTGCCAGTACGTCATGTTCTTGACGATGTTCAGAGACCTGGCTTTCCCGGCGGATTTTTTGAGCGGCACCGACGAAACCAAGCTTGGAAGCGAACTGCTTGCCTACGTCGCCAGACATCAATGGCCGTTCCCTCAGCAATTGCCCTGGTCAGCGAACGCCTGATGGCGTTCAGGTGAAATCTCGGAATTCGCCTGGCTGCATAAAAGGCCATGCGGTGGTCGGCAGCTAACCGGCTCTCATTGATAAACGTTGTCATGGGGTTTCCTGTTCTTTTTACGGCGCTACGAAAGCATTCCCTCGATCAGCGGTGAGACGATGGGAACGTCCTTGCCTGTTATTGGCTTTATTGGAGATCCGGATTGGAAACATTCCTCGCTGTCGCCGGCTTCCTGATCATCGCGATCAAGGCAATCACACCGATCATCACCACAGCGATTGCCGAGAGGGAAAAAACCAGCAGGGCGCGCATCGAATTCGGATCGACCCAAAGCAGCGCGCTTACCGAGAAAACTGCCAGCATGAATAGATTGTCGACGGCGTCTTCGGCGAGGCGCCCGAGGAGCGACTCGTTGATCGGCATTGTCTCAGTAGGTCTTGGCCTGTTGCAGCTCACCCTGGTGCAATTTGGACCGGACCGCTCGACGGCATTGTCATCCGGGGACGCTGCTGCGCTCGTTGAATCACTCGTTTTGTTGGGCATGGGTGCTTGGCTCCTTGCGAAATGATGCAATTCCGGTAATCGGGTAGTCGGTGCTTGGTCGACACTCCAACGCCTTATGCAGGTCGACACGCTCGCCCTCTATCGTGAGCAGCAGCCGGCCGGCCCGATTGATCACCCCCTCCTCGATCAGGAAACGGGCGATCTGCGCGAAGCGGCGATCGGTCTTGGCCAGCGCCAGCACGGCGCGCGCGGCGTGGTCGCTGGCCGGGCGTTTGGCCCAGGCCAGGGGATCCTTGGGACCCATCACGCTATCTGCGTCCGCAGGAATATCAGCGTTGCAGAGGCGTTTCGCTTTGCCCCGGCATTCCTGGGCGTCGTTGCAATCTGATCAAGGGTGGTCATTGCCGTTTCGAGTGCCGCTCGCAGCTTCGCCATTTCCCGCTCGTTTTCTGCACTGCGCAGCGACGCTTCGTCGGCCTCTGCAACCTCAATCGGTTTCGCAGGCTCAATCATGGCAAAGCCTTTCGCGCTTCATACCGGCCATGGCGATGTTGCTCGCCAGGACCAAACCATTGCGCTCTGCCGTCTGGTCCCACCCATTGCCAGGCAGCGGGCCGTTCGGGATTGCTGCGTTGATCTCGTCCCAGCACCTCTGGCGCTCGTCTTGCCGGATAGCCTCCCACACGTTGCCAAATTTCCCCGAGAGGTACGCCACCGAGAACCATGCACAAATCAAACGTGTCAGTGGCCCCACGCGCTCAACTTTCGGGGTCCATCGGAAAGGTGGTGCAATCTCAAACATCAAGACCATGTTGCTGCCCTTTCTCTGTCTCCGATTTGGGGTTATTGGCGGCCAGCCGACGGGGCAGAAAATAATAGCCTTGCTCCTGCATGTCGGCGCCGTACCTTCGTATTGCGGCAATCCCTGCGTGGTGGAGACTCGCCGCATACAGCTCGCCTATCTTGTTGAGTAGATTGCTGAGCAGGGCATAACTCAAGGCGGCCCCGAACAGACCGAGCACCACTATCCAGCCGATTTGATACCCGTCCATGAACTACTCCTGATCTGGGTTGATGGGTTTGGGAACGCTCTTACCGCCCCAGAATCGGGGTCATTTTTCCGCAGTGCAGACACTTGCAGCGCACGCGTTTGTTCAGCGCGTCGATGGCCGCCTGCGCCCTCTCTGCTTCTCGGGACAAGCGGCTTTCCTCGCGGGCAAAGCGCGCCAGCGTCGCCACCGGGTTCAGTTTGGCGCCACAGTCGGCGCACTCCACCTCGCTTAACGCCTCGTCGACGAGGATTTTCTGATGCTGGCAGCGCCCTGGGGCGTACTGACCGCGCACCTCGCTCAGGGAGATGACCTTTGCCGGGGAGGTTGCCGGCAAAGGGATGGGAGATAGCGTCACCACAGCGGCCCCATTCCCGGTTCGGCAGGAATCCCGGCAGCCAGTTGGGCATTCATCTCGTCAATGCAGGCCGCGCACCATTCGTCGAACGGCACGCCATGCTGGCAGGTGTCGTCCGGAACATCGGTATGCGGGCTGGCCTGCGGTGGGTCATTGCACGTCTCTTTCACCTCGTGTCACCTCTTCAAAGCGTTGGGGGCCTACCAATCCCCCGGCGCATCAGTCTTGAGCAGATGGCCGGATTGTCGCGCGCGCGGGGAGAGCGGGTCATGACGAAGCGCTTCGTCCTGCTACTCGGCGGGCGTGCGACCGACAATCGAGCCTCATGTCGAGCCCCCGCCGCCCACCTGCCGAAAAGCCCACCAAGCCGCAAACGCCAGCGATTGCTGCGCTCGCCGTAGCGCTGACTCGCGCCTCCACGGGAGCGCCTCCCAGCGAGATCCGCATGATCCCGGCCGGCACGTTCCGAGCGGTGGACGGCCGTCCGGAGAACCTGCCGGGCTGGTATCTCGATCGCACCCTGGCGGCGCCGATCTGCGCCAGAGCCCACGCGCGGCGGTCCGACTATGTGATCGACTATGAACACCAGACGCTGCTCGCGAGCCAGAACGGCAAACCGGCGCCGGCCGCCGGTTGGTACCGCACGCTCGAGTGGCGCGACGGCGATGGGCTGTACGCCACCGATGTCCGGTGGACACCGGCGGCGGCGAAGATGATCGCCGACGAGGAGTATCGCTACCTCAGCCCGGTATTCGGTTTCGACGACCAGACCGGCGCCGTCCGCAGCCTGGCGTGCGCTGCACTGGTTTCCAACCCCGGCCTGGATGGCCTCACCGACCTGGGCGCCAGCCTGGAGCGGCTCGCTGCCGGCCTGATTGCCCACGAGGATCACCCCCCTATGGAAGAACTCATCGAGCGCCTGCGTTACTTGCTCAACCTGCCGATCACCACGACTGCGGAAGAAATCGTCACGCATCTCGAAAAGCTCATCGCCCAGATCGTGGCCGTCTCACCGGAGGTGGGCGCCGCTGCCAGCCTCGACCTGGCGGGCTACCTAAGCCGGCAGCACGAGCAGCTCGTCGCCCTGCAGACCCAGGTGCGAGCGCTGCCAGACCCGGCAGAATTCGTCCCCGTGATGCAGCTCAAGGAGGTGCAGGACGAGCTGGCCCGCCACTTGCAGGCCCAGCTCAAGGGCAGCATCGAGCGCCTCATCGAGCAGGGCCTGGCACAGCACAAGCTGCTGCCGGCGCAAATCGAATGGGCGCGTGAGCTGGGGTCGATCAACATTGCGCTGCTCGCCAGGCACCTCGACACCACTGTGCCGATAGCGGCGCTCGGCGGCACCCAGACCGGCGGCGAGGCGCCCGGCGGTGCCGCCGCCGACCTCGACCGCACCGACGCGCAAGCACTCGCCAATGCCGCTCTGGCGTGGCAAGCCGCCCAGGCCGCGGCGGGCATCAGCGTCCCGATTTACGCGGCCGTCAAGCACGTGGCCACCCCGGTCTAGCCGACCGCCAACCTTCCATCGCACAGGATCCTCTCCTCATGGCCAATGAAATCCTCACCAAGAACTACCTCGCCGGGGCGGCCATCAGCGCTCGGCGCATCGTCAAGTTCGATACTACCGATGGCGTCGTCCTGCAGGCCGCCGCGGCGGCCGATCTGTCGATCGGCATCTGCGGCGAGGTCGGCCCGGCCTCCGGAGAACGCGTCGACATCATCCAGTGTGGCATCGCCGAACTCGAGTTCGGCGGTACCGTCGCCCGCGGTGCCATGGTCACCGCCGATGCCAGCGGCAAAGGTGTGGCCGCGGCGAGCACCAACCGCACCATCGGTCTCGCCTTGGTCAGCGCCGTCTCGGGCGATATCGCTCCGGTACTGATCGCACCGAGCGTGATGTAAGCGCCTCTGTCAAATCACCCCTTTGGAGTACAGCCCCCCATGAAGAAAGCGCTTTCCCTCTGTTCGACGAACCTGCTGACGCTGGTCGTGGTCGGCATCGTCCTGGCACTGATCCACTTCGTCGGCGGCTATTCGCCGCCGGAAGTCAGCGATCTGCTGCTGATCGGCGTTGGCGCCGTGCGGCCATTCCCGGTCAATCCGCAACTGACGGCGATCTCGATCGCCTATCGCAATCCCGACCTGGTACTGATCGCAGACGAGGTGCTGCCGCGCACGCCGACGGCCGCCGAATTCAAGTACCTCAAATTCGATCTGGCGCAGGGGTTCACCGTGCCGGATACCAAAGTGGGGCGCAAGAGCCTGCCGAACGAGGTGAACTTTTCCGGTACCGAAACCAACGACAAGGTGGCGGACTATGGGCTCGATGATCTGGTACCGAACGAAGACATCGAGGCTGATAACCAGGGCGTCGATCCGCTCGGTATCGCGGTCGCCTATCTGACCAACCTGGTCAATCTCTCCCGGGAGCAACGCGCCGCCGCGCTGGTGTTCAACAACAGTTCGTACGCCGCAGCCAATAGGGTGACGTTGTCCGGCACCTCGCAATGGTCAGACACCGCCAACTCGGATCCGGTGGCGGCCATCGGCGATGCTCTCGACATCCCGGTCATGCGGCCGAACATCGCGACTTTCGGCCAGGTCACGTGGACCAAGTTGCGCCGGCATCCCAAACTGGTCCAGGCGATCAAGGGCACCGCGCAGGGTTCGGGCATGGTGTCGCGTCAAGAGTTCCTGGAATTTTTCGAGCTGCAGCAGGTGTTCGTGGGTGCCGGCTTCGCCAACAGCGCCAAACTGGGCCAGGCGGTTTCCCTGGCCCGCGTTTGGGGTAAGCACGCCGCGTTCCTCTATCGCGATCGCGCTGCCGGTCCCCAGGCCGGCATCACCTTCGGCTTTACGGCGCAGTTCGGCAGCAAGATTTCCGGGACCATCGCCGAGCCGGCCATTGGCCTCAATGGGTGTCAACGGGTGCGGGTCGGCGAGCAGGTCAAGGAAGTGGTCACGGCCACGGATCTGGGCTACTACTTCGAGAACGCGGTCGCCTAAGCATCAAAAACCCGTACTGACCGAAGCTCACCGCCGTGATGGCACAGCGGGAACATTGAAAGGAAATTCCATGCCACGCAAACGCTTGCTCTCCCGGGTCAACTACGACAACACGCCATACGAGATCGGCGAGGTCATCGACATCCGCGACGAGGACCTGCCGCAACTCGAGGCCGCCGGCGCGATCGCCGATGCGCCGGACGACGCCGCCGGCGCGAAAACGACAACCCACAAAGTACGGCGCTGACCGGTCATGGCCTACGCCGCGATCACCGACTTCGAACAGCGCCACGGTGGAGACGAGGTCGTTCAGCGAGAATCGATGCTCGGTGCAGGCGCCGTCGATCGCGCGTTGGCCGATGCCGAAGCGGAAATCAATAGCTACGTCTCCGGCCGCTACGTGGTGCCGCTGAGCCCGGTCCCGATCACCATCACGCGCCTCGCCTGCGCCATCGCCCGCTATCACGTCCTCGGAGACGCGGCCACCGAGACGGCCCGCCGGGCCTACGAGGACGCCCGCGCGTTTTTGCGTGACGTGCAGGCCGGCCGTGCGCAGCTCGATGGCGCCAATCAGGTCAGCGCCGCCACCGGTGCCGCCACGGTCGACTACGTCACCGACGAGCGCCTCTTCAGCCGCGACGCCCGATGAGCGACGCGCTGATCGAATCGATCCTCGGCCGCCTGCGCGATCAGGTCGAGCCCCTGCGCCTGGTCGCCGGCGCCGCCGGCTTCAGCGCCGCCAGCGAGAGCAACCCGCCGGCCGTGCCGGCCGCTTACGTCTTTCGCACCGGC
>NZ_JAEUOL010000040.1 GCF_016789985.1 Accumulibacter sp.
CGCGCCGGACTTTTTCCCGCGCGCGGCCTCCCTAAGCGGGCAGCATTGCTGCTCTTAGTTGCACTTTCCGCCTTGACCCATTACGTCTGCCGAGCCGCCCGGCTTGCCCTTGGCAACGAGGTAGATGCTGTTCTCTTCACCGTTGCGCATTGCCGAGGTGATGCACAAGGTTCTGACCTCGCCGTCCTTCAGGCTGTTCACGTTGAACTTCGTTCCGTTCACGTTCAGCTCGAGCTTCTGCACGCCAGGGGTGCCATTGGTCACCGTGACATGGTCTTCTGCGCTGGATGCTTTGACGAGTTGCGACGCCGTCGCTTCCGTCGTTGCATTTTTCGCGCTGCCGGTCAGGCGAATGGCGGTGGCAAACCACGGGTCGGTCGCACACGTCAGACCGAGCGAGTCTGTGGCCGTGCAGGCGATGGTTGCCGTCGCGGTGCTCATCTTTCTTGCGGTGACGATGACGTTAGGTGCTGATGGCACGAAGGTCCAGGTCGGCGGCGTACCCAGCGGACCGGTGGTTGCGACGGGATTGAAGGTCATCCCGGTGGTCGGGTCGATGTTGATCGTCTTCTGGCACTGGATCGATGCGATGTTGCTCATCGAGCCGCTCGGAGAGACGGTGAACTGCACCCCGCTGTAGTAGGCAGGCGGCACCGCCGGGTCACCCGGGAGTGAGGTGATCGGGGAAGTGGTGCATGGATCGTAGATTCCGTTGACCATGTAGTCCTCGACCTCGCCATTCGTGGCCGGTCCGATGGAGCCCGCCGGGCTGGCCGGGGCGACCGTCGCCATCCATGCCGCATCGGTGCTGATGCGGCAGCGCATGGCGGTCGGGCCGGGCGTCAGCGGGGTGGTGAAGCCGCTGAACGTCAGCGCGAAGCTGGTGCCCGCGGCAGTTGCCGCCGGCACCGTGGCGCTTGCCAGTTCTCCGGCATCGCCAAAAATGCCGTTACGGTTGAAGTCGATCCAGCAGGCCAGCTTGGCTGCGCTGGTCGTCCCATTGGTCGCCTTGACGCTCATCTTGACCGAGGTCGTCGTGGTGAGGAGCGTCGGCAGATTCTTGAGGTCGACGCCGTCCTCGTCATCGGCATCGGTCAGATCGTCGGCGGTCGCCGTGTTGTTTTGCAGCGCCCCGTTGTCGCCATCCGGCGGTATCGTGCCGAGATACACCGGTTGGCCGAGTACGTGCGACGCTCCGCCGTCAGCCAGGGTGGTCTTGTAGTTGGGCGGTGTGCTGGCCGTGCCGGCCGCTGTTCCCAGGCTCGGGTCCGGCGCATCGCCGAAATCGGTTTCGACGCAGTTCTGGGGAGGAACGCCGGTGCTGGTTGTTCCGGCAGTACCGAACAGGAACTTGACGTCCTTGATGTCCGCTTGCGTGAAACTGCCGCTGGTGGTGAAGACGAACTGCAGCGAGTCCTCAGCCAGCGGATAGGCCTGCCCGCCGGAAACCGCCGAACCCGAGCCCGCCGCGGCAATGCCGTAGTTCGGCCCGCCATTTCCCACCGCGATGCTGCCGGCGTTGAACAGGCCGCTCCAGCCGGTCGTGGCAACACCGTAAGCACCGTAAGTGAAACTGCTTAGTTGATCCGTCCAGGACGAACCGCTGCCGTTGAACAAAGGAGTGGCGTTATTGATCACCGGGCCCGGCGTGACCCAGATGTTGCTTCCCACCGGGAGCGTCGGATTGGCCGTCGCGTTGTACGACAGGGTCGGGTTGCCAGTGATGTTGAACACTACCCCGGTCAACATATCCGCCTGTTTGGGCGTCGTCGCGCTCGTGTTTTTCAGCACCACCGTCAGTGTTCCGGGAGCGACGGTGAAGGTTGCCTGCCCCTGCACGGTCGTGCCGGTGCCTTCCGGACTGAGCCCGGAGCCGATGCAGATGACCTCGGCCCATGCCGTAGGGATGGCGAGTGCCATGCCGACAGCCGTCATGCCCAGCATCAAGGGGCGTTTCAGGAACGGCGGCTGGAGCCTGGCGCTGCCTTCGGCAGTCTGCCTTTGAGAGAGGTCGGCGGGGTGCTCGATGTGTCCGCCGAGTGCCAGAACAAGGCGCTTCAGTTGCGCCGGGCAGTGTGGTCTTGGAACGTATGTGCTCATGGAATTGCTCCTTCATTCGACTTCACAAAGAGGAAACCCCACGAAACGTCGTCGGTGCGAGAACGTCGGTGGTGGCTCTTTCGGGACCAGTTTTCCGGTCGGGACGCCCTTGCGTGCCCGATTCCGCCAATCGCTTCCTGTGCAACAGGCTCTCCAACCTTTGCCAGACGGTCCGTCGTGCCCGGTACTTCCCTGAACGACGCCTTGTCGGCACGGTATGTTGAAATGGACCACGCCTGTCGCACGCGGTTTCGCAAGCGCCATTAAAGCTGGCCAATCGAAGCGCTCTTCACAAAGACAAGCAAGATCTGGGCCTAGATCAATGGGTTTCTGATTTATTGCATTTTTGCTTTTCCGGACTGACCCCGGATGTGTCAAGATGTAAAACTTTCCGACACCGCCGTCGGCGGTGTCGAAGCAGGCCTGGGCGACTGCTTGCCGGCCATGAAAACGCGGGTCGACAAACGTCGAAAGGGCGCTGATAGCGACGGAGAGGGACGGACGGATCGAACGGCGACCCTGGGACCACGCTGACTGGCGGGGGGGTGCCGCCGCACACGACGGCGGCGGCCAGGGGGCGGATAGGGGGACCCTGCGGGTCGGGCAGGGAAGCGGGTGCTCTCTCGCCCGGCGGGACCGCCGCTTGCCGACAGCCCCGCGCCCGCTGGACGGGGGACTGCTTACTTGGTGACGCTGATCGACTGGGAGGCCAGGTTCCCTGCTGCATCCTTTGCGGTCAGCTTCAGCGTGTGCGTGCCGGCGGCCACCTTCTTGGTGTTCCAGTTGGTGCTCAGGCTGCCGCCGGTCACGGTGCTGACCACCTTGCCGTCGATCGAGAGCGACAGCGTCATGCCGCCGGTGCCGAGATTGTCGGTCGCCAGGCCGCTGATGTTGACGACATTGCTGACCTTGGCGCCGTCGAGTGGCGACTTGATCGTCACACTGGGCGGGGTGGTGTCGGGCGTGGCCGGGGCGTTGGCGATGGTGAAACTGACCGCTGCCGAACTCGCGTAGTTGTTGGCCGCATCATAGGCGTAGGCGATGACGGTCGCCTCGCCATCCGGCATTCTGGTGGTGTCCCAGGTGAAACCGTAGGGTGCGCTGGCGTCGCTCGCATAGGCGGCGCCCCTGATTACCAGATCGACCCGGGCGACGCCGACATTGTCGCTGGCAGCGACATCCAGCGCCACCAGACCGGAGACGGTGCCTCCCCTGGGCGCCGAAATGGTCACCGTCGGAGCTTGCGTGTCGCTCGCTGTAGTGCCTGCCGCCGCTTGCGTGGCGGCCGCTGCGTTGACCCGGCCGGCGCCGTAATGAACGTCCTTGCCGGCGCTGCCGAGGTCGGTGGAGCTTGCGTAGAGGAGGCTCTGCACCTGGCTGATCGGCAGTGTCGGATTGGCTGCCATCATCAGAGCGATGGTGCCGGCGACCACCGGGCTCGAGAAGGATGTCCCGGACCAGAAGCCGTAGTTGCCGCCGCGACTGGTCGTCAGGATGTTCGAGCCGGGCGCCGCGATGTTGATGTGGCTCCCATAGTTCGACCACGAGGTGATGGCGTCACTGCTGTCGGTCGCCGACACGACGACCAGGTTTGCGGTTGGCGCGATCGTCAGGCCGACTCCGTCGTTGCCGGCCGAGACGGCGGTCAGGCCGCCCTTGCCGATCAGGTACTGGGCTGCGCTATCGACGGCGGCACTGCCGGCGATCGCGTAGCTGATGTTGGCGACCCGTGCGCCATTATCTGCAGCCCAGGTCAGTCCGCTGGCAATCGTGCTGCTGTAGCCGTAGCCGGCCGTATCGGAAATGCGGACCGGCATGATCCGCGCGCGATAGGCGACCGAGGCGATGCCGACCCCGTTGTTGCCGGCCGCTGCCGCGGTGCCCGCGACCGCCGTACCGTGCCCGTAGACATCGGCGGTCAGCGAGTTGTTGTCATAGGTGTTCCAGCCCGGCACCATTTGGGCCGCGAGATCCGGGTGGCTGCCATCGACGCCGGTATCGAGGATCGCAATGATGATATTGCTGCCGCTGGTCGTATCCCATGCCGTCGGCGCATTGATCTTGGCGAGGTGCCACTGGCTGGACAGCGAGGGGTCATTGGTCGTTCCGCTCAGCGGCAGGATGCGGTCCCGTTCGACGAACTTGAAATGCTTGTTTCTGGCAAGGGCAGCGGCTGCGGCTTCGGTGTTCGCCTGTGGCGGCAATTGCACGACATGCACGTTGATCGGCCCTATCTTGCCGACCCGCTTGCCGCCATGCGGTTGCAAAGCCAGGTCGACTTCCGCGTCGCTGAGGCCGGCACGCTGCTGGATGAGAAGCCGGCCGGGCACGTAGACCGCTTGTGGCGCAGCGGGCGGTGCGGCAAAAGCCGGGATGGCGACGATACCGAGCAGTAACGCTGCCGAATGGAATGAACGAAGTGGGAAAGCTTTGGTGGTCAACATCTCGAGTCTCCTCTATGTTGGCCTGAACTGGGGTCAGCATTAGGAGCCTGATGATATTGGCTGGTTGCGGGGCGGTTTGCGGTGGCGCGTGGCCAGGCCCCTGGGCGGCGCATTGGATACGCCACTTTCACCTACCTTTACACTTGGCGGTCCCGCTGTCTTGGCCGAAGCCGTCAGACCGGTTACTTTGCGTCCCAGACTTTCGTCTGGTTTGCCCTTTTCAAGTCTCAATCGTGATGAACGAGGTCGCTGAAACAGAAACCAGGCACCAACGATCGAGGGCGAAAGCTAACTCACTTCACTACTCATGTCAAGCTGTTTCCGAAGAGCCCTGCCTCGGCGTATCCGTCGCGCAGAGGAGGGCGCCTGGACGTGGTGCCAGGCAGTGGCGGCGCGGCCGCCGGCAGCGTATCATCACCGGCGGCCCGATCAGCCGGCGCGGCCGCTGCCGCCCATGGCGCCGCCGTTACCTTTCGTGTATCTGGGCAAGAAGCAGGAAGCGGGCGTCTGGGAAGCCTATCTCGGACGCGGCGAAGAAGTGTTCATCGTGCGCGAAGGCATGCT
>NZ_JAEUOL010000094.1 GCF_016789985.1 Accumulibacter sp.
CAACTCTTCCAGGCGCTGCCGGATCGCATCTTCGGCATCATGAACAATGACACGCTGCTGGCCATCCCGTTCTTCACCTTCATGGGCCTGATCCTCGAGCGCTCGGGAATGGCCGAGGATCTGCTCGACACCATCGGCCAGCTGTTCGGTCCGTTGCGTGGGGGTCTGGCGTTTGCGGTGATCTTCGTCGGCGCGCTGCTTGCCGCCACGACCGGCGTGGTGGCTGCTTCGGTGATCTCGATGGGCCTCATCTCGCTGCCGATCATGCTGCGCTACGGTTATGACACCAAGCTCGCCACCGGAGTGATCGCCGCCTCCGGGACGCTGGCGCAGATCATCCCGCCATCGCTGGTGCTGATCATCATGGCCGACCAGTTGGGCAAATCGGTCGGCGACATGTACAAGGGCGCCTTCCTGCCGGGCCTGACGTTGACCGCCTTCTACGTCGGCTATGTCGCGCTGGTGGCGATCTTCCGGCCGCGTGCCGCGCCCGCACTGCCCGCCGAGGCGCGCACCCTGCACGGCGGCAAGTTGCTGATGCGCGTGCTGACCACTCTGCTGCCGCCACTCTTCCTGATCTTCCTGGTGCTCGGCACGATCTTTCTCGGCATCGCCACACCGACCGAAGGCGGCGCAATGGGTGCCACCGGTGCCCTGATCATGGCGCTGGCCCGTCAGCGCCTGACCTGGAGCCTGCTCCGGCAGGCGATGGAAACGACCGCCAAACTGACCACCTTCGTGGTCTTCATCCTGGTCGGCGCGCGGGTCTTTTCGCTGACCTTCTACGGCGTGGACGGCCACCGCTGGGTCGAGCATCTGTTGACCGGACTGCCGGGTGGTGAAATCGGCTTCCTGATCGTGGTCAACACCCTTGTCTTCCTGCTCGCCTTCTTCCTGGATTTCTTCGAACTGTCATTCATCGTCGTGCCACTGCTCGGACCGGTCGCCCAGGCGCTGGGCATCGACCTGATCTGGTTCGGCGTTCTGCTGGCGGTCAACATGCAGACCTCGTTCATGCATCCGCCGTTCGGCTTCGCGCTGTTCTACCTGCGCTCGGTGGCCCCGGCCTCGGTCAAGACGACCGACATCTACTGGGGCGCGATCCCCTTCGTCTGCATCCAGATCATCATGGTCGCGATCCTCATCTTCTTCCCGCAACTGGTCACTTTCGGCCTCGACCAGGACGCCAAGGTCGATCTCGATGCGGTACAGATCGAGTTCCAGGGTGCCGATTACGGTACGCCCTCGACACCACCGGGACTGGGCAGTCCGAAGGATGCATCGCCGGCCAGCGAGGAGGATGCCGCGAGCAAGGCGATACGTGACGCCATCAAGCAGGACCAGGCGAAGTAAGCAGTGACTGTGCCCGACGGACGATGACGGATCGTCGGGCTGCCCGCCGCATAGGGGCAACACAAAAGGGAACGGAGGCTCGCGCCTCCGTTCCGTGTCGTTGGCAGGGCGCAGTGCCGGTTGGCGGCGGCTGCGCGTGCCAGGTCTAGCGTTTGCTGTACATGTAGTTCGAATAGGAGCCTTCGGCGAGGCGCAGCCAGAGGTTCTCGTCGTCCATGAACTTCTTGTAGTCATCGTAAACCTTCTTGAACTGCGGATTGGCCGCCGAGGTCTCGGCGTACAACTCCATGGCCGCCTTGTAACAGGCGTCCATGACTTCCTTCGGGAACTGCTTCAACTGCGTTCCCGACCCCACCAACTGTTTGAGCGCGGTCGGATTCTTGGAGTCATACTTGGCGACCATGTCGACGTGCGCGTCGGCACAGGCAAGTTGCAGAATGGTCTGGTACTCCTTCGGCAGCTCCGCCCATTTCTTCAGGCTGACGTAAGCCGACACCTGCGGGCCGCCTTCCCACCATCCCGGATAGTAGTAGAACTTGGCCACCTTGTTGAAGCCGAGCTTCTGATCGTCGTAGGGGCCGATCCACTCGGCCGCGTCGATCGTGCCCTTCTCGAGTGCCGGGTAGATGTCGCCGCCGGGAATCTGCTGCGGCACGGCACCAAGCTTGCTGAGCACGGCGCCGGCGAAGCCGCCGATGCGGATCTTCAGACCCTTGAGGTCGGCGGGCGTCTTGATCTCCTTGCGGTACCAGCCGCCCATCTGGGTCGTCGTATTGCCGCAGGGGATGGTCATGATGTTCGACTTGGCAAACACCTCTCCGAGCAGTTTGGTGCCGTTGCCGTAGCGCATCCAGGCGTCCATCTGGCGGTTGGTCATGCCGAAGGGAACGGCGGTTTCCAGAGCGTAGGTCGGATCCTTGCCGTAGAAGTAGTAGGAAACGGTATGCCCCATTTCGACCGTGCCGTCCTTGACGGCATCGAACACCGCCGGACCGGGAACGATTTCTCCGCCGGCGAAGACCTGAATCTGGAACTTCCCGCCGGTCGCCTCGGACACCCGTCTGGCCATGTGCTCGGCACCGCCGTAGATGGTGTCGAGGCTCTTCGGGAAGCTGGAGGCCAGGCGCCATTTGATGGTCGGGGCGCTCTGGGCGATGGCGGGCATGGCGACGCTACCGGCCGCAAGGCCGAAACCTGCATTCTTCAGAAACGAACGTCTTTCCACAATTTGTCTCCTAGGTGGGTTCTTGTACGTGTGGTGCCACGCGATTATAGCGAAAGCAGCCGTGCATGGCGCGTGGGTTTGCCGGAGAGCAGAGTGCTGCCAAGCCAAGGACAAGCGCCCAGCCCCGGTCCGAAGCGGGGCTGAGGCTGGGCCACCGCCACCGCAACGGTATCCGCGCAGACTATCGCCGTTGCGGCGAACTAGTCGCCCGCCACCTTCATCTGTTCGATCAGAATCGAACCGACCTGCTTCGAGCCGCGCACGAGAACATCGTTGCCCACTGCCGCAACGTTCCTGAACATGTCGCGGAGATTGCCGGCGATGGTGATTCCCTCGACCGGATGGGCGATCTTGCCACCTTCGATCCAGAAACCCGCCGCACCGCGCGAGTAGTCGCCAGTTACGTAGTTGACGCCGTGACCCAGCAGTTCGGTCACCAGCAGGCCGCGCCCCATCTTCCTGAGCAGCCCGGACAGATCACGCTTGCCCGGCTGGACGATCAGATTGTGGCAGCCGCCGGCGTTGCCGGTGGTCTGCATGCCCAACTTGCGAGCGCTGTAGGTGCTCAGGAAGTAACCCTGCAGGCACCCCCCGCTGATCACTTCACGGTCATGGGTGGCCACGCCATCACTGTCGAAATAGCCGCTGGCCAAGCCACGCGGCAGATGCGGCCGTTCGCTGACATTCATCTTGCGCGAAAAGACGCGTTTACCGAGACTGTCAACCAGGAAGGAAGTCTTGCGGTACAGACTGCCACCACTCACCGCATGCACGAAGTTGCCGATCAGCGAGGCGGCCAGCGGCGCTTCGAAGATGACCGGAACCTTGCAGGTCCTGATCTTGCGTGCGCCGAGGCGTGACAGGGCGCGCTGCGCTGCCCGTTTGCCGATCGACTCGGCGGAGCCGATCGCCAGCGGGTCGCGGGCGGTGGCGTACCAGTCGTCGCGCTGCATGTTTTCGTTCTTGCCGGCGATCACCGAGCACGAAAGGTAATGGCGCGAGCTCGGATAACCGCCCATGAAACCGAGGCTGTTGGCCGAAACGAACTGTCCCTCCTGGAGCGAAACGGTCGCCCCTTCCGAGTTGCTGACCTCGGGGCTGACGGCAAATGCCGCCTGCTCGCAACGCCCGGCGAGTTCGACCGCTTCTTCAACCGAGAGCAGCCAGGGATGGTAAAGGTCGAGGTCCGGTCTGCTCCCGACATCGGTTGCCAGCAAGCCGGCTTCGGCAAGACCGGCGCAGGGGTCGGCGGCGGTAAAGCGAGCGATGTTCAACGCTGCCTCTACCGTCTCACGCACGGCCCGCGACGAAAAATCGGAAGTGCTGGCATGCCCTTTGCGCTGTCCGAGGTAGACCGAGACGGAAATTCCCTTGTCGCGGTTGTACTCGATGGTCTCCACCTCGCCGCAACGCACGGTGACCGACTGGCCGAAGCCGGTCGACACATCGACCTCGCAGGCACTGGCCCCATGCCCGGCGGCATGCGCCAGGACGTCGCGCGCCAGTTGCTGCAGCGTGTCGGCACTGTGACTGAAGCGTGATTCGGCTATCTCGGGGCTGGCTGGACGGAGCATGAGGGCGGCGACCGGAGGAAAAAGCCGCTATCATAGCAGCTCCCTGGCCGGCAGCCGCTGTACTGCGGTACTGCCTGCGGCTTCCATCTGCCTGCCGAAAGAACCGGTCGCGAGTCAATGATCACCTGCGAAGAAGAGTCTCCCCCGCCCTCGAAAACCCGGCGCAAGCGCGCGATGGAAGAACTCCAGATCCTGGGTGAGGAGCTGGTTGCTTTGCCGGCGGATCGTCTGCGACAGGTTCACCTGCCCGAGGATCTGGCTACCGCGGTGCACGCGGCTCGCCGCATGTTGCGCCAGGACGACGCCCGGCGCCGGCAGATGCAGTACATCGGACGCCTGATGCGGGGCGTTGACGCGGAACCGATTCGCACGGCGCTGGCTGCCGTGCGCGGCGACTCCGCCGGGGAAACGGCCAGACTGCACCGTCTGGAACGTCTGCGCAGCGAGTTGCTGGCGGACGAGAAACTCCTGTATGCGATAGCCAGCCAGTTCCCGGCTGCCGACCTGCAGCAGCTTCGCTCACTGCGCCGGGCAACGCTGCTCGAGCAGGCACAGAGCAAGCCACCACGCAATTACCGCCTGCTCTTTCAGGCGCTCAAGGAACTCGACCGGAACGCGCCGGCAAGCAACCAGGAGGAGCCGGATGAGCGGTGATGATGAGCTGCTGATCGGTCTGCTGTCGATCAGCGACCGCGCGTCGCAAGGGGTCTACCAGGATCAGGGCATCCCGGCCCTGCAGGAGTGGTTTGCCAGCGCGCTGAGCAGCCCGTGGCGGACCGAAACCCGGTTGATTGCCGATGAGCGCAGCGCGATCGAGCAAATCCTGGTCGAGCTGGTCGATCGGGTCGGCTGTCATCTGGTGCTGACCACCGGCGGCACCGGTCCGGCAGCCCGCGATGTCACTCCGGAGGCCACGCTGGCGGTGGCGGATCGGGTGATGCCGGGCTTCGGCGAGGAGATGCGGCGGATCGGCCTGAACTTCGTGCCGACCGCAATCCTCTCGCGTCAGGTCGGCGTCATCCGTGGCCAGGCATTGATTCTCAATCTGCCTGGGCAACCCAAGTCGATCCGGGAAACGCTGGAGGGGGTCAAGACGGCCGACGGTAGCGTGCGAGTGCCCGGTATCTTTGCCGCCGTGCCTTACTGTATCGACCTGCTCGGCGGTCCTTACGTCGAGACCAACGAAAGCGTCATCGCAGCCTTTCGGCCAAAGTCCGCCCGGCGAGCCAGGCCGGCCTGATCCGCTCGCGCCTCAGCCGGCCGCCGGCTCACGGAAACGGGCGATCTCGAAGTCGCTGCCACTTTCTTCCAGCTCCATCGGGGTCAACACGTGTGGGCGTCCATCCAGAATGAGGTCGAGACTTTCCCGCACCCTGAAGCCGCCCAGCGGCAAGACCATGCGCAATACGCCGGTCTCGCCACGGTCACGCAAACAAATGCCGGGAACGGCCACGGCCACCGCGAAGCCACTACGGCGGGGGCGCAGTTCGACGCTCTGGGCACGCCGCGAGAGCACCTGCACGCCGACGCCGGTCTTGCCGCCGGCCAGCCCGCCGAAGCGTCTGACCACTCCCAGCAACCAGTTGTCTCCCCCTTCCACCTGCAGGCAGAGCAAGGTGCCAAGTTTGATGCGGTCGTTCGCTGCCGCGCCATCCATGATTGCCCGGAAGCCACCCAGGCTGACATTCTCGACCAGCCAGTGCTGCAGGCAGCCGGCTTCGCCGTGCAGATGCTCGGCCGCTCCGGCGAACACCATGAAGCAGTGTTCAAAGCCGTCAAGTACGGCCATGCGCGTCCTGACCGGGTGCCGCTGATACGTCCTCCGGGGCGGCTGCAAGGCCCAGTAGGTGCACAGATGACGCAAGACGGGGAGCAGGGCCTTTGGTTGATACTCGGCACCGAGGTTGAGATCGCGCGGAACGTCTCCCCGTTCGACCGCGTGGATCAGTTCGGTCAGCGCTGCCAGTGCCGGGGCCGGGGAAAAGAAACGCTGGCTGGAGCAGGCATCAGCGGGACGCCGCACCAGACGGGCCGGCGCCACCCCACTCGCGGCGTCGACCCAATAGACGCTGTCGGGACGAGGGCTGGTTGACAGGACGACGCCGGAGAGGAACTGGGCGATCAGTCGATCGGCCATCTCGATCTGTTCCGGCAGCAACTGGTCCATCGACGAGCAGTCGAAGATCAAGGCGTGCAGGTATTGCTGTGCGACACTGGTGAGCCCTTTCTGGGCCGGATAGAGCTGTACCGGCTTCTGTGCGAGGCCCGCTTCCTCGGCCGCCAGGTAGCTCGCGCCGAGGCATTGCCAGAGATCTTTCTCAACCGGTGCATAGCGATAGGCAAGCCACTTCAGACGACAGCGGCGCGCCGCCTGCACCCGGGTTTCGACGAGCGGTAGCGCAGGCTTGAGCAGTTCGCTGCCTCTACTCTTGGGATCGAGCCGGGCACGCTCCAGACACAAGGAATAGATTGCCGCCAGTTCCCTCCAGTAGCCATGACACTTCGTCCACAGCCGCTGCTGTTCCGGCGCCGACAGGTGCTGCGATTGCAGGTAGTCACGCGTCAGCCGGCGCAGATGCGGTTGTGCCGCGTCGTCAAGCTGGCGCAGGATGTCGAACAACTGATCGATCCGGAAGTTTCGGGCATGCTTCAACGACTCGAACCAGGTGGTGACTTCATCGACCGCAGTGACCGGCCGATCAACCAGCAACTCGCCGAGAATCCGCTTCAACTCCTTGCCATCCGCCAGCGGATGATCAGGGCGTTGTGAGAACAGTTTGAGGATCATCGAAAGACTGTCAGGTGACGAATCGCCGAATTGGAACGGGCAATTGTAATCCACCAGCACGACGAATGCCGAGTATTGCGGCTCTGGGATTACAATGCCGGCTGGCGGTTCGACGAACAGATGGCATGAAACAGTATCTGGACCTGATGCGGCATGTCCTCGAACAGGGCAACCTGAAGACCGATCGTACGGAAACCGGGACACGTTCGGTGTTCGGCTGGCAGATGCGTTTCGACCTTGGCGCGGGCTTTCCGCTGCTGACGACCAAGCGACTGCACCTGCGCTCGATCATCCACGAACTGTTGTGGTTTCTCAAGGGCGACACCAACATCCACTACCTGCAGGAAAACGGGGTGCGCATCTGGGACGAATGGGCCGACGGCAATGGCGACCTTGGCCCGGTCTACGGACATCAGTGGCGCCATTGGCAGGCGGCGGACGGGCGCCAGATCGACCAGATGGCGCAACTGGTCGAAGGCCTGAAGAGCAACCCGGATTCGCGTCGCCATCTGGTCAGCGCCTGGAACCCGGCTGACGTCGAGCGCATGGCGCTGCCACCCTGCCATGCCTTCTTCCAGATTTACATCGCACCAGCCACCCCATCGGATGCGGATCGCCGCGCCCGACTTTCCTGCCAGTTGTACCAGCGCAGCGCTGACATCTTTCTTGGCGTGCCGTTCAACATCGCTTCATACGCCCTGCTGACCCTGATGCTGGCGCAAGTCTGCGGTTATCGGCCGGGCGACCTGGTGCACACCTTCGGAGACGCCCATCTTTACAGCAACCACTTTGCTCAGGCGAATCTGCAACTGGGCCGTGAGCCGCGCGCCTTGCCGACGATGCGCCTGAACCCCGAGGTGCATGACCTGTTCGGCTTCCGCTTCGAGGACTTTGCGCTGGAGGGCTACGACCCGCATCCGCACATCGCCGCACCGGTTGCCGTCTGAGCAGCGACGATGCTCGCCCTGATTGCTGTCGTGGCAAGCAACCGCATGATCGGCCGGAACCAGCAACTGCTCTGGCGGTTGCCGGAGGACATGCGCCACTTTCGCAGTACCACCTCCGGCAAGCCGGTGATCATGGGTCGAAAGACCTGGGAGTCGCTGCCGCCAGCCTTTCGTCCCTTGTCCGGCCGGCACAACATCGTCGTCAGTCGCAACCCGGCCTACGTCGCGGACGGCGCCAGCCTGGCAGCTTCGCTGCCGGAGGCGATCCGTCTGGCGGGCGCTGCCCCCGAGGTGTTCGTCATCGGTGGAGCGGAGCTGTATCGCCAGGCGCTGCCACTGGCTGGTCGCCTCTACCTGACCGAGGTGGCGGCCGAGGCCGAGGGCGATGCGATCTTTCCCGAATTGTTGCCCGGCGACTGGCGGGAAATCTCGCGCCGCAGCGGACAGGTCGATGGTGCGGCGTCGGGCACCACCTTCGATTTCGTGATTTACGAGCGCATTCGGGCAGAGAAGTGCGACTCGGCGGCGCCGGCTGATTAACCCTCTTGCCAGAGGGTCAGCGATCAGGCTAGCATGTCTTGGTTGTTTCTCCTGGAACCTGGAAAATGGCGGACTCGCTGCAGTCTTATCTGGATGCCGCCGAGGGTGCCGACAAGGTGATGGCTCATGCGCGATTGCTGGTCCGGCTGGCCGGCCTCTATCAGCAGATCGCACCAGCGCATCTCGTACAAGCCAGCCGGTTGGCCAATTTCAAGTCGGGGGTCGTGGTGATCCATGCAAGCAGCGGTGCGGTGGCGACCAAGCTGCGCCAGGTCGCACCGACGCTGGTCAACGAGCTGGCGAAGCACGGTCTGGAGTGCAGCGCGGTTCAGGTCAAGGTGCACGCCTGGCAGGCACATGAAACGAGCCGCGCGCTCGTGAGCAAGCCGCTCAGCGCCGGTAGCAGCCGGCAGTTGACCGCCTTGCGCGACGCGCTACCCGGCTCGCCGTTGCGTCAGGCGATCGACTGCCTGTTGACGCGCTCGGCTAGACAGGAATGACGGCGACACGTTCGATGATCAGCAACGCGAAGATCAGCAGCGCGACCAACAACGAATAACGAAACAGACGCCATGAAAACTGCAGATAGCGCGCGTCGCGGGTGAATACGAAAACCACCACGCCGCCGGCCACGGCCAGCACGGTCAGTACGGCCAGCAGGCGGAGCAGCCACATGCCGTCAGAAGGCCGGTGCCGCCAACCAGCGGGAGACGGTCCATGGGGCCAGCGCGCTGTCTTCGAAGCTGACGTACTCCCATGCCTGTGGGTTGGCCAGTAGCTTGCGGGCCAACTGGTTGTTCAGCGCATGCCCGGACTTGTGCGCCGTGAAGCTTGCCAGCAACGGGTATCCGAGGAGGTAGAGGTCGCCGATCGCATCGAGCACCTTGTGCTTGACGAACTCGTCGCTGTACCGCAGGCCGTCGGCATTGAGCACACGGTACTCGTCGAGCACGACCGCGTTGTCCAGGCCGCCTCCTTGCGCCAGACCGTTCTCGTGCAGCCATTCCACTTCCTGCATGAAGCCGAAGGTGCGTGCGCGCGCCACTTCACGGACATAGGAGTGTTCGGCAAAATCGATGATCACCTGCTGCCCGGTGCGGTCGATCGCCGGGTGGTTGAAGCCGATCGAGAAGGACAGGCGGAAGCCGTCGTAAGGCTCGAGCCTTGCCCACTTGACCCCGGAGGGGTCCTGGTCATGCACTTCGAGCGGGTGCTTGATGCGGATGAAGCGCTTGGCAACCGGTTGCTCTTCGATGCCGACCGACTGAACGAGAAAGACGAAGGGCGAGGCAGAACCGTCGAGAATCGGCAGCTCGGCAGCATCGATGTCGACGAACGCATTATCGATACCGAGCCCGGCAAATGCCGACATCAGGTGTTCGATGGTACCGACCTTGACGCCGTCACGTTCGACGCACGAGCACATGCGGGTATCACTGACCAGCAGGGCGGATGCCGGCAGATCGATCACCGGTTCCAGATCGACGCGGCGGAAGACGATGCCGGTCCCGGGCGCTGCCGGACGCAGGCTCATGTTCACCTTGACTCCGGAATGCAGACCGACGCCCGCTGCGCGGACCACCGCCTTGAGTGTTCGCTGCTTTAACATGTGTCTGAAAAAATGGGAATCGGTGGATTCTAGCACAGCCTGGGCCGGCCAGGCGCCCACCGATTCCCGCAGAGGAATGACGACCAGGCCGGCTCAGTCCGCCTGTTTTCTGAGGAAGGCCGGGATGTCGTAGCGATCGACCCCGCTGTTGGCCAGGGCTTCGACGGTGGCGCTGCGGCCCTTGCGAACGATTGCCGGTACCTGGTCCAGCGAAGCGTAGTCGATCGAACCGACACCAAATGGTCCGTCGGTGCCGGTAGCCTGACGCTCGGTGTTGCGAATCACCTCGAAGTTTTGCCGTTTGGCCTGTGCCTGTCCGAGACCGGTGGCGACCACCGTCACCCTGATTTCCTCGCCCATCTGCTCGTCGTACACCGCGCCGAAGATGATGTGTGCGTCTTCGGCAGCAAAGGCGCGTACGGTATTCATCACTTCGTTCACTTCCTTCATCTTCAACGAGCGCGAGGCGGTGATATTGACCAGCACGCCCTTGGCTCCGGAAAGGTTGACTCCCTCGAGCAGCGGGGAGGCGACTGCCCGTTCCGCAGCGATCCGCGCCCGGTCTACGCCGGCGGCGTTGGCCGAGCCCATCATGGCCATTCCCATCTCGCCCATCACCGTGCGCACATCCTCGAAGTCCACGTTGACCAGACCGGGGAAGTTGATGATCTCGGCAATGCCGCCGACTGCGTTGCGCAGCACATTGTCGGCTGCCCGGAAGGCCTCGTCCATCGAGACGTCGTCACCGAGCACGTCCATCAGGCGGTCATTAAGGATGACAATCAACGAATCGACGTGTTTCTGCAATTCGGCAATGCCGACCTCGGCCACCTTCAGCCGCTTGCCCTCGAAGCCGAAAGGCTTGGTCACCACCGCGACGGTTAGCACCCCGAGTTCGCGCGCCACCTCGGCAACGATGGGCGCCGCACCAGTTCCCGTTCCGCCCCCCATGCCGGCGGTGATGAAGACCATGTGGGCACCCTGCAGCGACGCGGCAATCGCCTCGCGCTCCTCGATCGCCGCGCTGCGTCCGGCTTCCGGCTTGGCGCCCGCACCGAGACCAGTCTTGCCAAGCTGCAGCTTCTGGATCGCAATGCTGCGTCCGAGGGCCTGTGAATCCGTATTGGCAGTGATGAAATCCACGCCGTTGACCCCCTCGCGGATCATGTGATCGACGGCGTTGCCGCCGGCCCCACCAATACCGATCACCTTGATCACGGTATCCCGCTCGCCTTGTTCCTTGTCTATGATTTCGAACATTGTCGCCTCCTCTGCAAAAATTCAAAAGCTGTCAAAAAAAACGGGGATTGCTGCTTCCTGCTGGTTCAGAAATTCTTTTCGAACCAGGATTTCATGCGCCCGAACACCTGCTTCACATCGCGTGTTTCCCGCACCTTGAGGCCGCGTTTCCTTTGCGTGTGAGCTTCGAGCAGCAAGCCGCAAGCGGTGGCAAAACGTGGACTCTGCACCACATCGGCGAGCGCCCCCTGATATTTCGGGACACCCAGACGGACGGGCATGTGGAAGATTTCCTCGCCGAGCTCGATCATCCCCGGCATGACCGAAGCACCTCCAGTCAGTACGATGCCGGACGACAGGACGTCCTCGAAGCCCGAACGACGCAGCTCCGCCTGGATCAGTTCGTACAGTTCCTCGACGCGGGGCTGGATGACGTCGGCCAGAGCTCGCCGCGACAGCTTGCGCGAAGGCCGGTCGTCGACTCCGGCGACATCGAGCACATCCTCCGGATCGGCGAGTTGGGCAAGGGCGCACCCGTATTTGCGCTTGATGTCTTCGGCCTCGCGGGTCGGTGTGCGCAAGGCCATGGCAATATCGTTGGTAACCTGATCGCCGGCGATCGGGATGACCGAGGTGTGGCGGATGGCGCCCTGCGTCCACACCGCCAGGTCGGTGGTGCCGCCACCGATGTCGATCAGGCAGATCCCGAGGTCCTTCTCGTCCTCGGAGAGGACGGCACAACTCGAGGCCAGTGGCTGCAGGACCAGATCGTTGACTTCGAGACCGCAACGGCGGACACACTTGACGATGTTCTGGGCTGCCGAAACCGCACCGGTCACGATGTGCACCTTGACCTCGAGGCGAAAGCCGCTCATGCCGATCGGCTCGCGGATACCATCCTGGTCGTCGATGATGAATTCCTGGGTAAGGATGTGCAGGATCTCCTGGTCGGCTGGAATCGGCATGGCACGCGCCGTCTCGATCACCCGCTCGACATCCATCGGGGTGACTTCCTTGTCCTTGATCGCCACCATGCCATTCGAGTTGAAGCTCCTGATGTGGCTGCCGGCTATCCCGGTGTACACATCGCGTACCTTGCAATCGGCCATCAGCTCGACCTCCTGCAGCACCCGCGAAATGGTCGCCACCGTCTCCTCGATGTTGACCACAACGCCTTTTTTCAAACCCTTCGATTCCTGCGAACCCATGCCGATGACGTTGAGCCTGCCTTCCGGAGTGACTTCCGCAACCAGCGCAACAATCTTCGAGGTGCCGATGTCGAGTCCAACGATCAGATCCTTGCTATCCCTGCTCATTTCTTTCCTTTGACTTCCTGAACTGCACTGGCCGGAAAGCGCAATGCGAAACCATTTGGATACCGCATATCCACCGCCAGCGGTCGCACATGGCGCGCATCCGAGACGGTCGGGTAGTAGTCGACGAAGCGTTGCAGACGCATGCGGATCGGTGCCTTCAATTGTTCGCGACCGAGCTCAACCAGCATGCCATCTTCCAGTTTGAGCAGCCACGCCAGGCGTGGCGACAGCGCCACCTGTGCCGGAGGCAGACCGACTGGCTTGAGCAGTTCGGCGAACTCCCCGTAGCGGCGCAGAACCTCGCGTGAGCTGCCGGCCGGTCCGCTCAGTCGAGGCAGTCGCTGCTCGCGCGTCAGCGTGGCCGCGAAGACCTCGCCGAAGGTATTGACCAGTTCGCCCTGGCCATCCCCCCAGTGCGCGGCCGCCTGTTGCTCCTCGATGCGCACCTCGATGCGCGAGGGCCATTTGCGCCACAGTTCGGCGCGGCGCACCCAGGGCAGTTCCTCCAGCGCCCGGCGCAGCGCTTCGAGATCGACGGTGAAGAAGTTGCCACGCAGCAGTTCGGTCAGAGCATCCTCCAGTTCGCCGCGTTGTACCGAACGCAGCTCGCTGGTGATCTGCACCTCGTTGAGTGGAAACAGACGCATGCGGGGCGTTCCCCAGACCACCGCCGCCGCCAGCAGGGCAGCCGCACCGGCCAGAAAGAGCAGGTCGGAAATCGCCGTCAGCAGGTGCGGTTTGTGCCACATCGTTCATCCCAGGGTGGCAAGCGCCAGAACGCGAAGCACCAGTTCATCGTAACCGATGCCGGCTGCGCGTGCAGCCATCGGCACCAGCGAGTGATCGGTCATGCCGGGGGAGGTGTTCACCTCCAGCAAGTAGGCGCGCCCACTGCCGCCCGCCTGGTCCATCAGGAAGTCCACCCGGCCCCAGCCACGGCCGCCGAGTATGCGAAAGGCCGCAAGAGCCTGGGCACGAAGTTCGTGCTCGCGCCGCTCCGGCAAACCGCAGGGGCAACGGTAGACCGTGTCGTCACGCAGGTACTTGGCCGCGTAGTCATAGAACTCGTTCCCGGGTTCGATCTTGATGATCGGTAGCGCCTGGTCGCCGAGAATGGCAACCGTGTATTCTCCACCAAGAATCGCCTGCTCGGCCAGTACCAGTGGGTCGTGTCTGGCCGCAGCGGCATGTGCAGCGCGCAATTCACCGGCCTGCTTGACCTTGGTAATGCCGATCGACGAGCCTTCGCAAGCGGGTTTGACAAAGAGTGGCAGGCCGAGCTGTGCCTCGACCCGAGAAAGATCGGTCGCTGCATCGAGCAGTACGTAGTCGGGTACCGGCAGACCGGCAGCACGCCAGAGCATCTTCGTGCGCCACTTGTCCATGCCGAGTGCCGAGGCCATGACGCCACTGCCCGTGTAGGGGACACCCATCAGTTCGAGCGCGCCCTGGATCGTTCCGTCTTCGCCATATCGTCCGTGCAGCACGATGAAAGCGCGGTCGAAATTGGCCAGTTCATCGAGTCGGCGCGTCGCCGGATCGAAAGCCTGCGCGTCAACACCCTGACGCTGCAGGGCGGCCAGCACACGAGAGCCGCTGTTCAGCGACACTTCGCGCTCGGCCGAGCGGCCGCCGAAAAGCACCGCCACCTTTCCGAAATCCCTCGCGTCCATCTTCCTCACCCCTGAGCGGCAAGCAGCTTGCCGGGCACCGCGCCGATCGAGCCGGCACCCATCGTCATCACCACGTCGCCGTCGCGCGCCGCATCCAGAATCACCTGCGGCAGGTCGCCCACCTGTTCAACGAAGACCGGTTCCACCTTGCCGACCACGCGCAGGGCGCGCGCCAGGGCGCGTCCGTCAGCTGCGACGAGCGGCGCTTCGCCGGCCGCGTACACTTCGCCAAGCACCAACGCATCGACTCCGCTCAGCACTTTCACGAAATCGTCGAAACAGTCACGTGTGCGGGTGTAGCGGTGCGGCTGGAAGGCAAGCAGCAGGCGGCGGCCGGGGAAGGCGCCACGGGCTGCCGCGAGGGTGGCGCGCATCTCGACCGGGTGATGGCCGTAATCGTCGATCAGCGTCACCCGCCCACCTTGCGGCAGCGTCAGCTCTCCGTAACGTTGAAAACGCCGGCCGACGCCGCGAAACTCGCTCAGCGCCTTGACGATCGCCGTGTCGGCTACCCCCAGTTCGCTGGCTACCGCAATCGCCGCCAGGGAATTGAGCACGTTGTGCCGGCCGGGCAGGTTGAGGGTGACCGGCAGTCGGCTCACCGTGCCGTTGACCCGGATGCAGTCGAAACACATCTGACCATCGATCGCGACAACGTTTTCAGCATAAACGTTGGCCGCTGGATCGAAACCGTAGGTGACGATCTGCTTGCTGACCAACGGCATGATCTCCCGCACATTGGCGTCATCGGTGCAGAGCACCGCCACGCCATAGAACGGCAGGCGTTGCACGAAATCCACGAAGGCCTGCTTCAGGCGACTGAAATCATGGCCATAAGTCTCCATGTGGTCGGCATCGATGTTGGTGATGATCGACAACACGGGCGAGAGCAGCAGGAAAGAGGCGTCCGATTCATCGGCCTCGGCGACCAGGAAGTCACCCGAACCGAGACGGGCATTTGCCGCGGCGGCGTTGAGTCGGCCGCCAATGACGAAGGTGGGGTCCATGCCGCCTTCAGCGAGAATCGAGGCCACCAGGCTGGTGGTGGTGGTCTTGCCGTGTGTTCCGGCGACGGCGATCCCCTGCTTGAGCCGCATCAGTTCGGCGAGCATCTGGGCACGCGGCACCACCGGCACCTTGCGACTACGTGCGGCGATGACTTCCGGATTGTCCGACCTGACCGCCGACGAGATCACCACGGCATCGGCCGTGCTGACGTTCCCGGCGGCATGGCCGACCATGGTGCGTATGCCGAGCGCGGCGAGCCGTCGGGTGGTCGAGCTGTCGGCCAGATCCGAACCGCTGACCGAGAACCCGAGATTGGCCAGCACTTCGGCGATGCCGCTCATGCCCGCACCGCCGATGCCGACGAAATGGATAGTCTTGACCTTGTGTTTCACGCGGCGAGCTCCTCGCACATTCTGGCAAGTTCGGCCGTTGCCTCGGGCTTGGCCAGGGCACGCGCCTTCTCGGCCATTTCCTGCAGTTCGTGGCGCGGATAGTTGCGCAGCTCGCTGATCGATTCGGGGGTCAGTCGCTCCTGCGACAGCAGGGCCGCCGCGCCGGCCTGCGACAGAAAACGGGCGTTCAGCGTCTGATGGTCATCGACGGCGTGGGGAAAGGGTACCAGCACGCTGGCCACGCCGGTGGCGGCCAGCTCGGCAACGGTGAGCGCACCGGCCCGACAGATCACCAGGTCCGCCCACTCGTAGGCGCCCGCCATGTCTTCGATGAAGGCAACACAATGCGCCGGTACCCCGGCGCTTGCGTAGTTCTCCCGCAGTTGTTCGAGGTGTTTCTCGCCGGCCTGATGCACCACCAGCGGTCGCTGTTCTGCGTCGATCAGTGCCAGCCCCCTGGGAACCATCTCGTTGAGCGCGGTGGCACCCTGACTGCCACCGAGGACCAGCCAGTGCAGCGGGGCATCGCGCCCGGCAAGGCGCTGCGCCGGTGCAGGCAGACCGGTCATCTCGGGACGCAGGGGATTACCTACCCAGACCCCCCCGGGCAAGGTGTTCGGAAAGCCGCAGGCAACCCGTTTGGCCCAGCGGGCAAGTACCCGGTTGGCCAGGCCGGCGATCGAGTTCTGTTCATGAATGATCAGTGGCCGGCCGAGCAGGGCAGCCATCATGCCGCCGGGAAAACTGACGTAGCCACCCATGCCGAGGACGACATCCGGCCCGACGCGGCAGATCTCGCGCCGCGCCTGCCAGCAGGCCGAGAACAGGTGCAAGGGAAGCAACAGCTTGCGCAGCAGTCCCTTGCCACGTAACGCAGCAAAGCGGACCCAGGCCATCTCGTAGCCGCGTGCCGGTACCAGCTTGGCTTCCATGCTGTCCGGAGCGCCCATCCAGACGACCCGCCAGTCGCGCTGGCGCAGCAGGTCGGCGACCGCCAGCCCGGGAAAGACATGGCCGCCGGTCCCCCCGGCCATGACCAGTAGCGTCCTCATACCTTGGCTCCGCGCATCATCTGGCGATTTTCCCAGTCGATGCGCAGCAGTACCGCCAGGGCCACGCAGTTGGCCAGAATGCCGGAACCCCCGAAGCTCATCAGTGGCAAGGTGAGCCCCTTGGTCGGCAGCACACCCATATTGACCCCCATGTTGATGAAACCCTGTACACCGAGCCAGACGCCTATCCCTTGTGCGACCAGCGCCGAATACAGCCGCTCGAGCGCCACCGCCTGGCGGCCGATGGCGAAGGCGCGCTGGATCAGCAGACCGAACAGGAGAATGACGATCAGGACACCAACGAAGCCGAGTTCCTCGGCGATCACAGCGAGCAGAAAGTCGGTATGCGCTTCCGGCAGATAGAACAGCTTCTCGACGCTGGCACCGAGCCCGACACCGAACAACTCGCCACGACCAAAGGCGATCAGGGCGTGCGACAACTGATAACCGCGACCAAAAGCGTCCGCCCAGGGATCCATGAAACCAAAAATGCGATCGCGCCGGTAGGGAGAGAAGATGATCAAGGCTGCAAAGGCCGCAGCCAGGACGAGAATCAGGACGACGAACAGGCGCGCCCGCATGCCGCCCAGAAAGAGGATTGCCATGGCAATCGAGATGATTACCACGAAGGCGCCGAAATCGGGCTCCTTGAGCAGCAGAACACCGACTGCCACCATGGCGCTGGCGAGCGGCAGGAAGGCCTTCTTCAGATCGTGCATGTGCGGCATCTTGCGCGTCGTGTAGTCGGCGGCGTAGAGCACGGCAAACAGCTTCATCAGCTCGGAAGGCTGCAGGTTGACCAGGCCAAGCGGCAGCCAGCGACGAGCGCCGTTGACATCCCGTCCAATGCCCGGAATCAGCACCAGCGCGAGGAGCACGAAACCGGCGACGAAAAGCCACGGTGACCAGCGCTGCCAGGTGGTCATCGGCACCTGGAAGGCAACACCGGCGGCCACCAGCGCGACGATCAGGAACAGTCCGTGGCGCAACAGGAAGTAGGTCGACTGATTGCCGGTCTGGCGTGCTGCCTCGGCCGTCGCCATCGATGCCGAGTACACCATGACCATGCCGATCACGAGCAGCACCAGCGTGCTCCACAACAGTGCCAGATCGATTTCGGAAGGCAGGCGACGCGGGGTGTCCAGGGTGTGCAACATCAGGCAGCCTCTCTTTCGATGCCACGCACGGCATCAACAAACACCGCCGCCCGGTGTGCATAATCACGGTACATGTCCATGCTGGCACAAGCCGGGGAGAGCAGTACGACATCCCCGGCCTGCGCCTGGCCGGCACACCAGCGCACCGCCTCGGGCATGTCGGCACAGAGACGGAGCGGCACCCCGCAACCCTCGAGCACGCCGGCGATCACTGCTGCGTCGCGACCGATCAGCGCTGCGGCACGCGCATGCCGCGCGATGGCGCTGCGCAACGGGGTGAAGTCCTGACCCTTGCCGTCACCACCCAGGATGATCGCCACGCGACGGCCAAGCCCCTCGACCGCCGCCAGGGTGGCGCCGACATTGGTCCCCTTGGAGTCGTCGAAATAGCTGATCCCCTGAATCTCGGCGACCCATTCGACGCGATGCGCCAAGCCGCCGAAGGAAGCCAGGGCCGACAGCACCACATGGGGATCGATGCCGATTGCCTCGCACAGCGCGAGCGCCGCCATGGCATTGGCGGCGTTGTGCCGACCGATCAGCTTCAGTGTGCCTGCCCTGATCAGGCGTTCTCTGCCGCGCACGATCCAGCCATCGACCAGTCCGTAGTCGGCGTCACCGGGTGCCGGATCAAGCCCGAAGGTGACCACCCGATGCTCCGGTCGGCTTGCTCCCAGGCTGCGCCGATCATCGCGATTGAGCACCAGAACGCGGCATCCCCGGGCGATGCGCGCCTTGCTGGCAGTGTAGGCGTCCAGGTCGATGTAGCGGTCGAGATGGTCCTCGCTGACATTGAGCACGGTGGCCGCATCGGCATGCAGGCTGTAGGTCGTGTCGAGCTGGAAACTCGACAGCTCGAGCACCCACACGGCCGGCAAGGCGTTGCCGTCGATGGCGTCCATCAGTGCATCGAGCGCTGCCGGACTGATGTTGCCGGCCACCGCCGTGCTGCGGCCGGCCGCACGGCACAGCGCACCGGTCAGCGCGGTCGTGGTGGTCTTGCCATTGCTGCCGGTGATCGCAATCAGCCGCGCCTGCGGGGTGACCCGTCGAAGGCCACGGACGAACAGTTCGATTTCGGAGACGACCGGCACGCCGCGCAGCATGGCCTCCCTGATCAGGGCTTCCTCAATCGGTACGCCGGGCGACAGGGCGATCAGTTCGACTCCGGCAAAGGTTTCGGGCACCAGCGGGCCGGTCAACAGGACGGCTTCCGGCAGCGTGGCGCGCAGCGCGGCGACCTGCGGCGGTGCCTGGCGGGTATCGGCAACGCGTACCCGCGCCCCCTGGCGTGCCAGCCATCTGACCATCGCCAGCCCGCTCTGACCGAGGCCGAGCACCAGTGTGAGTTTCCCCTGCAGGTCCATGTCAGCGCAGCTTCAGGGTGGACAGGCCGACCAGCACCAGCATGATGGTGATGATCCAGAAGCGACCGACGACCTGAGTTTCCTTCCAGCCACCGAGTTCGAAGTGATGATGCAGCGGCGCCATGCGGAAGATGCGCCGGCCACCGGTCATCTTGTAGAACAGCACCTGGGCGGCCACCGACAGCGTTTCCGCGACGAAGATACCGCCCATGATTGCCAGGACGATTTCCTGGCGCACGATGATCGCCACCGTCCCCAGAGCGGCGCCGAGTGCCAGCGCGCCGACATCGCCCATGAACACTTCGGCCGGGTAGGCGTTGAACCAGAGAAATCCGAGCCCGGCACCGGCCATTGCGCCGAGCAGGATGGCCAGTTCGCCAGCTCCCGGAATGTAGGGCAGGAACAGATACTTGGCATAGACGGCGTTGCCGGCGACGTAGGCAAAGATTGCCAATGCGGCGGCGATCATCACGGTGGGCCTGATCGCCAGGCCGTCGAGACCGTCGGTCAGGTTGACCGCGTTGCTGGTACCGACGACCACGAGATAGCTGAGGACAATGAAACCGATCACCCCGAGCGGATAGGATACGGTCTTGAAGAAGGGAACGATCAACTCGAGCTGGGCCGGCCCGCTCGCCGTCAGACCGAGGTAGAGGGCGACCAGCAGACCGATCGCCGATTGCCAGAAGTACTTCCAGCGCGCCGACAGACCACGCGGGTTGCGGTGCACCACCTTCTGCCAGTCGTCATACCAGCCGATGCTGCCGAAACCGACGGTGACGATCAGCACGACCCAGACGTAGCGGTTGCCGAGGTCACCCCACAACAAGGTGGTGGTGATGATCGCGATCAGGATCAATGCGCCGCCCATGGTCGGTGTACCGGACTTGATGAGATGCGTTTCGGGACCGTCGTTGCGCACCGCCTGGCCGATCTTCTTGGCAGCCAGCCAGCGGATCAGGCGCGGCCCGGCAATGAAACTGATGATCAGCGCGGTCATCGCCGAGAGGACCGTGCGCAGGGTGATGTAGCCGAAGACGTTGAAGGCACGCACGTCCTGCGCCAACCACTGTGTCAGCCAGAGCAGCATCAGGCGTCCTCCCCGGCAGGCAGGCTGATCGCTTCGACCACCCGCTCCATGTGCATGAAGCGCGACCCCTTGACGAGAACGGTGGTCTGCGGACCGAGTTCGTCGCGCAGCACGCCGACCAGCTTCTCGACACGCGTGTAGTGCTCGCCACCCGCACCGAAGTTGTGTGCTGCCAGGGCGCTCGCCTCGCCCAGCGTCAGCAGGCGGTCGACTCCCTGACTCTTGGCATAGCCACCGATTTCGTCATGGAACTGGCCGCTCATCTCGCCAATCTCGCCCATGTCACCGAGTACCAGTATCTTGCGGCCGATGGTGGACGCCAGTACATCGATCCCGGCACGCACCGAGTCGGGGTTGGCGTTGTAACTGTCGTCGAGCAGGACGGCACCGTGCACCGCCTGCCGCTGCTGCAGGCGCCCCTTGAGGCCGCGAAAGCTGGCCAGTCCGGAGTGCACGTTGGCCAGCGGAATTCCGGCAGCCAGGCAGGCCGTCGCGGCGGCCAGCGCATTGCGCGCATTGTGCCGCCCGGGCAGCGTCAACTGGACACTGAAGCGCCCGACGCCGGTGCACACGGTGAGCCGGCTTTCGAGACCATGCAGGCAGACCTCACCGCTGACGTCGGCCGGCCGTTCGAAGCCAAAGGTCATCACCCGCAGGCCGCTGCTTTGCTCACGCCACAGGTTCGCCCAGGAATCGTCGGCATTGAACACTGCAATCCCGTCTTCCTCGAGCCCCGAATAGATGCTGCCCTTCTCCCGGGCGATCGCTTCGAGTGTTCCCATGCCGGCCAGATGCGCCCTTTGTGCGTTGGTCACCATGGCGACCCCGGGTCGGGCGATTCCCGCCAGGTAGGCGATTTCGCCTGGATGGTTCATTCCCATCTCGATAATCGCCGCACGATGGCCGGCACTCAACTGCAGCAGGGTGAGCGGCAGTCCGATGTCGTTGTTGTAGTTGCCACGGGTCGACAGGACCGCTTCGCCAAAGGCCGCGCGCAGGATGCTGGCGATCATCTCCTTGGTCGTGGTCTTGCCGTTACTGCCGGTTACGGCGATCAACGGCAAGCTGAATCGACCGCGCCAGTCGGCCGCCAGAGCGCCGAGCGACAGCCGGGTTTCGGCCACCTCGATGAGCGGCAGGCCGAGTGGCTGCAGACGCTCGACCGCATCCGCCGCCACCACCGCCGCCACCGCACCCCGCTCCCGCGCTGCCGCCACATAATCGTGGCCGTCGAAATTGTCGCCACGCAGGGCGACGAACAGCTGGCCGGCGGCAATGCTCCGACTGTCGGTCGACACGCCGCAGAACGTCGGATTGTCGCCGATCAGAGTGCCAGCCGTGGCCCGCGCAACGCTCAGCAGATCCATCGTCACACTCATCGTCCTGCCTCGCGTCGGGCGGCCAGCGCCGCTTTTGCCTGCGCGCTGTCGGAGAACGGCCGCCGTACCCCGGCCGTCTCCTGGTATGCCTCGTGCCCCTTGCCGGCAATCAGGACCACCTCGGCCGGGTGGGCAGCGAGAATCGTCCGGCGGATCGCCTCGCCGCGCTCCGCAATCACTTCCGCCGTCGGGGCAGCACGGCGAATCTCGTCGAGAATCGACTGCGGGTCCTCACCGCGCGGATTGTCACTGGTCAACACGACGCGATCGGCATGGCGCGTGGCGACTTCTCCCATCAACGGCCGCTTGCCCCGGTCGCGATCGCCACCACAGCCGAAAACGGCGGTCAGACCGGCGCCACGCGCGATGGCCACCGGGCGCAGCGCGCGCAGTGCGCTCTCCAGGGCATCCGGGGTATGTGCATAATCGACCACCACCAATGGCTGGTTGTCGCCGCCGACCTTCTCCAGCCGCCCGGCGGGTGGCGTCAGGTGAGCCAGTCGTTCGGCAACCTCCTGCGGTGTCAGACCGGCATCGAGCAGGACGGCGGCGACGGCGAGCAGGTTGGCCACGTTGTAGCGCCCGAGCAGGCCAGTCTCCACCAGGGCGCGACCGTTCGGCGCGCACAGGTGAAAGCGCATGCCATCAATCGTCTGCTCGATGTTTTCTGCGCGGATCGTTCCTTGCCGGCGATCCGGCTGCTCCTGCTGGGTATAGCCGATCACCTTGGTGGCGGTGGTCAGGGTGGCCAGGTCACGCCCACAGGGGTCGTCCAGATTGCACACGGCCAGACGCAGGTGCGGCCAGGTGAACAACTTCGCCTTGGCCTGGGCATAGGCGGCCATGCTGCCGTGGTAATCGAGATGGTCGCGACTGAGGTTGGTGAACACCGCGATGTCCACCCGGGCGCCATCGAGACGCCCTTCGGCGATGCCGATGGAACTGGCTTCGAGTGCGCAGGCCTGCACCTCGTGGTTGGCAAATTCGGCGAGGCAACGCATCAGGGTGGTTGCTTCGGGCGTGGTGAAGCCGGTATCGATCAGCTTGTCCGGCAGTCCGGCACCCAGCGTGCCGATGATTGCGCAGCGCCGCGGGTGAGCTGCACCGATCCACTGCGTGACGCTGGTCTTGCCGTTGGTTCCGGTGACGGCGATCAGCGACAGGCGCTCGCTCGGCCGCTCGTGGATGGCGTGTGCCAGTGGGCCGCGCAACTGGCGCAAACCGGTGACCGGCCAGTTGGGCAACTGCCAGTCGTCGCGCCAGACGAAATCATCCGGTGCCGTGCCGCCCTGTTCCCAGAACACCGCGGCGGCACCTCTGGCGATGGCATCGGCGACAAAGTGGCGGCCGTCGGCCAGTTCGCCGGGACAGGCCAGAAAGAGATCGCCAGGCACCAGCAGCCGGCTGTCGTCGCTCACTCCGCCCGGCACCACGCCGCGGCTGACCAGGCGCTGCAGCAGGTCGCCAATGCGGTCGTCACGACGATCACGCGCCGTACGACTGCTCACAGCCTGGCCTTTGCGGCAACCGGAGGTTTCGGGGTCTCCGCGACGACCAGCGGTGCATCGGGAGCAACGCCGAGCGTGCGCAGGGAGCTGCTCATCACGGCGGCGAAGACCGGTGCGGCAACCTCGCCGCCATAGTGTTTGCCGGCGCTCGGTTCATCGATCATGACGGCGACGATCAAACGCGGGTCGGATACCGGCGCAAAGCCGACGAAGGAAGAAACATACTTGTTGGCGTAACGACCACCTTGCAGTTTGTGTGCGGTTCCGGTTTTGCCGGCGACCCGATAACCGGGGATTTGGGCTTTCGGTGCCGTTCCGCCGGACTGGACCGCCATCTCGAGCATGACACGCACGTCGCGCGCCGTCTTCGGACTGAATACCGTGGCGCCCGTGGCGGCCGACGAATCGACGCGGGTCAGGGAGAGCGGTACGAGGTCTCCGTCGCGCGCAAAGACCGAATAGGCGCGGGCCAGCTGGATCAACGAGACGGAAATGCCATGCCCATAGGCCATGGTGGCCTGCTCGATCGGTTTCCAGCTCTTCCATGGGCGTACCCGGCCCGTCACCTCGCCGGGAAATCCCAGATGAGGCACCTGTCCGAAACCGACGTCGTCGAACATTTCCCACATCTTCTGCGACGACAGCATCGCGGCGATCTTGGCGGCGCCAACGTTCGACGATTTCTGAATCACCTGTGCCACGCTCAGCGCCCCATGCGGATGCGCGTCGGCAATCGTTGCGTTGCCGATGGTCAGCCGACCCGGTGCGCAGTTGATGATGGTGTCCGGGCGGACCTTGCCGCTTTCCAGCCCGAGGGCGATGGTGAAAGGCTTGAGCGTCGAGCCGGGCTCGAAAGTATCGGTCATCGCGCGATTGCGCAACTGGGCACCGGACAGTGCCTCGCGATTGTTCGGATTGTAGGTTGGCCAGTTGGCCAGGGCGACGATTTCGCCGGTGCGCACATCAAGGACGACCACGCCGCCAGCCTTTGCGTTGTTGTCGCTGATCGCCTGCTTGAGGTGGCTGTAAGCCAGATACTGGATCTTCGAATCGAGTGCCAGGCGAATCTCCTTGCCGTCCTGCGGCTGCCTGATCGAGCCGACGTCCTCGACGATCTGGCCACGACGATCCTTGATGACGCTGCGACTGCCGGGTTGTCCGAGCAGTTGCCCGTGAAACGCCAGCTCCACACCTTCAAGTCCTCTGTCGTCGACACCGGTGAAGCCGACCATGTGCGCCGTCATCTCGCCGGTCGGATAGAAGCGGCGATACTCCTTGTCCTGGCCAATGCCCGGCAACTTGAGTGCAGCAATCCGATCGGCCACCGCCGGCGGTATCTGACGGCGAAGAAAGACGAAGGTCTTCTCGGCGCTCAGCTTCTGCGCCAACTGGCGGGCATCCATCTCGAGCAGGGATGCCAGCTGGACGGTCTGTTCGGGGGTGAGCTTGGCGACCTGCGGAACCGCCCAGACCGACTTCATCGGCGTCGAGATGGCCAGCACATCGCCGTGCCGGTCGGCGATCTTGCCGCGCGAAGCACTGATTTCGATATCGCGCCGGTAGCGTGACTCGCCCTTCTCCTGCAGGAAGTCGTTGTTGAGAACCTGCAGGTAGAAGGCACGGCCGATCAGCATGCCAAACGAACCGAGGATCAGCAGACCCATGAGCCGTGAGCGCCAGGTGGGCAGGCGCATCTGCAGCAGCGGGCTTTCGGCGAACTTGTGCGCCACTTTTCCCTTGAAACGCATCATCGCGAAGCTCCTCCAGTCGACGCCGAGGTGATCACCCGGCCGGTTTCCGGCGTGTTCATCTTGAGCTTCTCACGGGCGATCTTCTCGATCCGCGGTGCCGCTCCCCAGGTCGACAGTTCCAGTTGCAATTGGCCAAACTCGACCTCAAGTTGCCGCGCATGCTCCTGCTCTGCTTCAAGTGCCTGGAAGATCTTGCGCGCCTTGTGCTGTGCCGTGACCACACCGAGACTGCAGAGCACCAGGGCAAACAGCAGGATGACGTTCAGACGAACCATCTCAGGCAGCCTCGAGCGCCAGTTTTTCCGCCACCCGCATCACGGCGCTGCGCGCCCGCGGATTGGCCGCCACTTCGGCGATGCTCGCCCGACACGGCTTACCGACCAGACGAAGCTTCGGCTGGGGCAGTTCGGCCGTGCGCAGCGGGAGTCGCCTGGGGGCATGATCAGGCGCCGCCTCGTCGCGCAGAAAGCGCTTCACGATGCGGTCCTCGAGCGAGTGAAAGCTGATCACCACCAGGCGCCCGCCCTGTTTGAGGGCGGCCATTGCTTGCGGCAACACTAGCGCGAGTTGTTCGAGCTCTTGATTGAT